>CAIVIS010000306.1 GCA_903906055.1 uncultured Acidimicrobiaceae bacterium
CCAGCAGAAGACGGCGTGGACGGCAATGAGGGTGTATAGCGCCACCGGAAGGTCGTTGCTGGCGGTCGCGGCGGACCAGGACGCAATGGGGACGGACACGAATGCGATCGCGGCGAGCAGTCCGAGACGGGTGGAGTCGAAATGCACCCGGGCGAACGCGATGATCGCGGCGCAGATGAGCGGGAGGTCGAGGAAGGCGAACGCCTTGGACGCATGGGCCCCGGCGAGGGCGAAGAACCCGGTGTAGCCGACTTCCTGGTAGGGATTGAGGCCGAGGGCGGGATCGTGGGTCGCGGCCACGATGTTGTAGAAGTGGCCGACCTCGACGTAGTGGGCCGCCGAGCCGAGGTGGTACCACCGTGCGTCGAACTGGACCTCCGGGATCAACGCGCCCAGCAGGGCCATGTAGAGCAGGGCGAGCAGGACGACCACCAGCAGAGCGTCTAGCCACCTGAACCGGGCCTTGGCTCGTTTCACGGCCCGGTTCATCAGCCCCCGGGTGTCGTCCGCGATCCGCGCCATAAGGGGAGGGAGGACCTTCAGCGCCGGAAGCGCGATGTAGACGCCGGTGGTCACGGCGACCTCCAGGCGACTCAGGCCAACGTACGTCCCCACGAGCAGGAGCACGGGCACCCAGCCGGCCAGTCCTGCAGCGATGGCGAACACGGCGTGCTCGAACCGATCGTGCCAGTGCACGCGGGCAAGTCGGAGGAGCAGCGTTCCCGGCAAGCCCATGGCGACGACGACGCAAGAGACGACCAGGAACGTGCCCAGGTTGCGCGGTACGGAGGTGAGGATCGTGGGGACCCAGTGGAGCTGGGCTCGCACGGACGACCACCCGCCTCCGGACGGTGTCCCGGTGAAGGCCTGTGCGGTGGCCACGACGGCCCAGGCGAGGGCTACCGTCAGCGCGACCAACCCTAGGATGCGATCGCACGTCGATCGGCGCCCGGGCCGTCGCCGGCGGTGGCCGGTGTCGGGCAGGGGAGGTCGTACGACCGTGGCGTCACTCACCGTTCACGTCGCTGGGTGTCCTGCGACATCAGCGGCCGACGCGCGTACCGGCACCGGCTCGCCGTCCACCGAATCCTCGTCAGCGTCACGACTGCATGGTGGGTCGGCTACCGGTCCCTGAGCGGGTTCATGGCGTCCACCGCAGGCATGTCGGCACCCGGTGTGCTGGTTTCGTCGCTCCGGGGCTGCATGTCCGATCTCGCCGTCAGCAAGCCGATCTCCTGGACGAGCACCGTCTGTTTCGCCGTGAGGCGGGCCAGGGCGAGCGACTGTTGGAACACCAGGGCGACCAGGAAGAGCACGGCGACGAGCAGAATGAGGTCCGGTGGGTACGCGATGCCCACGAAGTGGGAGACCCGGTCGAGCACGTGGAGCGGCAATGTGGCGCTCAACAGCACCATCATGAGGCAGACGCCCATCCAGAGCAGGGCCTGGCGCTCACGGAGGCGTTGGCGACGGATGGCGTAGAGCGACAGCAGGAAGAACCCCAGACTGACTACGAGGGCCAGGATGGTGGCCCTCACTGGTTCCGCCTCCGTGGGCTCACGACGAGGAGGGCGACGATCACCCGGACCATGTAGTAAGCGGAATTGAGTCCGGCGATGCTTGATCTACCGTGCTGCCGGTGGGTCATCCGCACCGGTGCCTCTTCGATGCGTAGTCCGTTCCTCGAGGCGACGACGAGGGACTCCACCTCGGGAAAGTCGGTCGGATAGTCCTCGGCGAACAGTTCGATCCCCTTGCGGCCCACGGCCCGGAAACCAGATGTCGTGTCCGTGAAGACACCACCGGCCCGCCAGCAGACGAGTCTCGCCAGGATGCGCATGCCGAACCGGCGGCTCGGCGGCGCCACGTAGTCCCCACGACCGAGCCACCGCGATCCGATTACCATGTCTGCTCGCCCAGCCACGAGGGGGCCGAAGAGGCGTGCCGCCTCCGAAGGTTCGTGCTGGCCGTCGCCGTCGATCTGCATCGCCACGTCGAAGTCGTTGCGGAGTGCGTAGCGGTAGCCCGTCTGGACTGCCCCGCCGATCCCGAGGTTCACCGGCAGCGTGACCACTATGGCACCCGCACGCGCTGCCTGGTGTGCGGTGTCGTCGGTGGACCCGTCATTGACGACGACAACCTGCGCCCCCGGCATGGCGGTATGGACCGAATGGATGACGGCGGCGACCGAACCGCTCTCATTCAATGCGGGGACGATGACGCAGGTTCGTAGCGTCACCCATGGATCCTCAGCACGCTCCCCGGGCAACACGGCCGCATGCACCGTACCGGAGGAGTCACCGCCCATCGAAGTGGGAGCTGGTCGTGTCTGGCGGGAGTCTGGGGTCATTGGGGTCCGATGGTGTGTCCGGCGGGGGCCAGGACGTGTCGAGTTTCGCCGTGGTCTCGTCCTGGGTGGTCTGACCGACGAAGGATACCTTGCGTTGGAGGCGGGCCGACCCCCTGGAGCTTCGGGGCAACCTGTGGTGGCGTCGTACCGCCCCGTGCAGGAGCGTCGCGGGCGCCGGACGGGTTTGATCTGCACTCCTCGAGCCCGCTCTTGCCGTCTGGGCAGGGGCCGGCCCGATCAGTGAACGGCGCGGGCCGGGGCGCCGCCCGGTGCCATGCCTGGGCCAAGGATCACCCCTCCGGAGGTTGGTGCCGGTTAGTCCGTCGTGGCCTGACATGCAGTCGTGAAGGATTTCCTACACGTCGGTGCCTCCCCATGCAGCGACGGAGCGATGATCGACCCTGTCCGGATTCACCCTTACGGGTCGGTCGGGAATGGCGGTCGGGGTCCCGGATGACGGTTACGGCGAGACGGCAGACGCTCTGATCCCGGGGTCCGGTAGTCGGACATATCCGCACTGCTCCGCACATGATCGGTGCGCTATCTCGAACGTCCGGGGCATCGGGTCGTGCGGGCCACGCCGGTCGATTCCGACTTCGCCGCCCGGCTCGAGGTCGACGACGCCGCAAGTACCGGCTCGGCAGGTGGGAGCCAAAGTCCAAAAGGGCGCTAGTGCCAGCTGAGGACCATTCCAGGTTCGGCGCTCCATGAGCGAGAGCGAGTGGCAACTCGGCTCGGGTTGCGGCTTCGGGGTCGTCGTCGATGGATGGTTCGTCGGCGAGGTGACTCGTCGTCGATCCAGCGGGCCCTTCCAGAACGGCCCTATCGGATACTGGATCGACCAGGCGGTTGCCAGCCAGAGCTTGGTGTCCGAGGCAGTCGTAGTTGTACTGCAATGCGTCTGAGCCTTCTCCAGGCTTGGTTGACATCCCCCACCCGAGGGGACGCGTTGTTCTTGGGCGACCCGTACTCCAGCCAGAACCTGAGCCGGTTCGAGTCCGGCCGTACCGACCGGCTTGTCGACGAGGACGAACGTTGGATGGCGTTACTCGAACGCCGGCCCCCGATGACTGTCGAGCTGCATTCGAACGGGCTTGAGGGCTCTGGTCAGGAGAGAATGACGAAGGCGGTCGTGGCGAAGCTGAATGCGCCGAACGCCCATATCCCACCGAGGACCCACTTGCCCCGACTGGCGGCGAGAAGAGTGATGACGAGGAGCGGAACAAGCGCCAGTCCGTACCGGCCGCTCAGGCCGGCGTCGACTTTGTATGCGTAGTGGATCGAGTAGCCGAGAGCGATGCCTCCGGCGTAGAGGCTGGCGACCGCCACCATGCCCGTCCAATGAAACCACCGGCGCGGACTGGCAAACAGTCCCGACAGGCCTCCGGCAAGCACCAAAACCGTCAGCAGGTAGGCCAGTACCAGTGCCACGTTGTACCAACGAATGGAGTGGATGGTGACCGCCGTGCCGCCCGGGTAGATGGCCCCGAACGAGTTCGACAGCGGTGCAAGCATGGTGACGGACTCCCTCAGGACGTCGGTGAGTCCGTTGGGTTTGCCGCGCAGGACCTGCCACGTCGGAACATTTACCGGGTTGATGGTCGACAAGGCGTGGCTGACCACGATCCACGTCATGACCGAGAGGATCCCCCCGGCGACAAGGACCCCCCCTGTGGCCAGCCACCGGCGGACGGCCTGTGCCGGTGAACCCCAGGGATCGCGACCTGAGCGGGTGCATTCGAGGATTCCGAAGAGCAAGCCGATCGCCAACACGGGCAGCACTGCCACCGACTTGGTCGACGTCAGTACGAAAGCAGCGGCGAACAGAGTGAGGGGCATGAACCGCCAGGGCTTGCGCCAGGCCAGCACGCCGAGGAGGACGATGAGTGCTCCAGCGAAGATGTCGCCCGCATCGTTCGACACGATGGTGGCACTGTCCATCACGACGGGTGACGTGGTGATGAGCAGGATTCCGGCACCGAGCAGAGCGGCGGATAGCCCCAGCATCCGCCCAGCGGCCCACAAGCAGAACATGCCAGCGATCAGCCACAGCAGTCCGATCACCCGGGTGCCCACCAAGTCGTTGAACCCAAAGACGTGGATGGCGACCCAACGAAGCGGCACTCCCGCCGCGTAGTAGGTGGGAGGTTGCTGGGCCTCGTACTGGGAGATGGTGGCGGCAAAACCGGCACGGTCGGCAGCGGTAAACGGTGCACCACATGGTGGGATGGTCACTCCGGGAAGATCGAGACCGTGGCACTGGAGCGCGCTGATGCTGGAGGGCTGGATGTCCTGGCCTAGGCGGGGGAACCCTCCGGCCGCCAGCCGGGTCATGTAGTCGTAGTGGTTGATCTCGTCGATTTCCGAGAACTGAGGGCTGTGGGAGATGTGGAGATAGCCGACGGTTAGCGGCGCCAGGACGCCAGCGATAAGGAAGATCATCAGAGCCGCCAGTGACGGAAAGAGGCGGTGGTGTTCGGTTCCCCCCGGAAAGTCCTCGGCCGGATGTGCGTGGACCTTGTGCAGGGCAGTCATCGACTCAGCGCCAACAGCCAACAAAGGGCAGTCGACTCGTTGTGCTCCATGGCTGCGAAGGCTACCCGAGACAAGGGGTCCATCCGGATCACAACTTGGACCCCATGACGAGTGTCAAGGTGATCGAGTATCTGGCGGCAGCCTTGGCAGATCAGGCGATTGGAGAGATGACCCGGCACGGGGAGGCCGTGCCTTTTCCTTCCACCCTGCGTTGAGCGAAGAGCCGGCCCACCTCTTGCTGTAGCGGCAAGAAAACGCCAGGACCGACGAGGAACACCATGGCCCACAGCACCGACAAGGGGGCATACTTTGCCGGACCGAGGACCCGGGCCGTCAAGATCAGATACGCATAGGCCGTGGCTCCGGTGATGATCAGGCCCACGGATACCGGAATGGTTCCCTCCGGCAGAACGGCCACCGCTTGGCGCGTCAACGAACTGATGCGGCCGGGCCCGCCGGGAGGCGATCCGGGCGGGCGTGCGTCGTGGCGTGCACCCGTGGACATTGCGGCGACTGTACCTCATCGATGAAATTCGCCGACTGATCGTGACGTGGGGCTGCAGACGGCGACAACACCGCCCAAGGTGGTGATCCAGCCTGGCAATTGGCCCCGCCCTGCAGCAGGTGACCTACCATGTTCCGGTGAACGTTCTCGGGGGGCAGGCAGCGTTGTCGACGCAGGTCGGAAACGGGCCATGGCCAGCGATCCCGAGGCAACCGTGTAGTGAGAGAACGCCAGTGATAGAGCCCCCTGGCACGGCCGCGCTCCGCGAGGCTGTGCAATGAGCCCCAGCCTGCGGTCCCCGCAGATCCGCTCACTCGATCTCCCTGGCCGCCGCATTCGCCTCTGCAGCCTGGTGGAGTCCGACTACCAGGCATGGATGGAGGTCCGGAATCGCTGCCGCGACTGGCTCGTGCCCTGGGAGCCCCGATCCAAGGGTGCCCCGCTGCCGGCCGAGGACAAGTCGAGTTTTCAGGCCCGGTGCTCGATGCGCGAGCGCGAGCGGCAGCTCGGGTCCGGCTTCGGTTTCGGGATCTTCTACGACGGACGCTTCGCCGGCGAGGTCACGCTGTCATCCATCCAGCGTGGCCCCTTTCAGAACGGAGCCATCGGCTACTGGATCGACAAGGACGTGGCCGGACTCGGGCTGATACCCGAAGCCGTCGTGGTCGTGCTCCAGTTCGCCTTCGAGACACTCCGACTGCACCGGGTAGAGGTAGCCATCATCCCCCGCAACGCATCGAGCCGGAGGGTGGCCCAGAAGCTCGAGCTGCGCGACGAGGGAACCGCAATCGGCTTCCTGGAGATCAACGGCGAGTGGGAGGACCATGTGCGCTACGCCATGATCTCCGACGAGTGGGCAGCGCGGGCCCCAGCCCTGCGGGCGGAATGGCTGGGCCAGTACTAGAGCCGGATCAGAGCACCTGGGGACCGGCCGCACTGGCCGGTTGATCCGGACTCGTTCAGGCGTCGACGCCGCGGACCACAGCCGGCGAGTGCCGGAAGAACTGCTCGACATCTTGTTCGTATCGATACCCCGGGGGGGCCGAACCGGTGGCGCGCCGAAGGTTGTTGGCCCGAGCAAAACTGCGCACCGCCCCAGCCGTCGAGTAGCGGTAATCGAACCCGGCTTCACGGAACTTCGAGGTGTCCACGCCGCGCCCATAGCGCACCAGGCCCTCCATCTCGGGTGGGAACTGGACCCGGCTCAGGCGCTCGAGCGGAGCGGCAAATAGGCGTGGCCCGAACGGTGGGAGCGGCAGCAGGTGGGCACCGCTGATGGAGGCCACCTCACTCCAGGGGATCTTTCCCTCGCCGGCCACGTTAAATACGCCGGGGATCCGGTTCTCCGTCACGAACTCGAGGGAGCGGACGACGTCGTCTTCCTCGACGAACTGCACGAGGGGGTCGAATCCGGCGATGCTGGGAAGGAGTCGGCGACGCAGGTCGTAGCTGATCGGGGTGATGATGTCGGTCCCGAGCACGTTGGCGAACCGCAGGACCGTGACTGCTAGGTGGGGATTGTCATCGGTGAAGTCGCGCACGAGCGATTCCACTTCGATGAGCGAACGCTCGAGCCTGGTCCGCACCGGCCCCGTGCGGGTGTCCTCTTCGCTGAACCATGCCGGATCCTGCTCGGCTGACCCGTAGACGTGGGTGGAGGACTTGATGATGACCTTGCGCACCGAGGTCCCGCTGGCGCCGGCGGCAGCCAGCAGGTTGAGGGTGCCGATGACGTTGATCTCATGCAGCGTCCGGGCTGGAACGGTCACTGAGTTGGTCTCGAGGAAGGTGTGGACGATGGTGTCGACCTGGGTAGCACGCACGATGCGGCTCAATATCGAGTACTTCTGGTCCGACCGCACGAACTCGGTGCGATCGAGCGGCACCCGGGGCTCTTTAGTTCCGAGTCCGAGGATCATCTCGACGTCCGGCTTGGCTTCGAGCGCCTGAGCCATGCGTCCGCCCCAAAACGTGTCGAGACCGGTGATCAGTACGCGTCGACCCATCAGATCAACCGAACCAGATGCTGCGGCGCTCGCGCAGCATGTCGTGGAGGGTGTCCTGCATCGATGCCCTGATGCGCTCGGCCTCGTCCATCACCCTGCTGCGTGAGTAGCGCTCGAGGCCAGGTTCCACATCGAAGGTGATCGGGTCGAGCACCCGCAGTTTGAACTTGGCCGGAAAGTACGTCACGTACCCGAGCGGGCCGAGCAGAAGTGAGTTGACCGTGACCGGGAAGTACGGAAGGTTGAGCGCCTTGGCCACTTTGGTGAGGCGGAAGACGATGGGCATCGACTCCTCGGCGCCGACCACAGCGATGGGGATGATCGGCACACCGGCCCGCATGGCCAGTTCCACGAATCCGCCCCGTCCGAACCTCCGCAGGCGGTAGCGGTCGGCGTACGTCTTCGATGTCGCCTTGGTGCCTTCGGGAAAGACCAGCGCCAACTGCTGTTGGTCGTGGAGGATGCGATAGGCGTTGTCCGGGTGAGCGGGGACGCCGCCCGATCGTGACCACATGGTGCCGACCACCGGGATGGTTCGGAAGAAGTAGTCAGCCAAGCCGTAGACGGGCCGTCCGAGCTCGGTCTCGATGCCGTGCATGATGGCGGGAGCATCCGAAGGGATGGCTCCGGCATGGTTGGCGATGAGCAGCGCGCCGCCTTCGGTCGGGATCTTCTCCAGGCCCTCCCACTCGACGCGGAACCAGTGCCGGTAGACCGGGTCGTAGAGGCGGCGGATGATCGAGCGCATGTGCTCGCTGCGGCCCCACTCGTCGACGTCGGATCGTCGAGGGTCCTCGAACCCTTCGGTATCTTCGTCCACCATCGGGCGCCTCGGGGCAGCCACGGGGAGGTAGGAGAGGCTAGCCCCAGTGGCCTCAGGTGGGTCTTCGACCGCCGCCGCCCAGTCGGTCGATCCCGTCGATGTGGTCGATGTGGTGGACGATGTGGAGGCGGCATGCTCGACGATGGCGTCAATAAGGTCGCGGTCGTCCGGCCTTCCAGATGACCGAGCGGCTGACCCCACGGCCGACGGTGCCGGTCCCCTCATGTCGCTTGGATCATCACTCACTTGGACGATCGTACTCGGAAGGTATCGGGCTCTGGCTGCTATCGGCCAGCTGGCTTCGTACCGGAGGCATCGAGGAGCCCGGTCAGCGGTCCGAAGCGGGCCAGACCGTCGAGTGTCAGGGCCCGCCGCGATATCTCTGCGGGTGCCATCTGGAGGCGTAGAGCCTCATGGGCCAGGGAAGCGTCGGCCGGATCGACCATGGCCAGCAGGGCGGTCACGCCCGTTCCGTCAGCGATCACCGGAACCGGGGCGCCGTCGAGCACCTCGGCCAGGATCGCCGATACCTGACCGGCCAGAACTGCAACAGAAGCACCACCCTCAGCCGGACGAACGGTGATGGTCGGCACTGGGGGGCCGGTCAGCATCCCTCGCCTCGAGCGGTAGACGTCCCGAAGCATGGTGACCGAGTCATGGAGGGGGTGGACGGTGCTGCCCTCGACATGCTTCCAGTGGACGGGGACCTCGGTGATGGTGAGGCCGAGTCGTCGGGCCCGGGCCAAGATTTCGACGTCGAAGGCGAAGCGGTCGATACGGACCAGGTGGAAGAGGAGGCGGGCCACCGGCGTGCGCAGCGCCTTGAACCCGCACTGGGTGTCCTTCAGCCCGAGTCCGGTGCCCGTGGTCACCAACTCGTTGAACAGGCGTCCCATCAACGAACGCACCACGTAGGCGGTCTCGACCATCGAATCGGGCAGAGCGCGGCACCCGATGGCCAGGTCGTGGTCTGCGAGTCCATCCAGCAGGAGCGGAATGGCCATCGGATCGATGGCCATGTCAGCGTCCATGTACGCCGTGTACAGGGAGCGTGCGCTGGCCACGCCGGCCCGGACGGCGGCCCCCTTGCCCTGGTTGAACGGCAGGCGGATCACCCGGTGGTGGGGGATGCCAGCCAGCAGCTTGGTGGCCTCGGCCGCGGTCTGGTCGGTGCTGCCATCGTCGATGACCACCAGCTCGGTCTGCTCGAGGTCGATGGCACCTGCCGACACCGCCGCCTCGAACCGCAGCATGCCAGCTTCGAGGCGATGCGCCTCATTGAAGGCCGGGACCACGATGGTGAGCTCGAGCATCGGCGGTCCGTTCGGCTCAGGGTCGGGAGGCACCGACCAACCCGAAGTACCAGAGGGGATTGAACGTCACCACCGTCCCGGTGTGTGCGGCTTGGATGATCGTCTGGGCGCCATAGGCGGTGGCCTTGCCGTCGAGCGTGGCCCCGACGTACATGACCACGTGGTCGATCCCGGTGCCGTCCAAGTTGAAGAAGAGCAGGTCCCCTGGCTGCAGCGACGTGAGGCTGACGTGGGGGAAGTTCGCATACTGAAGGGCAGCCGAGTGGGGCAACGACACACCGGCGCTGGCCCAGGCCTGCATGGTCAGCCCCGAGCAGTCGACACCGGCTGAGCTGGTGCCTCCCCATGCATACGGGACCCCGAGGTAGCGCATGGCGCCGTGCACGGCGGCCAGACCGGCTGCGTTGGTTCCCCCGGAGGCTGACACCGGGCCTGTGTTCACGGGCGGGGTGGCGGGTGCGGTAGTGGCTGTGGTGGCCGCCGAGGCGGCACTGCTGGTGGATCCGGCCCCGGCCGAGGTCGCCGCTTTGTTGGCGGCATCGTTGGCACTGGCAGCCGCAGCACTTCCTCCACTGACCGTGCTGGCCACCTGGGCGGCTTGGGACGCCTGGGCGGCTGCAGTCTGTCGATCTGACGGGGTGGTGGCCTTGGCGGCTGCGGCTGCGGCGGCGGCAGCCGTAGCGGCCGCCTGCTGGGCGATCTCCTGGGCCAAGGTGCCCTTTACCTGGTCCAGTGTGGCCTGCGACTGGAGTGCGGCGGTGTTGGCCTGCTGAGCGGCCTGGTCGGCGGCGGCCGCTTGGGTGGCTTGGCTCTGCTCTTCGGCCTGCAACTTGGACTGGGTAGCAGCCAGGGAGCGTTGGCCGGACTGCACCTTCGCCACCTCTTGGGCCAGGTCACCGATCCCGAGGTGCTGGTAGAGGGCACGGGTCTGTGCGCCACCTGACGGTGCAGCAAACATGCGGGCGACGGCCAACGAGGACGTCCCCTCGATGTAGGACTGCACGACGTCCTTGCGCAGGACAGCACGCGCCGCATCGAGCTTGGCCCGCTGGGCATCGAGCGAAGCATTGGTCGCAGCCAGAGCCGCCTTGGTGGCATCCAACTGGCTGCTGGCCCGGTCGTAGGCTTCGGTGGCGGCACCAAGGGCGGCCTGCTGCTCGGCGATCTGCGCCCCGATGGCGACCACTTGCGCCTCACCGGCGGCGATCGTCCCTGTAGCGGGGACCGTGGTCGTGGTCGTGGTCGCAACCCCGACCGCCCCCGCTGGCTCACTTGCCGTCAACGGGATCATGCCCGTGGCGGCGGCGCATCCCGTGGCGATGGCCATAGCGATCACGGCCGTGGGCCGACGGCGCATGCCCACCGAGCGGTGCGGGGCTGGGCCTCGGTCGGCGAGCCTTGCGGGCAGGGGGGAGCGCCTTCCTCGTGCTGCCCTCATCGTGCCCACTTGCGCACAGTACCGCCCTCGACCCCACCGGAACAAGGACGCGCGGCTACATAGGCGCAGTTCAGCGGGTATGTCTGCCTCGTGGGGCTGTGGGTGTCGTGGGTGTCTTGGAGAGGTGTCATGTGACGTCTGCCCTGGGTCGGTCTCCGCCTGGATGCCTGCAGAGTCTATTGGTGGGTAAGTTGCCTGTGTCATCGACAGAATTCCCGTCGAACTGGAGGTCGGAGTGGTGGACGGTGTAGTCGAGGTACGTGGCGGCCGAGTGCGGGGCGCAGAGCGTGGTGGTGTCTGGGCGTTCTCGGGCATCCCCTACGGTGCGCCCACCGGTGGCGAGCGACGCTGGCGTCCACCTGCCCCACCCGAGCCGTGGGCCGGGATCAGGGAGTGTGACCGGTTCGGTCCGGCGGCACCGCAGTCCCCGGGGGCGATGGAGCAGGCGCTCGGGGGCACCCTCGAGGAGTACTCCGAGGACTGTCTCAACCTCAACCTGTGGACACCGGGGCTCGACGGTGCACGCCGGCCGGTGATGGTGTGGGTCCACGGTGGCTCGTTCATGACCGGCTCCGGATCGGGTGGTCTCTATCGGGGCGGTGTACTGGCCAGCGAGGGCGACGTCGTGGTGGTCACGATCAACTACCGCCTCGGATTCCTCGGGTTCCTGGCTCATCCGGCCCTCGACGATCCTGGTCAGACCTGGCTGGATGGGGCTGAGTGGTCGGGTGTGGGCAACTGGGGACTGGCCGACCAGGTGGCCGCCTTGGCCTGGGTGCGCGACCACATCGCCGACTTCGGTGGCGATCCTGACAATGTGACTCTGTTCGGCGAGTCAGCAGGAGGGATGAGCGTGGCCACGTTGCTGGCCGTCCCCGCCGCTGGTGGGCTGTTCCATCGAGCCATCGTGGAGAGCGGGCCTCCCTACACGTGTTCGCCAGACCTGGCCTCTGATCGGGCGGAGCGGTTGGCTGCCCACCTTGGCGTGGAGTGCACACGGGAGGCATTGACCAAACTGCCGGCCGACGTGCTCGTGGCCGCGGCGAGCGCGCTTTCCGATGTGGCCGGCGAGAGCGACTCGGGTCTCCTGGTCACTCCGGTAGTCGATGGGCGGTTCTTGCCTGTTCCTCCGATAGTTGCCGTAGCCAGCGGATCATCGGCCCATGTGCCGCTCCTCATCGGTACCACGCGTGACGAGTCGGCCTTCTTCGTCCTCGGGAGCCCGAAGTTGATGTCGTTGGATATGGAGGGTCTGCGCCATTGGATGCGGCGGGTCGACCCCGACCCCGAGGCAACCGACAGCGTGATCGCCGCCGTAGAGGCGGCCCGGGCCGAGCGAGGCGAGTCGGTGGAGCCACGCGACCTGTGGTCGGCCATTGCCACCGAGGTCGTCTTTCGAGTGGGCACGGTCCGGTTGGCCGATGCCCACCGCGCGGCCGCTGGTACAGGGGTGGGCACGTTCTGTTACCTGTTCACCTGGGAGTCCCCGGCCTTCGGCGGGGTGTTGGGTTCGTGTCACGCACTCGAGATCCCGTTCGTGTTCGGGACAGTGAAGAACCCGATGGTCCAGGGGTTCTCGGGTGGGGGAGACGAGGCACTGGCGCTGTCGGCGTCGATGCGCCAGGCCTGGACGTCGTTTGCCCGCACCGGCGTGCCCGTCTGTGACCTGGCGGGTGCCGGATCACAGCCGTGGCAGCAGTGGGAGATCGACCGTCGTCCGACCACAGTGCTCGGTCCGTGGCCCGGGTCTGATGGACTCGTCCATCCGGTGGATGCTCCTCGGGTAGTCGAACTGGTGGCCGTCGATGCAGTGGTGGGAGCGCACCCCGGGCACCGCTACAACTGAGGACTCCGTGGGACGGCCGGACGTCGATACGCGCCCCGTAGGACCGCTCGGCCGGCGGTATGGGCCTACAGTCGCATGCACCAGGGGGACGTAGCCCAATTGGCAGAGGCAGGGCGCTTAAACCGCCCCCAGTGAGGGTTCGACCCCCTCCGTCCCCACCACCGGTCGTGGCGACCTACCATCACCAGGGTGCCGACCGATTGCCCCACCGCAACCGTCGCACTTCTGGCGTCCAGTGGCGTCGCCCGTGGTTGCCAGTTTGTACCCCGAGACCCAGCCGACGTGAGGTCGCCTCGATGAAGCGCGCTGATGTGGATCGGGTCTTCGTCACCAAGTTGGCCATCTACCTGGTCGGGATCGTCTTCACCGGAATGGGGATCGCTGGGCTCCTGCAAGCTCGGCTGGGGACGGACCCGCTGGATGCCATCAACGCCGGGGTAGCGGCCAAGACCGGTCTGTCGGTCGGGGCGAGCTCTTGGATCGACGCTGGGCTGGTGCTGGTGCTGGCCTGGATCCTGGGGCGGCGACCCAAGGTGGGCACGGTACTGGTCGCCTTCTTCATCGGGCTCGTCATCAATGCCGGCCTGGTGGTACTGCCGTCACCGCACGCCATGGCGGGGCGGGGTGTACTGGCCGCAGTGGCGCTGGCCATCCTCTACCTAGGGGTGACCGGGTACGTCTTGTCGGACCTGGGGGCGGGATGCCTCGAGGAGCTCATGCTGGCCATGGTGGCGAAGGGGGCGAGGATTCACCGTGCCCGATGGGGGATCGAGGCGGTGCTCTTGGTGATCGCCCTCGTCCTGCGAGGACCGATCAACGTCGTCACGGTTGTCTTCGTGGCCCTGACCGGTCCGGTGCTGGCCTGGACCATTCCGCACATCGCTGCGTGGCTGCGGGTGCCCCTGCCCCATCACGACCCCAATATTCCCTTGGGAGACATACGGTGATGGTGCCGTGATGGTCTCGGATCCGAGGGCGACCCTGTGACGAGGAGGATGACGTGACCAGGAGGATGCCGGCGGAGTGGGAAGCCCATGAGGCCTCGTGGATGGCGTGGCCCACCGAGGGTCCGAGCACCTTCGACCTCGATGCGGACGGGGTGGAGGCGATGCGTCGAGCCTGGGCTGCCGTGGCCGGTGCCGTCGTCAGATTCGAGCCGCTGCGCATGGTGGTCGATCCAGGCGACATCGACGGCGCTCGCCGTCTGCTCGACCCAGCCATCGACCTGGTGCCAGCCCCGCTCGACGACTCCTGGATCCGCGACATGGGTCCGACCTTCGTGCTCGACGATGGTGCAGTGGCCGCCGTGAGCTGGATCTTCAACGGATGGGGGGCCCAGGGATGGTCCACCTGGGACCAGGATGCCCTCATCGCCGACACCGTGGCCGCGGTGGCCAACAAGGCGGTGATCAGCTCATCGATGGTGAACGAGGGCGGTGGGATCCACGTCGACGGCCGGGGCGCCATCTTGTTGACCGAGACCGTGCAGCGCGGCGAAGGACGCAACCCCGACTGGTCCCGTGCTCAGGTCGAGGCCGAGATGGCCCGCACGCTTGGTACGAGCACTGCCTACTGGCTGCCGCGTGGGCTTACCCGGGACTACGACGATTTCGGTACCCGGGGCCATGTCGACATCGTGGCCTGCTTTGCCGGCCCGGACACCGTTCTCTTCCACGACCAACAGGATCCGTCCCATCCTGACTTCGAGGTGAGTCGCGAGGTGGCCGAGACGCTGCACGGCATCCCCGGGGTCGAGCTGGTGGCCGTGCCTGCTCCAACCGTGCTCCGCGACGGCCGGGGTTGGGTCGACTACAGCTACATCAACCACTACGTCGTCAACGGCGGGGTGATCTTGGGTTCGTTCGACGATCCCTCCGACGAGGTGGCGGCCGACATCCTCCGACGCTGCTATCCGGACCGGGAGATCGTCCTGGTCGATGCTCGGCCGATCTTCGACCGCGGTGGCGGGATCCACTGCATCACCCAGCAGCAGCCAGCCCCGGCTAGCACGGACGGCTGAGCGTGGACCTCACCCCGACCGAGACAGACCGGCTGCTGCTCCACCTGGCTGCATCGCTGGCTCGCTCCCGTCGCGACCGGGGTCTGCGGCTCAACGTGCCCGAGACCATCGCCGTGGTGGCCGATGCAGTGGCCGAGGCGGCCCGCGACGGGCTCCGGGTCACCGAGGCGCTCGAGGTGGGACGCCGGGTGGTCGGACCTGACGACGTCCTGCCCGGTGTGGCCGACATCGTGACCCAGGTCCAGGTGGAGGCTGTCTTTTCCGACGGGTCCCGCCTGGTCACCGTGCCCGATCCGGTAGGTGGTGGCCACCTAGGAGACCAGGCGCCCGGCGCGGTCATCGTGGCCGGTGGCGGCATCGCGGGTGCCCCCGATCTCGATGCTGGTGCCTCACATCTGGATGTCGTGATCGTCGAGGTCACCAACGAGGCCTCGGTGGCGATCTCGGTCACCTCCCACTTCCACTTCTTCGAGTCCAACCCCCGGCTCCGGTTCGATCGGCGGGCTTCGTTCGGGCGACGACTGGCGGTACCGGCTGGGGCCGTCGTGCGCTTCGACCCCGGTGTGACCAAGACGGTGGAACTCGTCCCGTTCGGGGGCCACCGCGTCATCATCGGATTCGCTGGCCTGGTGGACGGCCCCTTGGATGCACCAGGGGCGTTGGAGCAGGCACTCGAGCGGGCTTGGGCGTGCGGGTTTGCTGACACCGGAGCCCCTGACCGTCACGGCCCCGACAGCGCCTCGGGCGCGGCGGCTCGATCGATCGAGTCGATCCATGGACGGTCGATCCATGGGTTGGGTGTGACGTCGGACGTCTCGTCCGACGGCGACGCGAACCCGATCGTCACGGGCGACACCGACAGGGACGGCCGATGACCCGCCGCTACGTAGACAGCGAGGACCGGGCCGTCAACGGTGCCCGCCTGGGTGACCGGGTGCGCCTCGGCGACACCGGGCTGGTCGTCGAGGTCGAGGCCGACGACCGCGCCATGGGTGATGAGCTGCTGTTCGGCTTCGGACGGACCGGTCGGGACGGCATCGGACTGCGTGCTGTGCGCACCTCGGACTCGTGTGACGTCGTCATCTCCAACGTGCTGGTGCTCGACCCGCTGCTCGGGGTGCGGGCCACCTCGATCGGCATCCGCAATGGCCGGATCGTAGGAGTGGGCCGGGCCGGAAACCCGGACATCACCGACGGCATCGACGTGGTGGTTGGCAGCGGTACTCAGTTCATCCCCGGTGAGGGGCTCATCGCCACCGCTGGCGGCATCGACACCCACGTCCACGGGATGACCCCCCGGGTCTTCGAGGCGGCCCTGGCCAGCGGCATCACCACCATCCTCACCCAAGAACTCGGCCCCATGTGGGGCGTCGGGGTGGGATCACCCAGCGTGCTCCGCCAGGGATATGCATCCTTGGATGCCTGGCCGGTCAACGTGGGCGTGCTGGGTCGAGGCTCATCGGCCCGTCGGGACCCCCTGTTGGAGCAGCTCGAAGCCGGAGTGTGCGGATTCAAGGTGCACGAGGACACCGGGGCCCACCTGCGCACCCTGGATACAGCCCTGGATGCGGCCGAGGAGTTCGACGTGCAGGTCTGTCTGCACACCGACGGACTCAACGAGGGACTCACCGTCGATGACACGCTGGCCGTGACCGACGGGCGGGTGGTGCACGCCTTCCATGTGGAGGGGTGCGGAGGAGGCCACGCCCCTGACGTGCTGCGCCTGGCCGGGGTCGACCATGTGATCGGCTCCTCCACCAACCCCACCCTGCCCTACGGCATCAATGCCTTGGACGAACACGTGGCCATGATCGTCAGCGTCCACGGACTCAACCCGGACGTCCCCGGGGACCTGGCCCTGGTGCACGACCGGGTCCGCGCCGAAACCATGGGCGCCGAAAACCTCCTCCACGATCTCGGGGTCATCCCCATCACCAGCTCGGACGCCCTCGGGATGGGCCGAGCCGGAGAGAACTGGCGGCGCACCTTCGCCGTGGCTTCGGTCACCAAGGGCGCACCCGGGGCCGAGTTGGTCGATCCGACCGGACACGACAACGATCGGGTGCTGCGGTTCCTGGCCAAGATCACCATCAACCCGGCACTGGCCCACGGCCTCAGCCGCGAGATCGGAAGTCTGTCGCCGGGACGTCTGGCCGATGTCGTGCTGTGGCCCCCGGCATCATTCGGCGCCAAGCCCGCGCTGGTCATCAAGGGCGGCCTGCCGGCCTGGGGACGTATCGGCGATCCCAACGCCACCACCGAATCGGCCCAGCCCATGCGCTATGGCCCGCAGTTCGGCGGCATGGGGGCCGCCCCGGCCGAGTTGTCGGTGCTCTTCACCAATATGGCGGCCACCGAAGCCGAGTCCGATCCGTGGCCCACCCGCCGGCGCCGGGTGGCCGTCCAGGGCTGCCGCGACATCCGCCTCTCGGCCATGGTGCGCAACGGGCGCCTGGGCAGTGTCGAAGTAGACCCGGTGTCGGCCCAGGTGACCTTGGACGGGGAGCGGATGCACTTCGAGGCAACCGATGACGTGCCGCTGCAGCGGCTCTACTTCCTGTAGGTCTCTTGTGGCTAC
>CAIVIS010000307.1 GCA_903906055.1 uncultured Acidimicrobiaceae bacterium
CGCTTCGTCAAGGAGCTGCCCGAGCGCTTTAACGAGCTCGGGTCATTCATCCGCGAGCAGCGCAGTTCGGCCCGGTTGTCGGTGCGACGACTCTCCGAGTTGGCCGGGATCTCCAACCCTTACCTCAGCCAGATCGAGCGTGGCCTGCGCCGCCCCTCGGCCGAGATCCTTCAGCAGATCGCCAAGGCGCTGCGCATCTCGGCCGAGACCTTGTACGTCCAGGCTGGGATCCTGGAGCGCCCGACGGGGGACACCGACCTGTCCCGGCACATCTTCGCCGACCAGCACCTCACCGAGGAGCAGCGGCAGGCGATGATGCGGATCTACCTGTCATTCCGCCACGAGAACGAAGACCTAGGTGTGCCGGGGGTGGACCTCGCCGCCGTCCCGATAGCGGATGATCCGGGCGACATCGAAGCCCCCGGCGAAGTCAGCCCGACGGCCGCAGCCGGTTGACGGCGACCTCCCGGTAGGATCGACGCCGCATGAGGCGACTCGCCGTACTCTCTCTCCACACCTCGCCGCTGGCCCAGCCCGGCACCGGCGACGGCGGCGGCATGAACGTGTACGTGCGCGAGTTGTCAGCCGCCCTGGCTCGGGCCGGCGTGCAGTGCGACGTCTACACCCGGGCCTCGTCGGACGATCTGGCGGCCACCGTGGACATCGAACCTGGCTTCCGAGTGCACCACGTAGCTGCCGGCCCGCCAGCTCCGTTGGAGAAGGAAGCGCTGATCGACGTGGTCGACGAGTTCGCCGACGGGGTCCTCAAGTCGATGACGGCAGCCGGACGGTTCGGTACCGATGACGATGTGCCGTTCGAGGCCATACATGCCAACTACTGGCTGAGCGGCATCGCCGGCCACGCCATCAAGCATGAACTTGGCCTTCCACTGGTGTCGACGTTCCACACCTTGGACCGCGTGAAGGCCGAGTCGAGCCCCGAGCTGGTCGAGGCCCACTCGCGCCATGTCCGAGCCGAGGCCGAGGCGGCCATCATCCGCTGCTCGGACACCGTGCTGGCCTCGTGCTCGGTGGAAGCGGCCCAGATCTCCGATCTCTACGGGGCAGACCCCACCCGCATCCGGATCGTGGCCCCCGGGGTCGACCATGCCTTCTTCGGCCCCGGCGACCGGGCCCAGGCTCGCCGAGCCCTCGGGCTGGCCGCAGAGGGACCGCTGCTGCTGTTCGTGGGGCGGATCCAGCCGCTCAAGGGCCTGGCCGTGGCCGTGGCCGCCCTGGCCTCATTGAACAGGGACCACCCCGATGCGCGCTTGATGGTGGTCGGTGGACCGAGCGGGCCGCACGGGGACACAGAGGTGGCGCGCATGGAAGCCCTGGTCGACGATCTCGGCGTGGCCGACCGGGTGATCTTCGTCCCGCCTCAGCCCCACGAGCTGCTGTCCACCTACTACCGGGCAGCTGACGTCTCTGTAGTACCCAGTCGGGCCGAGTCGTTCGGACTCGTGGCGCTCGAGGCCGCCGCCTGCGGTACGCCGGTAGTCGCATCCGACGTGGGCGGGCTGCGCAGCCTGGTCGATCACGGACGGACCGGGTACCTGGTGGAGGAGCCCGACCCCGAGGCCTACGCCGGATGGGTGCGCCAGATCCTGGCCGAGCCGATGCTGGCCGAGCGTTTGAGCGCTGGGTCGGTGCTGCGGGCCCAGCGATATACGTGGGCCCGGGCCGCCCGATTGCTGGTGGAGATCTACGCCGACCTGACGTTGGGCCGGCTGGTCGAGTGCCGATGAGCACGTGTCGATGACTGATGACTGGTCCGGTGTCCTGGACGCCGCTGAGCGGGATGCCGTCTGCGCTCGAATAGACGACTGGGCCGCGCGCGAGTTGGCTACCGGGGGTGCCTTGGTGGCCGTCGATCGCCAGGTCGGCGGCGACCCCATCACCGGCGCCCCCCGCTGGTACCTGCGCCTCCGAGGAGACGAAAAGGAGTTCGTCACGGTGTGGCTGACCTTGCGTCAGCGGACCCTCCGCCACGAGGCGCAGTTCATGCCGGCCCCCGAAACGAACATCGAGGCCACTTGGGAGTACCTCTTGAAGCGCAACGCCGATCTGATCGGCCTGTCGTTCGCCCTCGGAGCCGAGGATGCCATCTACTTGGTGGGCAGGGTGCCGGTGTCCCGGGTAGATGACGACGAGCTCGACCGGATCGTCGGGTCGTCACTGGCCTACACCGACGAGTGTTTCCCGACGGCCATGTCCATCGGGTACGAGGGCCGCTACCGGCGCCGCCCGCAGTCAGAGCGCTGACGCTGCGGTCGGGCCGGCTTGGGTCGGGCCAGTTCGGGCGGGGCCGGCTCGGGTCGGGCCGGCTCGGGCGAGACCTCCTGACCCCTCGAGGTCCACGTGACCACCCCGTCCGCGGATGGCACCAGGACAGACCGGAGCCCGCTGGTAGCGTTCGGGCATGGCACCCAGACTTCTCCTCGTCGGCGGCGGAAAGATGGGCACCGCCCTGCTCACCGGCTTGCTCGCCGCTGATTGGGCCCCGATCGCCGACCTCGCCGTCAGTGAGACGGACCCCACCCAGCGTGCTCGGCTCGAGGAGTCCTTTCCTGGTCTGACCGTGGTCGGGATGCCCATCGAGGCCGAGGACGTCCTCCTCGCGGTCAAGCCCGATGTGGCCGAGCCGGTGCTGCTGACCCTGGCCGCCAACGGGGCACGTCGCGTCCTCTCCATCGTGGCCGGCATCGCATCGGCTCGACTGGAGGCAGTCATGCCCGCAGGATCGGTTGTGATCCGAGCCATGCCCAACACGCCGTCGCTGGTCGGGGCGGGCGTGGCCGGACTGTCGGGCGGCATGGCCGCCACCTCCGCCGACCTGGACTGGGCCGAGGGGATCCTCGGGGCCGTCGGCACGGTCGTGCGGGTCCCAGAACGCCAGCTCGATGCCGTCACCGGGGTCTCCGGATCGGGACCGGCCTACATCTTCTTGGTAGCCGAGGCCATGATCGAGGCCGGGGTCACTGCCGGACTGACCCGTGATGTCAGCCACCAGTTGGTAGTGGGCACGTTGCTCGGTGCCTCGCGCATGCTCGACGAGACCGGCGAGGAGCCGGCTGTCCTTCGAGCCGCGGTGACCTCGCCAGGGGGGACCACGGCGGCCGCCGTGCGGACGTTGGAGTTCAAGGCGGTGCGTTCCGCCTTCATCGAGGCAGTGGCCGCTGCCGTCGAGCGGTCGAGGCAGATCGGCCGCTAGGCCGCTCAAGGACTCCAGCCGTGCCGAGCCTTCCTCTTCCGCCGGACCACGAGTCCGATACGCCGGGTCCGGGCACGTCGCTCCGGCGGATCCCTGAAGCCACGGTGGTCCGACTGCCGGTCTACCAGCGGATCCTCGAAGAACTCGGCCGCTCGGGTACCACCACGGTTTCCTCAGAGCGATTGGGCGCATCGGCTCATGTCAACGCAGCCCAGGTGCGCAAGGACCTGTCGTTGTTGGGTTCGTTCGGCACCCGGGGATCGGGCTACGACGTCACCTATCTGGCCGACCAGATCGACCACCACCTCGGCCTCGACCGGGAGTGGACCGTGGTGATCGCCGGGATCGGGAACCTGGGGCGTGCACTGGCCCGCAGCCAAGGGTTCGCCGCCCGCAACTTCGCGGTGGCGGCGATGATCGACACCGATCCGGCCATCATCGGCGAACGGATCGACGGTGTGGAGGTCCGCCACCCTGACGACCTGGCCGCCATCACCGAGTCCACGCCGCTGTCGATCGGCGTCATCACCACCCCGGCCTCGGTGGCCCAGCGGGTGACCGACCTGATGGTCGGAGCCGGTATCCGGTCGCTGCTGAACTTCGCCCCCTGCCGCCTCGAGGTGCCCTCGGGCACCCTGCTGCGCTACGTCGACCTCAGTATGGAGCTCCAGGTCATGAGCTTCTACCAGGCTCGCCACCTCCACGATGGCAACGTCGCCGCCATGCCGGTGATCGGTTCCGTCGGGCGCACTTTTGACGGGGTGGGATGATCCACGGAACCGGCGACTGGCGGTCCGGGCTCTGTGCCGCGATGCTGGTGGTCGCGTGGCCTTGACGGGACAGGGCGATTTCCGTCACTCGGTAGCGTGGGTGGGAGAGAGCAGACCTTCTCCGACCGAGTCCACCAATCGATCTCACCGACCGATCCCACCGACCGACCGAACCCACCGACACTGTGACCACGAGGCTGTGACGAAGTGACCGATCCAGTGAGCCAGGCACCAACTCAGGCGGTGCCCCCGTGTCGGTGATCGTCGTCGGCCTCGAACAAAAGCACGCACCGCTAGAGCTCCTCGACCGGGTGTCGATCACCGAGACCGATACGGCCAAGGCTCTCGGACGGCTTCGCGACCAGCCAAACCTGTCCGAGGCGGTCCTCTTGTCGACCTGCCTGCGCACGGAGGTCTACGCCGTGGTGGAGCGTTTCCACGACGGCGTGTCCGAGATCCAGGAGTTCCTGGCCGAAGTCAGCGGCAGCTCGGTCGAGACCCTTTCGGAGTACTGCACCATCCGGTTCGACGATGACGTAATTGACCACTTGTTCTCGGTGGCGTCGGGCCTCGACTCCGCAGTCCTGGGCGAGTCCGAGGTCCTGGGACAGGTCCGCCGGGCCTGGGAGCGAGCCCAGGGTGAGCAGGCATCCGGGCCAGTGCTCGGCACCTTGTTCCGACATGCGGTGGAGACCGGGAAGCGGGTCCGTTCCGAGACATCTATCGCCCGCGGCATTACCTCGCTCTCCCACGGTGCAGTGGCCCTGGCGGCTGCTCGCCGTCCCAGTGGGCTGTCGGCTGCTCGGGTGGCCATCATCGGCGCTGGCGAGATGGGTGAGGGCGTGGCCCAGGCCCTGGCGGGCCACCATGTCGCCCACCTGGTAGTGGCCAATCGAAGTGCCGGACGGGTCGAGGCGCTGGCGGCCGCCTTGCCTCCCGAAGCGGCTGCGGCCGTGGAGGTCCGAGGTCTTGACGACCTAGGCGCTGTGGTCGGCGGAGCCGACGTGGTGTTCACCACGGTGGGCACTGCTCATCCGATCATCGACCGCGCCCTGCTGCAGGCTGCTGTGGCCGGCCGTGGCGACCGAGGAGCCCTGGTGGTGGTCGATCTCGGCGTGCCCCGCAACGTGGAGCCAGAGTCAGCAACTCTCGACGGCCTGGTGCTGGCCGACATGGACGACCTGCGCACTGCGGTGGCCGAGGCCATCGGCGGGCGCCAGGACGAGGTGGCGGCAGCCACCGGCATCGTCACCGACGAGGTCGAGCGCTACCGAACCGCCTCGCGAGCCCGCGATGCAGCACCGATCGTGTCAGCGCTCCGGTCGCGTATCGAGTCGGCACGCCTGGGCGAGCTGGACCGCCTCCGTTCCAAGCAGTCCGATCTCAATGAGGAGCAGTGGGCGCAGGTCGACGCCGTGACCCGGTCGTTGGTGGCCAAGTTGCTGCACCAGCCCACGGTCGTCCTCAAGGAGGCCGCTGGCACCCCGCGAGGGGAGCGACTGGTCGAGGCGCTGCGCTCCTTGTTCGACCTCTGATTCGTGACCGGACAGACGGCATGAGCGCGGCGGCACGGCCGTTCCTCCTGGCCACCCGAGGATCGCCCTTGGCTCGGTGGCAGGCCGACCGGGTGGTGGCGCTGCTGGCCGCAGTCGGAGTGGCGGCCGAGCCGATGATCGTGGACACCGAGGGCGACCGGCGCACCGATGTGCCGCTGGCCCAGATCGGCGGGCAGGGGGTGTTCGTCAAAGAGGTCCAAGCCGCGGTGGCCCGGGGCGACGCCGATGCTGCCGTGCACTCGGCCAAGGACTTGCCAGCCTCGGAAGCGCTCAGTGTCCCGGGCATGGTGATCGGAGCCTTTCCTGAACGAGGAGATCCCCGCGATGTGCTGGTGGGCGGCCACCTTCGCGGGCTCCCCACCGGGGCCCTGGTGGCCACCGGTTCGGCCCGTCGTCGGGTGCAGTTGGCCAATCTGCGGCCCGACCTGACTTTCACCGACCTGCGCGGCAACTTGGCGACCCGACTGGCCAAGGTCGGGGCCGACGGGGTCACTGCGGTGGTGGCCGCTCGGGCCGCTCTCGACCGGCTGGGCTGGGAGCCGCCACCGGGTATGGCGGTCGAGACCTTGGAGCCCGAAGTGATGCTGCCTCAGGTGGCCCAGGGCGCCTTGGCCATCGAGTGCCGGGCAGGGGACGACGTCACCCGGGCGATCCTGGCTGCCATCGACAATGCCTCTGTTCGCTACCTGGTCGAGGCCGAACGTGCCTTCCTGTCCGAGCTGGGTGGTGGCTGCACCCTTCCGGTCGGGGCCCATGCCGTACCGATGGGTGCAGCCGATGGCGGCAGGGACAATCAGGGGATCCGACTGACGGGCATGGTGGCCGGGGCCGACGGGCACGTGGTCCTGCGCCATGAGATGGTGGGCACCGATGGCCTCGCTCTCGGCCGGGCCGTGGCCCGTTACCTGCTCGACGATGCCGGAGGCGCGGATCTGATGTCGTGGAGCCCAGCCTCATGACCGTCGCCCTGGTGGGTGCCGGTCCCGGCGACCCCGGTCTCCTCACCATGCGAGGGGCAGAGCTGCTGCGTGCCGCCGAAGTGGTGATCTACGACCGGCTGATCGCTATCGAACTGCTCGATCTCGTGCCCGACGGTGCGGAACTGATCGACGTGGGAAAGGGACCGGGACAGTCAGGGATCCAGGCCGATATCAACGATCTCCTGGTCGCTCATGGAAGATCGGGGCGTCGGGTGGTCCGGTTGAAGGGCGGCGACCCGTTCGTGTTCGGGCGGGGAGGAGAAGAGGCCGAGGTGCTGCGCCAAGCGGGCATCGAGGTCGAGGTGGTGCCCGGCGTTTCCTCGGCCTTTGCCGCCCCAGCCGCCGCCGGTATCCCAGTCACCCATCGCACGGTGTCCACCTCGGTGACGGTAGTGACCGGACATCATGGGGACCCCGTCCTGCCCGGCGTCGACTGGGACCTGCTCGGACGCCTCGAGGGGACGCTGGTGGTTCTGATGGGCATGGCCGCTCGGGCCACCATCGCCGAGCGCCTGATGGCGGCCGGGCGCTCAGGCGACACCCCGGTAGCGGTGGTGCACTGGGGGACGACCGAGCGCCAGCGGGTGGTGCGCGCTCCGTTGCGCGATCTGGCTACCGTCGACCTTCCTGCGCCTTCGGTCATCGTCATCGGTGCGGTGGCTGGACTGGACGTGACCGCTGCGGCGGCGGCCGCAGGGGAGTGAGCCAGTGGACGAGGCAGCACACGGCCCAATGGACGACTCAGTGAGCGCTACACCGCAGGATTCGGCCCGATCGGGTCCGGCCCCCACTTCAGGGGCATTGACTGGGAAGCGCATCGTGGTCACCCGCGCCCGATCTCAGGCGTCCGGTCTGGTCCAACGCCTGGCCGACCTGAATGCCACCGTGGTGGAGCTGCCGGTCATCGAAATCGAGGGCCCAGCCGATGGAGGAGCAGCGCTGGCGGCGTCGGCCGACCGGCTCGCCGACGGTGCCTACGCCTGGGTGGTGGTGACATCGGCCAACGCCGTAGTGCGGATGTTCGAGGCTCTGGACGGGCGCCCTGTGCCGCCATCCACTCGGTGGGCAGCCGTAGGGACTTCGACGGCGCGTTCTTTGACCCAGCGCGAGACGGTGGCCGCCCTGGTACCCGAAACGGCCGTCTCGGACGCGCTGGTCGACGCCTTCCCGACGGCGTCGGATGCACCTGGTGCCAACTCGTCGGTGCTCTTCGTGCGGGCCGAGCGGGTGCGCGATGTGGTGGTACCGGGTCTGGTGGCCAAGGGCTGGAGCGTCGACGAAGCGATCGCCTACCGGACGGTGGCCGGGGCCCCCGACCCTGACGCAGTGGCTGCGGCCAAGGCTGCCGATGTCGTGGCCTTCACTTCGTCGTCGACGGTGGAGCGCACTATCGACCTGCTCGGTGCCTCTGGCGTCCCAGCGGTGATCGCGTCGATCGGACCGATCACCAGTGCGTCCGTGCGGGCCGCCGGCCTGGTGGTCACGGCCGAGGCAGCCGAGCACACGCTCGATGGGCTGGTGGCCGCAGTGGTGACTGCACTTTCGTAACGGCCCAACTCGCCCCGCCGACGGCGCTCGGGCCGTGGCGCCCTGTGCCGTCGGCGTAGTCTTGACCTGTGCCCAGCACCTCCTCCACCCCTTCCCTCTCCTCCACCTCCGCCACCCCCGGCTATCCGATCCGGCGCCTGCGCCGTCTGCGCCGCACACCGGCCCTGCGTCGGCTGGTGGCCCAGACCCGGCTCGGCGTCGATGATCTGGTGGCCCCGCTCTTCGTGGCCGACGGCCTGGAGACCCCCCGCCCGGTCAGCTCACTGCCCGGCGTGTCTCAGCACACCATTCCCTCCCTGGTCGCTGAAGTCCGCCGTCTGGCCGGGCTCGGCATCCCCGGGGTGATTCTCTTCCCCCTGCCGCGAACCGAGGACAAGGACGCCACCGGTTCAGCCGCCGCCTCCCCCGACGGCATCACCCGCCGGGCGCTCGAAGCGGTGCGCGACGCGGTCGGAGACGACCTGGTGGTGATGGCCGACTGCTGTCTCGACGAGTTCACCGACCACGGCCACTGCGGCATCGTGGACCCAGGTACCGGGGAAGTGGACAACGACGCCACGGTGGAGCACTACGCCGAGCTGGCGGTCGTGCAGGCCAAGGCCGGCGCTGATGTGATCGCCCCGAGCGGCATGATGGATGGCCAAGTAGCTGCCATCCGGGCGGCCCTGGACGGCTCCGGCTACCCCACCACCGCAGTGCTGGCCTATGCGGCCAAGTACGCGTCGGCGCTCTACGGTCCGTTCCGCGATGCAGCCGACGTCACCATCGTCGGTGGCGGGGACCGCAAGGGCTACCAGCAGGACCCCCGCAACGGCCGCGAGGCGCTGCTCGAGGTAGCCCTCGACGTGGCCGAAGGGGCGGACATGGTGATGGTCAAGCCGGCTCTCACCTATCTGGATGTGGTGGCTGAGGTCAGGCGACTGGTCGACGTGCCGGTGGCGGCGTATCACGTGAGCGGGGAGTACGCCATGGTCAAGGCAGCAGCCGAGCGGGGCTGGATCGACGGCCCGGCGGTGGCCCTCGAGCAGATCACTGCCGTCAAGCGGGCTGGGGCCGACTTCGTCCTGACCTACTTCGCCGGCGAGCTGGCCGAGGTGCTCGGTGCCTGATCAGACCCTGCCACCGCACGCCGTCTCCGAGTCCCTGTTCGCCCGGGCCGAGCGGGTCATCCCTGGGGGTGTGAACTCGCCGGTGCGTTCGTTCCGCTCGGTCGGCGGGCACCCGTACTTCGTGGCCCGCGGCGAAGGTGCCTATGTGTGGGATGCCGATGGGAACAAGCTGCTCGACTTCGTGCAGTC
>CAIVIS010000308.1 GCA_903906055.1 uncultured Acidimicrobiaceae bacterium
GCTCACGCAGATCTCTCTGGCGCGACCATCGACTGCACCGACAACGGTCTGGCGGACATCCTGGTGTCCCCCGACAGTGGCAAATTCACACACGTGTGGCCGTTCTCCAGCGCCAAGGACCTGACGGGACTCGACCTGTCCGAGTCCACGGTCAAGAACTGTTCCTTTTCCGGGATGAATCTGACCGATGCCGACCTTTCCCGTTCCACCTTCACCAACGACAACTTCGGATTCCTCTTCTTTGGCCCACCGAGTTACTCGGAAGCACCCGTTCTCACCCACACCGACCTCTCCGGAAGCGACCTGCTCACGAGCGCTGGGGTTGGGACCGGGCCGGACTTCCGTGCCTCGCACACCGACATCCACGGAACGGGATTTTCCTTCTCCAGCGTAACGGCCGCTGCGTTCCACAATAACGAGCAGCACCCGTGGTATCCCGACGGATTTGACCCCCAGACCAATGACGCCAAGATCGTGAGGGTGGGCAGTTGGCTCTCCACGTTACTTTCCGTAGCGGCGGCGATACCTAAAGCTGAGGTCGACCCGGTATCGCTGGGCATCGCCATCTACAAATCCTTTGTCGACCTGTTCAAAAAGGACACGAAGTTGGTGGGCCCTCCTGCGGCGCCCAGAAACGTCGTCGCTACTCCGGTGGCGACCCCCAGCGGGAGCCGCGGAGGTAGCGCCCTGGTGACGTTCGACCCGTCGCCGCTCGCCGGTAACTCGAGTTCAACGCGCATCGACGGATACCTAGCGCTGGGGACCTGCGCTTTGGATCCTGGGAAGCACGCCGGAGCTTGGGGCACAAAGAGCCCGATCATCGTAAACGACCTAGATGGTGTGGGTGGCCCGTGCTGGGGAGGATGGACGTTCACGGTATCCGCCCACAACCAGATGGGTTACGGCACCAAGAGCGATCCTGCCCCTGTCATGCACGCTGTGCGCCCACCAGTATTCAACGAGCGAGCTACCGGCGGACTCAGCGTGGTGCCCAATGGCGATGGAACTTCGATGAAGATCGGCAACTTCACGAATTATGCGGGTGAAAACGGTTGCGGACGGATGGCGAATTACGACCTGCCCGCCAACGGAATAGAAGTGACGGCGACGGACCTCACAAATCCGAGTGCGGCCCCGTTGCAGGCCACATCTTCCTCATGCCCAGCGACGCTCAGCGGTCTGACTGTCGGACATCAGTATCGGATCACCGTCCGATCGTTGTCGGGGCTCGGGGCCAGCGGAAAAGATCAGCCGGTGTTCGACTACAAAGCCACAGGCATTCCGGGGCCGGTGACCGACATCACCGTTGACCCGACCTACATCCCGGAAGACCCGACGAGCGACACCCCGGCCCACGTGTCGGTCGCGGTCAACTGGCGCCAACCGTCGTCGACGGGCGGCGCTCCACTGACCGACGAGTTCGTCATGGCGAGCGACCTGACCGATCCGAGTCTGCAGGCCCAGAACTTGTGCGACGTATTCCCTCGCAATCGGTCTCGCACCGCACCGCCGTCTCTTCCCGTGCAGTGCAGCAGAAGTGGTCTCATCCCTTCGCACCTGTATCGATTCGCGGTATACGCAAGTAACGGCACCATGGAAAAGGGGATCTCCTGCCCTGTCCCCAGCGATGCCACCTTGGACAACGCCTGGGGGACCACTTGCTATTCGTCGCAGTCCATTGATGTCAGGATGCCGGGCCCACCCGATGCTCCGACAAACGTGGTCGGGAGGGGTAACGCCGACGGGGCCGTCGTATCGTTCGACCCTCCGGGCTCTGTTCCTCCGGCCTCGTCCTATACGGTCACTGCTCACAACCTGATCAGTTGCGATCCAGGCCAGGCCAGGAACGTCCAACTCACCGGCGACGTGCTCTCGTGGACGAGCACGGGGAGCAACTGCAGCGGCACGTCGTTCCGTGTGACCCGCACGCGATCCCTTCCCTCTTCATCCTTGGCCATCACCGCGTGGGCCCCTTCGCTGTGCGACGCGACTTGCCAGGGTGGAAGCGGACCCGTTGACGTCACGCCCGGCACTTCTCCGGGAACGTGGCGTTACAGCTATTCATTGCAGGGCTGGTACGGCCTGGGCGACACCTTCTCGGTGGCATTCCTGACGGGATCCCGTCCCGATCGAAGTGCGTCGGGTGTGGCGAGTCCGATCTCGGTCCCTGGCGTCACC
>CAIVIS010000309.1 GCA_903906055.1 uncultured Acidimicrobiaceae bacterium
ACGGCACGCACCCCGTGCAGGTCGGCGATGGAGCCCTGGATGATCGCACCCAGGGGATAGATGAGACCGAGCGCCATCATGTAGATGCTCAGGATCCGACCGCGTGCGGCCACCGGCGCCCGGTGCTGTACCACGGTGTTGAGGCCGGACAGGATGCAGATGTACGCCGCCCCTACGGCCACGAAGGCGAGGGCCGCCACGGACAATGTGGGGGACACTGCGTAGCCGCACAGCAGTACTGGCAGGGCGAACAGCGCTGTGCGCAGCATGGTGAGCCGACCGAACCGGATGGCCAGGCCCGGCAGGGCCAGGGCCCCGGCCACTGCCCCGATGCCTTGGGCAGTGACCAGCGTGGCGGTGGTCAGACCCAAACTCCATCCTGATGGGCGGACCACGTGAGCCATGGCTGGCACCAGGGCGATGAATGGTGAGGCCAGCAGGGCGACCACGGAGATCCAGATGATGGCGGACCGACAGCCCGGTTCGGTCCGTGCCGCCCGGGCCCCTTCGGCAATGCGTGCCGCCATCGACAGGTGCCCGTCATGGGGAACCGGCTTGGGCAGGCGAACCAATAACAGGGCGATGACCACGGCTCCGAACGACGCGGCGTTGACGGCGAAGACGATGGCGAAGTTCTGCGTGAGGAGGATCAGGCCAGCCAGAGCGGGTCCGATGACCCGGCCCATGTTGTACTGCGCTGACGACAGCGACACCGCCCCCAGCAGGTCCTCGGGTGGGACGAGGTCGGGCATCATCGCCTGGTAGGCGGGGAACCCGATCGCCCCGGCTGCCCCTCCCAGGAACGAGAGGATGACGAGCGCCCACGGCGGGTCCAGGTGCAGGCCGACCAGCAGGGTCAACGCCAGAGCGAACACGGTTTCGGCCAGGGTGGTGATGATCAGCCATCGGCGCCGGTCGAGGCGGTCGGCCAGTGCACCGCCTATCGGCGCTAGCAGCCCCATGGGGATGAACCCGGCGGCGGCCACCAGTCCGGCCCAGCCCGGCCGTCCGGTGCGGGCGAACACCAGCACACCCAACGCCACGGTCTGCATCCACGAACCCAGGTTCGAGACCAGGGCGGCCGACCAGATGAGGGCGAAGTTCCGTGACCGGAGCGGGCGAAGCGATGCCAGGGCCACTGGCCAAGGTTACCGGTCTCGGGCCCGCCGTCCGATGGGTCCGCAACCACACTGCCCGCACGGCGGCGTCGGCGTCGGCTTCAGGCCGGACGACGGAGGCGGGTCGACCCGCCGCGGCTACTTGGTGCTCTTGGCCTTGCGCCGAGGGCGCAGGGCGAACCACCAGATGCTGGCCATAGTGGCCACAACGCCGAATGCGGCGGCGGGCTTGGCGATCTTGTGCGAGCGGTCGGGCATGTAGTGACGATACCCGGAGTGCATGGGTCCTGTCGGACCATCCCCACAGGCACGTCAGCCGACGGACCGTCAGATTCTCATCTAGTTCTTCCGATCTTCTTTCTGTTCTCCTATCCCTTCCTTGAGTTCCCCTTAGGCGCGACCGGCACGATGGTCTCCATGCAAGGGAGCGCCTTCCAAATCAATCAGACCGAGCAGAGTCGGCGTCGTACCAACGGCCCGACCCTCACCTTGATCTACGGATCTGGAGGGTCGGACACGGCCACTCCTCGTCCGCTCGTTCCCCGTGTCGCCGAGCGGGCCCATCCCGGGTTCGAGGGCTTCACACCCAATGGCACGACGCCTGGAGCACCAGGGCCTGCCATCCAAGTTTCCGAGCCGGAGTCGCCGTCCTCGTGCAGTACGTCGAGGGGCAACGCGACACCAGACAACGAGAGTGCGACGGACTCCGGCTCGGGCCCGATCATGTCCTCGTGGCAGTTCGCCGAGTTGGCGGCCCGCTACCTAGATGCCACCGCCGGCGACTCCGTCGACCACCGTGTGGACGCTGACGCTCACCGGCACTCCGGCGATGCCCGCATCGTGCCCATCAGATAGGGAGAAGCCGCTGGCAGCGGCAGTACACTGTTCCCCACGCACTCCCCTGGTCTGGTCCGAGTGAGGCGTGGGGAGCGAACGTGGACATACCCGAACTGGCGACCTACCCCACCTGCCCGACGGGCCGCTGATGAGCAAGTCACTCGGCGACCGGGCCAGGGACTCCGCCCGAAATCTGCTGCGCGTCAGTCCCCTGTCGGTGCAGCGCCGGGTACTCGGCGCCATGGACAAGCACTCGGCCTGGGATTCTGGCCTCCCCCCCGTCGCCCCGCCGGTCCCGGCCTCCATGACTACCGGCTCTCCTGACTTTGTCGGCGTCGGTGTGCCCAAATGTGGGACGACGTGGTGGTTCAGCCTGATCATGTCCCACCCGGACATCCATGTGGAGAACGAAAAGGAGCTCCAGTTCTTCAACATCCACTTCCTCCGCCTGCTCGATGCGGGGAAGATCACCGAGGCCGACGTGGAGACCTACCGCCAGTGGTTCCCCCGGCCTGCTGGATCCATCACCGGAGAGTGGACCCCGCACTATGCCTTCGCCCATCAGCTCCCACCGGTACTCCAGGTGGCAGCCCCCGGCGCCAAGCTGCTCTTCATGCTCCGTGACCCCGTCGAGCGCTACCGCTCCGACGTATCTCGCAAGACATCGTCGAAGCGGCTCGATCTGCTGCGCTACCGGGCCATGTTCAACGGTCTCTACTCAGATGTGCTCAAGCCGTGGGAGCAGGCCTATGCCCCCCAGGAGATGCTGGTACTGCAGTTCGAAGCGTGCCTTGCCGCTCCCGATGAGATGTTGGCCCAGACCTTCCGGTTCCTCGGAGTAGACGACTCCTACCGCCCCCCGCAGATCCGCACCCCGGTCAACAAGACCCAGTCCAAGCGCGGCCTCGACCGGGATATCGAAGTGATGCTCGACCGCCTCTATGTTCCGAGCGTGCTCGACCTCGCAGCCCGCTATCCCCAGATCGACCTCCGCCTGTGGCCCAACTTCGCCCACCTGGTCGACCGCCCCGGATTTCCGGCACCACCGGTCTGATCACGGGGACCGACAGGTCCTAGGGGCGGGCCACCGGGTCAGGAACCCGGAAGTGGACGGCACCTCGTCCATCTTCGGGCTCCAACCTGCTCAGCGGGTCCACGCAGCACTCGAGGATGGAGTGGGCCACCCAATCAGCCGTGGCGAACGCGCCGGCCTCGTGGATGCGGTGGAACCGGGCGACGTCCGGGAACGACTCGACCGGGGTGGCCCGGATCAGCGCCTGCATATCGGTGTCGACCACTCCAGGGGTGACGGCAAAGGCCAGCAAGCCAGCATCGCGCTCTTCCAGGCCGATCACCTCGGTAGCCATCTCCACCGCCGCCTTCGAGGCGCAGTAGACGGCCCACCCCCGAGAAGCCGACGTGGCTGCACCTGATGACATGTTCACCAGTGAGCCGACCCCGGGACGGCTGCGGACGTGCCGGGCAAAGGTCGCTGACCCGTGCACCACGCCGAGGACGTTGACGGCCACATGGCGCTGCAGGTCGGTCGGGTCGGCATCGGCCAGTGGGCCGATGGGCTCGAGCAGCCCAGCGTTGTTCACCCATAGATCGATCCGCCCGAACCGGGCCACCACGGCAGCGGCAAACGAATCGATGGCGACCGGGTCGGTCACGTCCACCGCCTCGGCCACCACATCAGCCCCAACGGGCACCTCGGGCACCGAGCGTGCGCACAGGCCCAAGCGGAACCCTCGGGAGGCGAAGTGGGTGGCCAGTCCGGCCCCGATCCCCCGGCTGGCGCCAGTGACCACGGCCACTAGGCCCGAGTGTCGGGCATCTGGCGTCGGGTTCGATGGCAATGTCATCAGTCGACCGTCGAGACGAAGACGTTCTTGACTTCGGAGTACGAGGCCAACGCCTCGAGTCCTAGCTCTCGTCCGAAACCAGACTGCTTCATGCCGCCGAAGCTGGTCTGCACCCGGACCGAGCTGTTGGAGTTGATCGACAGATTGCCGGCCTCGACGGCCCGGGCCATCCGCAACGCTCGAGCCCCGTCGCGGGTCCAGATCGATCCCGACAACCCGTACGGTGTGTCGTTGGCCAGCCGGATGGCATCGGCCTCGTCGTCGAAGGCGATGACCGCCACGATCGGCCCGAAGATCTCCTCTCGGGCCATTCGCCAGTCAGGGTCTGCCGGTGCCACGACGGAGGGAGGGAACCAGAACCCAGGACCCGTAGGGACGACTCCTGAAGTGTGGACCGGCACCGGATCCCCGGGTGCGCCCATGCCCTCGTCGAGGAAGCCGGACACCACGCCGCGGTGGGCCGCGGTGACCATGGGCCCCATCTTGATGGCCGGATCCGTGGGGTCGCCCACCGTCCAGGCCCGCACGGCATCGGCCAGCAGCTCCAGGTACTCGTCGAACACCGACCGCTGGACCAGCACCCGACTGCGGGCACAGCAGTCCTGGCCACCGTTGGCGAACACGCTGCCCGGGGTGGACGCTGCCGCCTTGGCCAGATCAGCATCGGCGAACACGACCGATGCTGACTTCCCTCCGAGCTCCAAGGTGACCCGCTTGATGGTGCCCGCGGCCCGGGCCATCACGTCTCGTCCGACCTCGGTCGACCCAGTAAAGGCAATCTTGGCCACATCGGGGTGTTCGGCCATGCGGGTGCCTACGACGGACCCCTTGCCAGTGACCACCTGCAGCACTCCCTCGGGAAGGCCGGCGTCGAGGGCCAACTCGGCCAGCCGTACCGCGGTCAGCGGGGTGATCTCGGCCGGCTTGACCACGATGGTGTTCCCCGTGGCCAGGGCGGGTCCGATCTTCCACGAGGCGATGGCCACCGGGAAGTTCCAGGGGATGATCGCCCCGACGACGCCGAGCGGCTCGTGGAAGGTCATGTCGACGCCACCCGACACCGGCACGGTGGCACCTCGGTGCTTGTCCACCGCCCCGGCGTAAAAATAGAGGACCTCGGCAACCATGCCCACTTCGTCGCGGCTCTCGGCGATCGGCTTGCCGACGTTGGCCGTCTCGAGCTGGGCCAACTCCTCGGCGTGCTCCTCCACTTGGGCTGCGAACCGGCGCATGAGCCGGGCTCGGTCGGCCGGGGCCACCGCCCGCCACTGCGGACCGGCCGCATGGGCACGGGCTATTGCCTCGTCGGTCTCCTCGATGCCGTTGACGGGGACCTCGGCGATGACCTGCTCGGTAGCCGGGTTGATGATTCGGGTCGTTCCGCTCATGGGTGCTCCTCGGGTGACTGGAGATCGGGTTGGCGATCGGGTTGGGGCTCGGCGGCTACTCCAGAAGCGCTGCCGGTACGTGGAGCCCGGGCGGCCCGGGCTGCGGCTACCAACCCGTCGAAGAGCCGGACGTCGCCGCTCTCTTCGGGGTGCCACTGGACACCGACGGCGAACGTGCGGCCCAGGACCTCGACCGCCTCGATCACTCCGTCGTCGCTGCGCGCCGATACGAGGAGCGAGTCGCCGAGCACGTCGATGGCCTGATGATGACTGCACAGCACCTCGACTCGTGCCCCCAGCAGTCGGTGTACGTGGGTGGTCGGTTCCGCGTGCACCGTCACCTTCCCGAACGCTCCGGCGCTGGGTTGGTGCACCGTCGAACCGAGGATGTCGGGTAGCTGTTGGATCAGGGTGCCACCGAGTAGGACGTTCAGCACCTGGTGACCCCGACAGATAGCGAGCAGTGGCAAGTCGCGGTCGAGGGCGGCGTCGAGCATCTGGAACTCGAGGTCGTCCCGCCACTCGCTCGTTCCGCCGTTGCGGTCGTCGGGCTCCTGGCCATAGCGACGGGATGAAACGTCGCCCCCGCCGATCACCAGCAGTCCGTCCAGGGCGTCCAGCACCCGGTCGACGGATTCGGTCAGCGCAGCCCGGACGCCAGGATCGCCGCCAGCGGCACCGTCAGCCGCGGTACCAGCCCCCGGTGGGATCAGCACCGGCCACCCGCCAGCGGCCACCACCATGTCGAGGTAGGCGCCGGGGACCAATGCCGCGTCCCTGTCCCACGACCACCACCGGGTCTCCTGGCGGTAACAGGTCACGCCGATGAGCGGCCGCGCGCCGGAGATGGACATGCCGCCAAGTATCCCACCCAACGGGCCACGTGCCGCCTACTTCGCTGACCCTCCAGGTGACGCCGATTCAGGGGACGCCAACAGATGCCACGGCATGCCACCCTTCCGTAACCCGGGGCCCGTAAGCACACAAAACATTACTGAAAACCGTATAGTTTTGCGTCCAATAGGTGTCCGCAGTCCAGGAATACGCAATAGTATACCGAAAATGGTAATCTTTTGAGAAAGGAGGAAGCGGTGGCAACGAGTTTCAGATCGGTACTTTGGGAAGTCGCTCTCGACCAGCAGGGCTTCGTGACGTCCCAAGATGCACGGCGGCTCGGAATTCCCGTGATCGAATTGGGGAAGTTGGCATCGAGGGGGAAGCTCGAGCACGTCAGTTACGGCATCTACCGGTTTCCCGAGCTTCCCGTGACACCGCTCAGTTCGTACATGGAGGCGACGCTGTGGCCGGGAGGTCGCGGCGTCCTCAGCCATGACACTGCCCTCGAGCTCTATGAGCTCTGCGACATCAACCCGACTCGGATCCACATCTGCATATCCAAGACCGGCCGTTACACCCCTCGCCGGACTGGTGCGCACCGCTACGACATCCACCGCATGGACCTTGCCCCCCAAGAAATAACCCACTTCGAGGAGATGCCGATCGTCAGACCGGCAACGGCCGTTCGTCAGTGCATCGAATCCGGAGTGCAGGGTCATCTCATCGCGCAGGCAATCGACAAAGCACGGGCCGTAGGGTCAATTACGGCTGCCGACGAACACACTCTGATCTCCTTGATGGATGCGCGGGAGTGAGCACTCATCCCTTCGACGATCTTCCGGTCCGTAACCCACCCCGATCGAAGCGTGAACTCGACGGCTGGGTGGCCAAGACCGCCCGAACAATCGGCCTCACGGATGGGCGGCTCGGCTGGATACTGGCATCGAGCATCGCCGTCGGCGTCCTCCAGAGGGCCACCTATGTAGATGAAGGGCCGCGGTTCTTGCTGAAGGGAGGTGCGTATCTCGAACTTCGACTCGGACTCAAGGCACGAGCCACCAAGGATGTCGACACGCTCTTCCGGGGAACATTCGATGACTTCGTGGATGTATTGGACTCCTGCCTCACGTCCTGGGGCCCGCTCGTGGTCAGCCGAACCGAGATCGAGATCATCGACGACGTCCCACGGGTCATCAAGCCGCGTCGCTTCTTCATGGTGCTGTCCGTGAACGGCAAGACATGGCGCAAGGTCAAGATCGAAGTGTCGGCCGACGAAGCGGGGGTCGGAAGATCGTTCGACAACTCCCCCGCTGCCTCTCTGGCCCACTTCGGTCTTCCGTCGCCGGGAGCACTCGCAGGTATCGCCGTCGACGACCAGGTCGCCCAGAAGCTCCACGCGTGCACCGACCCCAATGTCCCTCCGGGCTCGGTGAACCGTAGAGCGCGAGACGTCGTCGACCTGCTGCTCCTGCGTGACGCTTTCTATCCGGGCAACTCGGAATTGCCAGCCTTGCGCCTCGCATGCGTCGCACTCTTCGAATCCCGCGCAGCGGAATGTCCGCTGTTCGGTCTGCCCCCACGCACCTGGCCGCCTGTCGTCGTGGCGCACGCCAACTGGGTTGCTGACTTTGCCCGCGCGTGCTCCGAGGCGGATGTCGACCGTGACCTCGACGACTCACTGCGCCAGGTGAACGGGTGGATCCAGGACATCGATGCTGCCCGGTGATCGAATCGAACCGCCCCTGACCTCGGCACAGCGAACCGGACCTGGCTCCATCGTTGGCCAACGACTGCACCGACCGGTGGAGTGAGAAGGCGACTCACGGGCCTGCACGTGCGGGTGAAGATCCGACTCCGCCGTATCCGTGCACACGAGTCGCGCTAGTAGCCAAGTGAGCGGAATCCAGCGGGGGTGGTGGACGACCAGACCGTGATGGGCCAGAGTGCATGCATGCTGACGCTCGAGACCCTGCCGCACCAGATCCGATCCGGCGATGTCCACACTGTCGTGGTGGCCTTTCCCGACCTGCAAGGCCGCCCGGTGGGCAAGCGCGTGACCGGTGCGTTCTTCCTCGATCACGTACTCGACCACGGCATCGAAGTGTGCGACTACCTG
>CAIVIS010000310.1 GCA_903906055.1 uncultured Acidimicrobiaceae bacterium
ATGATGTGCCATCGAGGGTGATGGCAACCGTCAGGCTGGAAGAGGCGGTGGCCGCAGGCGTGTAGCCCGAGCTTCCGACCACGACGCCAGTGGGAGCAGTGGTGGTGAAGGTGATGGTCTGGCTGGCCTTAGGGACCACCGCTGACGATGGCCCACCAGGCGACGAGTCGCCGTTGATATTTGTGGCAACCACGGTGAAGGTGTAGCTGTCTCCGTTGGTCAGTCCGGTCACGTCGATCGGGCTGGATCCGCCTGGGGCGGTCTGGCCGCCGTTACCTGGGGTGGTCGAGTCGAGAGCGGTGACCGTGTAGCCAGTTATCGGCGAGCCGCCGTCAAAGGCGGGTGCAGTAAATGACACGCTGGCCGAGGTGTCCACGGCTATCGCCGACACGCTGGTGGGTGCATCAGGGGTCGTCCACGGGAGTTGCACACTCCCGATGGTGCAGGCACCACTGCTTGTAGCACCACGCTGGTCGGTGGTCGGGCAGGCCAACGTACTGTTGACGATCGTCGTCTCCGGGATCGCCCCGATGACGGGACTCGGGACGGAAGGCAGGATGGTATCCGTTGGCCCCCCGTTGTTGGCGAGTGCGCCAAGGGAAGCGACCAGTGTGGACGAAGAGTTCACACTCCCCGTCGCCGTGAAGCCGCATGATGCGTCGTCCGAGATGTTGTAGCTCAGGTCGGTCGGTTGCGCCGCAGAATTGCACTCACCACGACCTCCGGTCGCCCCGGAAAGAATCGAGGTTCCGATCGACGTTGTAGCACCTGATTCGCTGCCATTACTGATCGTGCTGCCAGCACCGTTGGTTCCCAAAGCGTTGTTATTCGAAAAGGTCGAGCCGGTGATGGTCGTCGTTGCTACCCCAACAGTACTCCACCAGCCGTTATTGATGGCGCTGGCACCAGCATCTTGGCCCGGTATGGGATCGGTTCCCGACGAGTTGTCCGAGAAGGTCGAGGTTGATACGACGAGCGTGCCGAATCCGTCGTCGTCGCCGTTGGCGATTGCCCCGCCGTCGTAGTTCGCGACCGAGTTGCCCGAGAAGGTCGAGCCGGTGACGGTAGCGCTGCTGGTGCCTCCGTAGTCAGCATTGTCGATCGCTCCACCTTCGTCAGCCCCCGTATTCCCTGTGAACGTAGAGCCGGTGACGGTGAGCGTTGCGGTTCCCGAGTTGTCACCTGCGTCGATGGCGCCGCCATCGGCCCCCGCACTGTTGGCGACGAATGCCGAGTTCGACACAGTGAGCGCTCCAGCGTCGCCATCAGCCAGGTCGATTGCGCCGCCGTTAAGCGCGGATCCGTGCTCAAGCGTCATGTCGGAGATCGACACGATGGCTCCATTGGTGACGGTGAAGATCCCGACGGCGTCGCCACCGCTCACGACGGTATTCGCCACGCCGGAACCGATGATCGTCAGGTCTTGGGTGATGTCCATCGGAGCGGTGACCGTGATCGGACTGGATGAGTCGCAGATAACGGAGAAGTTGATCGAGTCACCTGAAGAAGCGTTGGCCACTACATACGGCAACGATCCCGGCACGGCGGAGTCTCCACTGCAGGTGGTGACGCTTACCGGCGCAGCAGCCGCAGCAACTCCTTGTCCGGCGACTTGGATGCCGATGAAACCCAACAACGACATGGCGACCACCGTGGTGGCAGCGAGCACCTTGGTGAGGCGTCGATTCGCCCTAACGTTCGTTACGGCATTGATCTGGCGATTCATCAATTCTCTCCTTGGGCAGGACGGGTCGAACCATTACTGTTGTATGGCTCAATTCCCCACCGGCTGACAACGTGATCCGCCGATCACCGAACGAGGAAAGTAGGCGAACCATATCGTCGGCGTAACCCAGTAGCAACGACCGTCACTGACAGTCCGATTTCCCCCTCATGCCGATCACCACGACCACGGTATTCACCCACGGTTAGGGTCCTTCCCCATGGACACCAGCGAGCACCAGGCCGTCCGGCTCGAAGGGGTATCGGTCGTCCGTGACGGCACCGCACTCCTCGACGACGTGTCGTGGGAAGTCGGCCCAGGCGAGCGCTGGGCCCTGCTCGGCCCCAACGGGTCCGGCAAGACCACCCTGCTTCGAGTGGTCAGTGCTGGGCTGTGGCCGACCAGCGGCACGGTCGAGATCCTGGGGGAGCGCCTGGGCCGGGTCGATATGCGCGAGCTGCGCAAACGGATCACGGTGGTGAGCGCATCGGTGGGGCGCAACCTCCGCCCGGCCCAGGCTGCTGGCGAGGTGGTCCTGACCGGCCGCCACGCTGCCCTCGAGACGTGGTGGCACGAGTACACCGACGAGGATCGCCAGCGAGCCGCCGGTCTCTTGGCCGATGCCGGATTCGGCGGACCGGTCTTTGCCGCCCGTGCCTTCGGGCTCCTGTCCGAGGGTGAGCGCCAGCAGGTGCTGCTGGCCCGAGCGCTCATGGGCAACCCGGAACTGATCCTGATGGACGAACCGGCCGCCGGGCTAGACCTCGGTGCCCGCGAGCGCCTACTCGGGCGCCTGGCTGAGCTGGCCGCCGACCCGTCGGTCCCTCCCATGATCCTGGTCACCCACCACCTCGAGGAGATCCCCCCTGGGGTCACCCATGCCGCCCTCCTCCGGGGTGGACGACTGGTGGCGGCTGGAGAGATCGACTCGGTGCTTACCGATGCGTCGGTGTCCTCGGCGTTCGGCGTCGATGTATCGGTGGAGCGCCGGGACGGCCGATGGGCGGCCCGGGCCCGCTGATCCGCTCGCCTGCTGGAACGACCTGGTCGAGGGCGCAGCAACTGGGAAGGACCCCCGGGATGCACGTCCATCAGCACGTATGGGAAGAACGAGGGTGTGCCCGGGGTTGAACGGCAGGTACACCCGTACCCTGCCCTTCGAGGAGTCCCCCATGACCGACACCACCACCGACGCGCGCCCCGTCGCCGACTTCTGGTTCGACCCGCTCTGCCCCTGGGCCTGGATCACCTCGCGGTGGATCCTGAACGCCGCCGAGGTCCGTGACTTCGATGTGCGCTGGCACGTGATGTCGTTGGCCTACCTGAACTCGGGCCGCGACGACCTGCCCGAGGAGTACCGGGAGCTCCTGGCCCAGGCCTGGGGTCCGGTCCGCGTGGTCATCGCCGTCGAGCAGGCCCACGGCCCCGATGTGATGGGCCCCCTCTACACCGCACTGGGCACTCGGTTCCACGTCCAGGGCCAGGAGAAGGACCGGGCCACGGTCGAAGCCGCCTTGGCTGACGTTGGCCTGCCGATCGACCTAGCGGATGCCATGGACACCGATACCTACGATGAAGCGCTTAAGCGTTCGCACCACTCAGGTATGGACCTGGTCGGCATGGAGGTGGGCACCCCCGTGGTGGCCATCGACGGCGTGGCCTTCTTCGGACCCGTGGTCACCCCGGCCCCCAAGGGCGAGGCTGCGGGCCGCCTGTGGGACGGCGTCCTGGCCGTGGCCGGAACGCCAGGTTTCTTCGAACTGAAGCGGACTCGGACCGAAGCGCCCTCGTTCGACTGAACGGCCCGCTGGTCGCTCGGCTGGACTAGCCCCATCGAAACAGTGGCGACAGCCCTTGCGGGCTGGCATGCTGCCATCACGCCGTCGATCCGGGGGGACCGGTGGCAGCAGCAGGCCTGTAGTTCTAGACGATCAGGGGGAGTGCTCGGATGGTTGAGCCCAGCATGGACCGACGCGCCTTTTTGGGACGGAGTGCTGCGGTCGCCGGCGCAGTAGCGCTGTCGGGTGCAGCCGCCACCGGGCTGGCTGGCTGCGGGTCCGATGCGGTTCAGTCGACACCTACGACCGCCGCTGGTCCGGGGGTGACAGGCAAGCCGGTGCGGGGCGGCTCGATCACGATCGGCACCATGGCCGAGATCGACGGACTGTCCCCGTCGCAGAACCGCTGGGACACCAACGGACTGCTGTATGCCAACACGATCTACGACCCGCTGATGGCGGTAGCGGTGGACGGGACCATCCAGCCGTATCTGGCGAAGTCCCTGACGCCGAATGCCGCCAACGACCAGTGGACCATGACCCTGCGCCCTGGCGTGCTCTTCCACGACGGCTCGGCCCTCGACTCCGCTGTGGTGAAGGCGAACTTTGAGGCGCTGCGGACCTCACCCTTGACCGGTGGGGCCTTGACCGGGATCACCTCGGTGGCCACCCCGGACGCCATGACCGTGGTGTTCACCCTGAAGGAGCCGGCCACCGGGTTCGCTGCCGGGCTGACCACCCAGGTCGGCTACGTAGTGTCCCAGTCCACGCTCGATCAAACGGCTGCCTCGCCGGGCAAACAACTCACCCCCGTAGGCACGGGACCGTTCGTCTTCGGCGACTGGCAGCCCAACGGGCACTTCACCGCCACCCGCAACCCGCACTACTGGCAGCCAGGTCTTCCCCACCTCGACCAGGTCACCTTCCGTCCCATCGTCGACACCGTGCAGCGCGAGAACTCGCTGCGGACCGGTGCGGTGGACGCCATCATCTCCATCGACTCGCAGACCTACCAGCACTTCAAGGACCGAGCCGGGTACGAGTCGTTCTACGAGACCTCCCCTGTCGTCGGTGGGCCGACCATGGGCTTCATCATGCTGAACTGCGCGCGCACGCCGACGAACGACCCGAAGCTCCGCCTGGCGCTGGCCAAGGCCACCGATCAGCGGGCCATCCAGAAGGTATTCGGGGGCGGGGCGGTCCAGGTGGTCGACGGGCTGTTCCTCCCTGAGTCTCCCTATTACAGCCCCACCAGCTACCCCAAGCACGATCCGTCCGGGGCCGCCGCCCTCATCCGGGAGTACATAGCCCAGCACGGCCAGCCCGCTATTGAGCTCACCACTACCCCCGACCCGAGGGTGACCCAGCTGATCCAGGTGGTCCAAGAGATGTGGACCAGAGCCGGCGTCAAGGCCACCATTTCGGTCGTCCAGCAGGCCGACGGCATCGTCAACCTGCTCGAGGGCAACTTCCAGGCTGCCCCGTCGGCCATGTTCGGGGCGGTCAATCCCGACCTGAACTATCCGTGGCTGAGCACCACCACGGTGCAGCCGGTCGGGACCATCGGACTCAACTTCGCCCGCAACAGCGATCCAGCCATCGAAACAGCCCTGGTCACCGGCCGGTCGACCCTCGACCGCTCGGCCCGCATCGATGCCTACCGGACGGTCAACGAGCGCCTGGCTCAGGATCTGCCTTATCTGTGGATCGGACGGGACGTCTTTCCCATCGCTACCACTCAACGGGTCCAGGGGATCCGTCGCCGGACGCTTCCTGATGGCGCCCCGGGGTACGCGTACAACGAAGGAGTGTTCTTCCCGGCCAACCTGTGGTTGAGCGCCTGACGCTTGGCGCTTGATGTCTGACGGGCGCTGGCGCTCGCTGTGTCGGATCAGCCGAGCAGCGACAGGACCAGCAGCCCCTGGGCCAGGTGGTAGGTGACGTGGACGACCACGTTCCCCTGGGGAAACGGGCGGACGAAGCGTTGCAGGGCGAGCACGGCGTCGGACACCAAGAAGAAGATCGCACCTAGTGCCGCCGCTGGTACGCCGACGTTGCAGGCCAGGACGGCCATGGTGGCGATGGCCACCAGGTAGACGGCGACCGGGGCGATGAGCTCGCGGTGCCCGTCTCGGACCAGTGAGCGGAAGATGAGGAACGCCGGGACCACCGCGGCCAGCCCGATCACGACAGCGGCCACCACCAGCCCGGTGGTCGAGAACGAGAAGGGCGGCGTGCCGGGAGGTGACGGCGGCTGCAGCAGGCCGATGATGAACAGCACGTGGCCGACCAGGAACGAGGCGAGCCCTGGAACGAAGAGGTTCCGGGGCAGCATCAGCAGCACATCGCCGACCAGGCTGGCGACCAGGGCAGCCACGAACCACCACTTCCGGTCGACCAGATCCGTGTGCGCAGCCGGTATGGACACGGCGGCCAGGGTCAGCGCCACCAAGACGGCCGGCTTGGCCACGTACTCGAGGCGAGTGTCGGCCCGAGCCACCGCCGTCCAATCGACGAGGGCAGCCACGGCAGCCACGCCGATCAGTATCCAGAAGATGGTCATTGGCCAGACCCTAACTGTGGTCGGCGTTGGAGACCATCCACACCGCAGGCCAACTACGTCGCAGACCATCCACCACTAGGGAATTCGACATCACTACCGTTTGTGGTGGCAGTAGTAGTCGAGGAGTTGGTGCCTGTGGTGCTGGTGATCATCATCATGATGGCGTGGGTCGTCATCTTGGGACCGAGTCTGATCAAGCGCCGTGCCCGTAGCGGGGGCGACCAGTCCATTTCGCACTTCCACCGCCAGCTGCGCATCTTGGAGCATTCCGCCCCCGAGCCCATAGTGACTCCGGCCTACCGACTGCGGGCCGTCGACGGGACCGACCGGCCGTCGGGCATCACCTACCCCACTGCCGGTGCGCCGCCGGTGCTCACTGTGGTCGGGGCCAAGGAGCTTCCCAAAGCGGCACTGGCATTCCTGGGCGAGCCCGATCCATCCATAGCCGCCGTTGTACCTGCCGCCAACTCATCCACTGCACGCGCTGGCTACGGGCGACCGGCGTCTCAGTTCGTCGACTACGCGGACTACCAGGACTATCAGGACGACCAGGACGACCAGTCCTATGACGATGAATATGACGAGTCCTATGACGAGTCCTACGAGTCTCGTCGAGCCGTGCACGCAGGGTCAGATCTAGGGGTCAGGGGCGCCGATGCGTTTGCCCGGAACCAGTCCCGCCGGCGTCGACGCGACATTCTGGTCGTGCTGGCTGGCATCTTCGCCACCACCTTCTTGGTCGGATTGCTGGCGGGTACGTCGTTCGCTTGGATGCTGTGCGCCGTCGACGGTGTGGTCCTGGCTGCCTACGTGGGCCTCATGGTGTACCTGAAGCGCATGGCCATGGAGCGCGAGGCGAAGCTCCACTATTTGGATCCGTTCGCCGACGGCCGTATGGGCCGCACCAGTGCTGTCCCCAGCTATGTCGGCGGCCGGTATGCCCACCCCTCGAACGGCCAGGCCGTCGCACGCTGAACGTTCCGCCATGGAGCGGGCGCAGATTGCTAGGGTCTGGGGCATGAACCACGACATGCGCTCCGCCGGTACCGATTCCCACGTAGATCTGGCCGATGCCGTCGCGTCCTCCCTCGAGGGGCGGCTGCTTCTGACCCACCCGTTCTACCGACGGTGGGAGGCAGGCGAGCTCTCCTCGAGCGAGCTGGCCGAGTACGCCGTCAACTACCGAGCCTTCGAAGCCGTCCTCCCCGATGTGCTGAGCACGGTCGTGGCCGAGTTGATGGAGCAAGGTGAGTTCGAGGCTGCCGAAATGGTCGCCCGCAACCTGGCCGACGAGCTCGGCCAGCCCGAGTCCCACCTGTCGATGTTCGACGGGTTTGCCGCTGCGCTGCCGGTCGCTCCCGTAGCCACCGGTCCTGGTGCCGCTGCCCAGTCGCTGGCCGACACCTACCGGGCCCTGGCCGCCGAGTCACCGATCGCCGCCATCGCCGGACTGGCTGCCTACGAGACCCAGGCCGCAGCCATTGCTGCCTCCAAGGGTGACGGACTCCGTCGTTGGTATGGCATGGACGCCGCAGGCACGCAGTTCTGGGACGTGCACGCCACCATGGATGCCGACCACGGCGACTGGGCCGTCGAGGCCCTGTCGCTGTTGGGTGCCGACGCCGACGAGGTGGCTGTGGCCACCCGTCGTGCCGCTGACGCCTGGTGGACGATGCTGGACGAGCGCGAGGCCGAGGGCGTAGCTGCCTGAGGCACGTCCAATCGCCCCTCGTGGGCGATCAGGCCGGGTCTGCTCCCGATGGGCGACCAGCACGGTTGACGGCCACTGCTTGGCGGTAGATCTCTTCGATCTGGCGGCTCGACGCAGCCACATCGAACATTGCACTCTTCTCCTTGGCCCCTTGACCAAGGTGCAAGCGCAGTGCCGGGTCGGCCACCACCCGTTGGAGGGCATCGGCCAGCCGCACGGGGTCCCCGGGTGGAACGATCAGCCCGTCGACATCGTCGGTGATGACCTGGGGCACCCCGCCTACGGCGGTGGCCACGATCGGCATCCCCATGCTGGTCGCCTCCATCAGGGAGACCGGAAGCCCCTCTTGGTGGGAGGCGAGCACGAACACGTCGGATCCGGCCAATAGGCGAGGCACATCACCCCGCTGGCCGAGGAGCTGCACGTGGTCACCGATGTCGAGCGCCTGGTGCTGGGAGCGCACCTCGTCCTCCAGCGGTCCGGTGCCGACGGCGGCGATCTGAATCGGCACCCCTCGGTCGATCTGCAGGCGGGCTGCATCGAGCAGTAC
>CAIVIS010000311.1 GCA_903906055.1 uncultured Acidimicrobiaceae bacterium
ACCTCGGTCGCCTCCCACCAGTTCCCCGGTTCCTTGCTTCCGGTGATAATCCGGCCAAGGAGGCCTCACGTGAACGCGCCCACCCTCGACAAAGACGCCACCGGTTTGGCCAAGTGGCTCCCCATGCCCTTCGTGGCCCTCGGGGTGGCGATGATCATCGTCGACGCCACCATCGTCAACGTTGCCGTTCCCACCATCATCCGAGAGCTCGGCGTGAGCGCCAACACGGCGGAGTGGTTCAACTCCATCTACTCGCTGGTGTTCGCCTCGCTGTTGATCACCTTCGGACATACCGGCGATGTCTGGGGCCGGCGAAAGCTCTTCGCTTGCGGGGTCATCATCTTCGTGGCCGCCTCCTTGGTGGCGGCTACTGCACCCACCAGTGGGATCTTGATCCTGGGCCGGTTCCTGCAAGGCATCGGCGGCGCCATGATCCTGCCCGCCACCTTGTCGACGGTCAACACCATCTACACGGGGAAGGACCGGGCCATCGCCTTTGCCATCTGGGGCTCCACCATCGGCGGAATGGCCGCCGTAGGCCCGTTGCTGGGCGGATGGCTGACCACCGACTTCTCCTGGCGGTGGGCGTTCTTGATCAACGTCCCCGTAGGCCTCATCATTCTGGCTGGCATCCTCTTCGTCGTCCCCGAGACCAAGGACCCTCATGTCCGCAAGGGCATCGACTGGACCGGCAACCTTCTGGTGATCGTCGGGTTCGCCACCTTGGTGTTCGGCCTCATCGAAGCCCCGCACTACGGCTGGTGGAGCCAGACCCAGTCGCTGTCGCTCGGGTCCTGGACCTGGCCGGTCAACTGGCCCTCACCGGTCCCGGCGGCCTTCGCTATCGCTGCGGTGGCGCTCATCACCTTCACCTTCGTCGAGGCATCACGAGCCAAGCGGCACAAGGTGGTGCTGGTGAACTTGGATCTGTTCAAGATCCGAAGCTTCGCGGCCGGCAATGTAGCCGTCACTGTGGTCGCCTTCGGAGAGTTCGGACTGCTCTTCGTCCTGCCCCTGTTCCTCCAGGGCGTCCTCGGCTTCAGCGCCCTCGACACCGGTTGGCTCTTCTTGTCACTGGCCATCGGCTCGTTTGTCGCCGGCGGGGCCACCCCGCAGTTGGCCGCGCGGATCAGCCCTCGTGGCATCGCTCGATTGGGGCTCGCCTTCGAGATCATCGGCATCGCTGGGCTCGGCGCCACATTGAGTGCCACCGTGAGTGTCTGGGTGATGGCGGCCTGGCTGTTCGTCTACGGAATGGGTGTCGGCATGGCAACCGCCCAGCTGACCGGCGTGATCCTGGTCGACGTGCCGGTAGAGGAGTCTGGTCAGGCCTCGGGGATCCAGTCGACCTCGCGACAGGTCGGCTCGGCGCTCGGTGTGGCTATCCTCGGCTCGATCCTCTTGACCGTGTTGACGTCTAAGACGACGGCAGCGTTGGCCGCCGTGCCCGGAATCCCCAAGTCCGTCTCCGACCAGGTAGTCCACGTCGTCAGCTCGTCCGGAGGCGCTGCTATCGGATCACTCGGCTCCATGCCGGACGGGACAGCCATCGTGGCGGCTGCCTCGAGTGCCGCCGTCGATGCCGCTCGGGCGGTCTCCTTCGCCGCGGCCGGCTTCATCTTCTTGGGGCTGCTCGCCACGCTGCTGCTGCCGCCGACGACCGACGAGTCATCTGACGAGCCGATGCAGGTACAGAACTCGGGA
>CAIVIS010000312.1 GCA_903906055.1 uncultured Acidimicrobiaceae bacterium
CACGCCCAGGCCCTCGACCCCGTCCACGACTCGCCGTCCTGGCGGTACTGCGCGACCACCCACACGCCGACACCGCATCGATTGTGGGGGCAGCCCGTCTGGAACTCGGGGCCGTGTCTCACCAGGCCGGCTACGACATTCTTCGAGCGCTTTGCGACGCCGGCCTGGTGCGCAAGATCGAGCCACTGGGTTCAGTGGCTCGCTACGAACTGCGGGTCGGGGACAACCACCACCACGTCGTATGCCGCGCTTGCGGCGCCATAGCCGACGTCGACTGCTCGGTGAACTACGCACCATGCTTGACCGCATCTGACGATCACGCCATTACCGTCGATGAGGCTGAGGTCGTCTATTGGGGCATGTGCCCCACCTGTTCCGTCCGCCAGACCACGTAACCATCCCAGTACAACCTGATCCACCCCGGATCACATGGAAGGAATTCCACATGCCCGAGCATCACGATGCCGTCGTTGGAGACATGCAGTCCGAAGTGAGCGAGGGGCTCTGCCCCGTGGTCCACACCCGGACGTCCAACCATCCGACCGCGGGTTCGGGCAATCGCGACTGGTGGCCCAACCAACTGAACCTCAACATCCTGCGCAAGCACCCGATCGTCGCCAACCCCATGGGGGCGGATTTCCATTACTCCCAGGCATTTGGCCGCCTCGACCTCGATGCCCTGACCACGGACGTCGACGCAGTCATGACGACATCGCAGGACTGGTGGCCAGCCGACTTCGGCCACTACGGGCCATTTTTTATTCGCATGGCCTGGCACAGCGCCGGCACGTATCGCATCAGTGACGGCCGCGGCGGTGCCGGGGCCGGCATGCAGCGGTTTGCCCCGATCAACAGCTGGCCGGACAATACCAACCTCGATAAGGCCCGTCGCCTGCTCTGGTCGGTCAAGCAGAAGTACGGCGCCTCGATCTCCTGGGCCGACCTCATGATCTTCACCGGCAACCGCGCCCTCGAGACCATGGGATTCACCACCTTCGGCTTTGCCGGTGGTCGAGCTGATGTGTGGGAGCCCGACGAGGATGTCTACTGGGGTCCCGAAGGCACCTGGCTCGGCGACGAGCGCTACACCGGAGACCGTCAACTCGATGGGCCCTTGGCCGCGGTCCAGATGGGCCTTATCTACGTCAACCCAGAGGGCCCCAACGGTCTCCCAGATCCCCTCGCCTCGGCCCGGGACATCCGCGAAACCTTCGCCCGCATGGCCATGGACGACGAAGAGACCGTGGCCCTCATCGCCGGCGGCCACACATTCGGCAAGACCCACGGGGCGGCCGTCCCCGACGACCACATCGGGCCCGAGCCCGAGGGTGCCTCTCTCGAGGAGCAGGGCTTGGGGTGGCGCAACACCTTCGGTTCCGGCCATGGGCGAGACACCATCACCAGCGGCATCGAGGTGACGTGGACGGCTACCCCGGTCGCGTGGAGTCACAGCTACTTCGAAAACCTCTTTGCCTACGATTGGGAGCTGGTCAAAAGTCCGGCTGGCGCCAACCAGTGGCAGCCCAAGGGCGGTGCTGGGGCAGGAACCGTGCCTGATCCCGAGGACGGCTCGCTTACCCGGCCGCCGACGATGCTCACCACAGACCTTGCGCTGCGCTTCGACCCGAACTACGAGGAGATTTCGCGGCGGTTCCTCGAGCATCCGGACCAGTTCGCCGACGCCTTTGCCCGGGCGTGGTTCAAACTCACCCATCGCGACATGGGACCGATCGAGCGCTACCTCGGCCCACTGGTGCCCCAGGAAGAACTCATCTGGCAGGACCGGGTGCCAGCGGTCGATCACGAGCTGGTCGGCGAAGCGGAAATCGCCCAACTCAAAGTAGAAGTGCTGGCTTCCGGGCTCACCGTCTCGCAGTTGGTCTCCACCGCGTGGGCGTCGGCCTCGACCTTCCGGGGCAGCGACAAGCGGGGTGGGGCCAACGGGGCCCGTATTCGCCTTGAGCCGCAGATCGCCTGGGAGGTCAACGATCCCGACCAGTTACGCCAAGTACTGCGCACCCTTGAGGAGGTCCAGCAGTCGTTCAACTCGGCGCAGCACGGTGGTGTGCGAATATCACTCGCCGACCTCATTGTCCTCGCCGGCTGTGCCGCAGTGGAGCAGGCTGTCAAGGCTGCAGGTCACGACATCACCGTGGCGTTCTCCCCTGGCCGGACCGATGCATCCCAAGAGCAGACTGACGCCGAGTCATTCCAGCCTCTTGAGCCGACTGCCGACGGGTTCCGCAACCATCTTGGCAAAGGTCACTGGCTGCAAGCGGAGTATCTGCTCGTCGACCGGGCCAACCTGCTGACCCTCAGCGCCCCGGAAATGACCGTCCTCATCGGTGGCCTGCGGGTGCTTGGCGCCAACACCGGCCAGTCGTCGACGGGAGTGCTCACCACGACGCCAGGAAAGCTGACCAATGACTTCTTCGTCAACCTGCTCGATATGGAAACGCAGTGGTCGGCGGTCGACGAGGACCAGACCGTATTCGAGGGCCGTGACCGTGCTACCGGTGAGGTCCGCTGGGGCGCTAGCCGCGTCGATCTCGTCTTTGGCTCCAACTCGGAGCTGCGGGCGCTCGCCGAGGTCTACGCCAGCAACGATGCCGAGGCAAAGTTCATCGCGGACTTCGCAGCCGCCTGGGACAAGGTGATGATGCTGGACCGCTTTGACCTGGCCTGATCCCTGAGGACTTGGTCGGCCCGGCCCGGCCCTGCCCGGCCCGAGCGCTATGCCGTGACGTCGACGGATGCGCGGACAACGGTGGACCGAGCCCGCAGGGGAAATCTTGCGGGCTCGCGGCCCATGACGGTCAGGGTCAATGCCCAGAGGCGTCCCAGAGGCTCCGCACGGCGAAGATTTTCGCACCCAGGACGTAACACTGGGACGGAGACCACCGGAAACGGCTGGGTGGGCATGCGCTAAGGGCGCTGATCGACTGTTCCCGCTCATTTCATGGTCCGTGGTCCGTGGTCGAGACCTTCCTGATCTCACCCGCTGGGCACCTGCACACGGACTGCATCCACCGATGGTGGCCTCGTGGCAGCGCCGCATAGTGAGGCCCCGTACAGTCTCCGCCTCGGCTTGCAGTCAACTCTGCACCGGCGTTCGGATCGAGTCCGATCAATCTCTCGAGTTCGAGCGTTGCATCCTGGTCCAGATCGAGTTCGCCATCGAGCCCCTCCGAGGAATCGAGC
>CAIVIS010000313.1 GCA_903906055.1 uncultured Acidimicrobiaceae bacterium
GAGGCGGCCACGATGGCAGGCACCGCGTTGGACGGCGCCGTGGTCGCCCGACGTGATGGCCTGAATCCCGATCAGTTGCGCGACCTGGCCCAGGCGGTCCGATCCAATGGTGAACTCCGCGTGGTCGTACTCGGGGGATGCCCGGACGGCGTAAAGGCGTCGGTCGCCGTATCTGCCGACCGCAAAGGCCAGCACGCTGACCAAGGCGGCCAACTCCACGCCGGAGATCTGGTGAAGGTGATCGCACCGTTGCTCGGTGGCGGTGGCGGAGGGTCACCCGAGGTGGCGGTAGCTGGAGGCAAGGATCCCTCTGGGATCGACCGAGCGCTCGACGAGGCTCGTCGCCTGATCACCGGCGCCTGAGCCGCTGGTGACTGAATCGAGCGTGCCTGAATCGAGCGTGCCTGAATCGAGCAAGGACCGTCGTGGGCGGGCCGTGGGCATCGACCTGGGTGCTCGGCGGATCGGCATTGCTGTGAGCGACTCACGCGGCACGATGGCCACACCTCGTGGGACGGTGGTTCGATCCGGTGACGCAGAGCGCGATCGACGGGCTCTGGTCGACCTGGTTGTCGAAGAAGAGGCGGTGGCAGTGGTGGTCGGGCATCCCCTCTCCCTCGACGGTTCCCGAGGACCAGCGGCTAGGGCTGCAGAGGTAGAAGCCGACGCACTGGCACGGCTGCTCGAGGGTCGAGATGTCAGGGTGGAGCTGTTCGATGAACGGCTGACCACGGTGAGCGCCCATCAGGCCCTCACCGCCGGTGGGATCAAGGGGCGCAAACAGCGCTCAGTGGTCGATCAGACGGCGGCGGCCGTGATGCTCATGGCCTGGCTCGATAGCCGCAGGGCGACGACGTGAGCCCGTCCGACGGAACGATGGATGCCTATGGTGCTTCCGTGGAGTTTCCTGATGGAGACGCGGCGGACGCCAGCACCGAAAGCAACGGCTACACCGAGTCGGAGGATGGGGCGCTTGGCAGCCGCGAACCCCTACGTTCCGGTGAGCCGGGTAGAAGGTCCCGATCAAGATCTCGGCCGTTACGTGGTCATCCGTGGAGGATGGGTGCGCTGGCCGTCATCGTCACCGGATTGCTGGTGCTCGTCGGAGGCTACTTGTGGGTACAGAGCGAAGCCGAACCATCGGGGCCTGTGGGACCCCAGGTGATCGTGGCCATCCCGACCGGCAGTGGCGTGAAGACCACGGGTTCGCTGCTCGAGACGCGCAGGATCATCGGCAGTGCGTTGGCCTACCGGATCTGGTCCCAGCTGAACAGCTTGCCGGGATACGTGCCTGGGTCGTACGCCTTCAGGGAGAACTCGTCGTTCGCGCAGGTGCAGTCGGTCCTGGCCGGTGGCCCAAATGTGTTCCCCATCGACGTGCCTTCAGGATTCACCGTCTCCGAACTGGCCCGGAGGGTAGGTCAGCTCCCTGGGCACTTCGCTAATTCGTTCGAACGAGTGGCCACCAGCGGTGCCGTCCGTTCGAAGTGGCAGCCCACTGGGGTGACCAGTCTGGAAGGACTCCTCGGGTCAGGTACCTACATCGTCCCTCCGGGTGAGACCGATCGGCAGCTTCTGCAGGCGATGGTGGACAGATTTGATGCCCGCGCCGCTCGATTGGGCCTGGCGTCTGGTGCCGCCGCCCTCGGCTACACGCCCTACCAGGTGGTCATCATCGCTTCCATCGTGGAGAAGGAGGGCGTGCTGGTCAAGAACATGGCCCAGGTCTCCCGGGTCATCTCCAACCGACTGGAGCGAGCGATGCCCCTGCAGATGGACTCGACGGTGCTGTATGCGCTGGGCCGTGATGGGGGTGCGGTAACGAGCCAAGATCTGCGCACGGTGAGCCCGTACAACACGTATCTGAACAAGGGCCTTCCCCCGACCCCCACTTGTTTTCCATCGGCAGCGGCACTCGAGGCAGCGCTGCGCCCAGTGCCCGGTTCCTGGCTCTTCTTCGTGGTGGTCGAGAAGGACGGCACCGAGGCCTTTTCTGAGACCTATGCCGGGCAGCTGGCCAATGAGAAGCTGGCCAGCCAGCGCGGCCTGGGCTGAACGGTGGAGACTGCAGCCATGTCATCGGATCGACCACGGACACCGACCAGCGACGGCGACGGACCGTTGGCGAGGGCGCTCAGGCTGTCGGCTGCCACCAGCGTGGTCGGGGTGATCGGCTATCCGATCAGCCATTCGCTCTCACCCCTGCTCCACAACACCGCATTCGCCGAGATGGGATTGGACTGGGTCTCGGTCGGCTTCCCGGTACCGCCCGGACAAGCGGCCCGGGCGTTGATCGGTGCCCGTGCGATGGGAATCCGGGGGCTGTCGGTAACCATGCCCCACAAAGAAGAGGCGGCCCAGGCGTCAGATCGGTGCACGACCGAAGCGGATCGACTGCACGCCGTCAACTGCTTGATCAACGAGGAAGACGGCTGGCTGGGTGACAACACGGACGGAGCCGGGCTGCTGGCCGCTCTGGCCCGAAGTAGTCGATTCGACCCATCAGGACAGCGGTGCATGGTGGTCGGGGCCGGTGGGGCGGCGCGAGCGGTCATTGCCGCACTTGGCGACGGAGGGGCATCCGAGGTGATCGTGGTCAATCGCACTGCGGCACGTGGGCAGTCGGCAGCGGCCCTGGCCGGACCGTCGGGCCGAGTAGGGACAACGGCGGAAGCATCATCGTGCGCGCTGGTGGTCAACGCCACCCCGGTGGGCATGGACGATGTTGACAGCGGCTCGCCGGTCTGGCCGGTCGATCCAGGCCTGCTGGGCCCTGGTCAGTTGGTGGTGGATCTCGTCTACCACCCGCCCGTCACCCCATGGTTGGCCGCCGCGGCTGGCCAGGGTTCGATCACGTCCAACGGTCTAGGGATGCTGGTCCATCAGGCGGCACTGCAGATCGAACGCTGGACGGGAACAACGGCTCCCGTCGATGCCATGTGGGCCGCAGTCGAGGGCGGGTAACCTTGAGGCCCAGAACGACATGGTGACCTACTCGACCGACACGCGCAGTACCCGCTCTCGTGGCGCCTCCACCAGGTTCGACCCGATCCTGCTGGTGACCGCGGGCATCTTGGCGATCACCGGGGTCGTCATGATCTACTCGGCCACCAAGGGGAAGTTGGCCTTGGCTGGTGAAGATCCGCGGTACTACCTGAAGCGGCAGCTCACCTTCTTGGTCCTTGCTGTTGGGGTCCTGGTAGTGGTCTCCCTGTTCGACTACCGCCGTTGGGAGCAGTTGGCCACGGTGCTCTACGTCGGGATCGTACTGTGCCTGTTGGCGGTCTTGTCGCCGCTCGGCTCCCACGCGCTCGGCTCCCAGCGGTGGTTCGCGTTCGGCCCGCTTCAGGTCCAGCCCTCTCAATTCGCCACGTTGGTGCTCATCATCGCCATTGCCACCTACTGCGCTCGCCGACCGGACGGGCTGGAACTACGGGACTTGATCCGGATCGTCCTGATGGCCGGTTTCCCCATCCTGTTGATCTTGAAGCAGCCCGACCTCGGTACCTCCATCGTGTGCGCAGTGATCCTCTTGGTGCTGCTGGCCGTGGCGGGCATGCCCACTCGTTATCTGGTCTTCTTGGTGTTGGGTGCGATCTTGTTGTTCGTGGTTGCCGTAAATCTGGGTCTGGTCAAGCAGTACCAGATTCAGCGGCTGACGAGTTTCATCTCTCCCAACTCGGCCGGGCAAGGTGTCACCTACAACGTGGACCAGGCCAAGACGGCCATCGCCCACGGGGGAGTCTTCGGTAGGGGGCTCTTCAAGGGTGCTCAGACCAACCTGGCCTACGTGCCTGAGCAGCAGACCGACTTCATCTTTTCCGCCGTGGGTGAACAACTCGGGTTCGTCGGGGCCGGTGCGCTGTTGGTTCTCTACGGAATCCTGGCATGGCGGATCATGCGGGTGGCGATGATGGCAAAGGACACATTTGGCCGACTGCTCTGCTCGGGGGTCTTTGCCATGCTGATGTTCTCGGTATTCGAGAACGTGGGCATGAACATGGGGATCATGCCGGTGGCCGGCATCCCCCTGCCCTTCCTCTCCTACGGTGGGTCAGCCATGATCGGGTTCATGGCTTCCATCGGAATCGTCACCAGTGTCCACTATCGGAGTACTCGATGACTTCAGTAGATCCGGCCGTACCTGCCCCCTTCGAGGGCATCGAGGGCATCGACGAGAACGGAAGCCACGTGGTCGAGTCGGTGACAGGGCCCACAGAGCCCACAGAGCCAGTGGAGCCGGAGCTACCGGAGATAGTGGAGCCGGAGCTGCCGGAGATAGTGGAGCCGGTGGCTCCGGCTCCGGCTGATGGGCATGGTGTCGATTTCCGAATGGCCATCGTCTCCTCGGTCACCTTGGACCTCCCCAGCCAGCACCCGGCCGTCGTCCTCCGGGAGATCGAGACGCCACGTCGTCAACTGACCTTCTCCATCGGGATGCCTGATGCCGTTGCACTCTCTCATGCCGTGCGGCGGATCCCGACCCCTCGTCCGCTGACGCACGAGTTGATGGGGTCGGTCCTCGAGAAGTTCGACATCGATCTGGTGGCGGTCAGGATCGTGGGGCGTACCGGAGCGGTCTACTTCGCCGAACTCGACCTCCGAGGGCGAAGCGGTCGATCAGTCCATTCCTGTCGGCCCACGGACGCACTCACCCTTGCCCTTCACCAACCGGTCCAGGTGCCGATCTTGATCGACGCCCGACTGCTTGAGAGCGATGGCGACATCGCGCCACCGGGACCCGCTAGTTGATGCACTAGGCCTGGGGTAAGCCTCTGCGCAGTGCGGCCCAGCAGTCATGCGGACTCTCTGGGTTCCCAGCCAGAGCCAGCGTGCAGGCTTTGATCAACCCCCTAGCGAGCAGGATCAACCTCCGGTAAGCAGCCGGTGTCGACGGTCGCGCTCTTCCTCGTAGTTGGACTGCTCGGCGGCATCTGCTCCCGCCGAACCCTCGTCTGAAACTCGCATCAGGAGAGCGACGAGGACGTAGTTGGCGATGAGCGCCGAACCGCCATACGACACGAACGGCAGCGTAATCCCGGTCAGTGGCAATAACCGGAGAATTCCTCCGATGATGAAGAACGCCTGGAACCCGATGATCAGGGTGAGTCCGGTAGCGACCAGTTTGGCGAACTCGGAACGAGCGGTCTGTGCGATCCGCAGCCCGGCCCCCACCAGCAACAGGAATGCGACTACCACCATCGTGGAGCCCATCAATCCCATCTCTTCGCCGATGACGGCGAAGATGAAGTCGGTGCGCGAGTTGGCAATGAGGTAAGCGCCCACACCAAGTCCGAGTCCTGAACCGCCGATACCGCCATTGGCGAGGGCATACCAACTCTGGACCAACTGTCGGCCACTGCCGTTGGCCAGCCTCCACGGATCGATCCAGTCTTCGATCCGGACGTGGGTCTGGTTCAGATACTTCGACGTGAAGTAGGCGCCGATGCCGAACAGGATCAGGGCGAGCACGAGGTATCCGGTGCGTCCCGTCGTCACCCACAGCATTCCGATGAACAACGTGAACAGGAGTGCCGAGAAACCGATGTCATGCTCGAGGCTCATGACGAGAATGGTGAAGACCCAGGCCAACACGATCGGGATCAGAGGTCGCGGATCTAGTACCAGTCGGTTCCCGAAGCGAGCGGTCGGAATGGTGAGCAACTCGCGCTTGTCGGCGAAGTAGGAGGCGAAGAAGATGCACAGGACGAGCTTGGCCATCTCCACGGGCTGGAACTCGAACGAGCCGACGTGGATCCACAGTCGAGCTCCGTAGATATTGGCCCCGACCCCGGGAACCAGGGGAAGCAGGAGCAGGATGATGCCTCCGGTCAGCAGGAGGTAGCGGTACCGATCGAGGTCACGTGAGCGCCGGATGACGAAGAGCGTGATGACGTAGGCCGCCACCCCGGCTGCTGTCCATGCGGCCTGCAGGGGTGCATAGTGCTTGCCGGTACCTAGGTCGATGCGGGCGATCATGACGTAGCCGAGCCCATTGAGGAAGAAGACGATGGGCATCAGCACGGCGTTGGCGTCTGGGGTGAAGATGCGGTTGGCCAAATGGGTCACACCGCCGAGCAGGAGCATGCCGATCAGCAGTGGGAAGAGGTCGGTGGGGACCTTGGCGGTGTTCCCCGTGAGCATGAGTACGTAGGTTGCGACAATGATGACGGCTGCGGTGCAGAAGAGGCCCAACTCTGTCCGCCGACGCGCTTTGATGCCGCGGCGCGTCCGTTTCGGATTGGTGGAGCGAAGGATCGAGAACTGCACTGCGGTGAGCCTACCGGCGGCGGGGTCTACATCGTGTGAACCACGACGACCACACGGTCGGGCTTGCCATCTGTGCGTGTCGTCGAAGATACGATGACACCAGATGAACAACTGCGGAGGCTGTCAGATCGATTCCTGGGGTGACGGACTTGTCTGAACCACTCACTACTGGAGGCATGGGCGAGGTAGCCCAACAGCCGGAACCGTCTATCGGTGCACCCGTCCTGGCCTCGGAATTCGACGCGCTGGCGAGTTTGAGCAGCAGTCCGAGTCAGATGGGCGATCCGCCTGTTTCCGCCTTGGGCGACACGGCAGTGGGCCTCGCTTCTGAGGGTGATGGCACCGACGCCGACCCGACGGGGACCGAGGTGGCTTCGCTGCTCGAGGCACCGGAGAGATTCGCCAACCGCGAGCTGTCGTGGTTGGACTTCGCTTCTCGACTTCTGGATCTTGCTGGCGATGACCGTCAACCGCTGTTGGAGCGGGTCACGTTCCTGTCGATCTTCACAGAGGGGCTCGACGAGTTCTTCCAGGTCCGCGTGGCTGGATTGGAGGATCAGGTGGCTGGCGGTCTGCGCACTCGTTCGCCTGATGGGCTGAGTCCGGGCGAGCAACTTCGTGCCATCACGACACGAGTCACGGAACTCGTCGATCGCCAGAGCCATATCTTCGCCGACCATGTGCTTCCAGCGCTCGACACGGCAGGGGTGCACCTTACGGATTGGCATCTGCTCGACCGCATCGATCGCCGTCACCTCGACGAAGTGTTCGCCCGGACAATCTTTCCGATCCTGACCCCGCTGGCCGTGGATTCGGGGCATCCGTTCCCCTACATCTCCAACTTGTGCCTCAACCTGTTGGTCCTCGTGGTTGATCCAGTATCGGGTGAGCAGCGGGTTGCCCGCGTGAAGGTGCCACCTCTCCTGGACCGTTTCATCGTGCTTCCTGACGGCAGTCGGTTCGTACCCGTAGAGCAGGTGATCGCCGCCCATCTCGAGAGTCTGTTCCCCTCGATGACGGTGGCCGAGCACCATGTGTTCCGGGTCACCCGCAATGCCGATCTCACTGTCGACGAGGACGACGCCGAAGACCTCCTGGCCGCCGTGGAGCTCGAGCTCCATCGCCGTCGATTCGGGCAGGCGGTCCGACTCGAGGTATCGGCAGGCATTTCGTCGGAGATGCTCGACATGCTGGTGGCGGAGGTCGATGTACCAGAGGACAATGTGTTCCTGGCTGACGTGCTCATCGACCTCGGGGGGCTGAGAACCGTGGCTGAACTGGACCGCCCAGAGCTGGCCCCCGAGCCGTGGGTGCCGCTGGTGCCCTTGCGGCTGTCCGGTGACGCCGACCTCTTCGAGATCCTCTCTGATGGTGACGTCTTGTTGCATCATCCTTATGAGTCGTTTTCGGCCTCGGTCGAGGCCTTTGTAGAGCGGGCGGCCGGTGATCCTGACGTCTTGGCCATCAAGCAGACGCTGTATCGGACCGGTGCGGACAGTTCGATCGTCGGCTCACTGATCAAGGCATCCCGTGCCGGCAAGCAGGTGACGGCAGTGGTGGAGCTCCAGGCCCGGTTCGACGAACGTGCCAACATCGCATGGGCCAGAGCCATGGAGGAAGCCGGGGTCCAAGTCGTCTACGGACTGCGGGGGATGAAGACCCACTGCAAGATGTCTCTGGTGATCCGCCGCGAAGGAGACCACAGCCGACGGTACTGTCACGTGGGCAGCGGTAACTACAACTCGGTGACGGCCAAGACTTATGAGGACATCGGTCTCTTGACCGCCGACCCGGACATCGGTGCGGACGTGGCTGAGCTGTTCAACCTGTTGAGCGGATCGGGGTCCGAGGTCAGCTTCCGTCGACTGGTCGTATCGCCGCTGAGCACCCGACGTGAGGTGATCGCGGCGATCGATGCCGAAGGTGCGGCTGGGTGGTCTGGTCGGATCGTGATGAAGACGAACGGCCTCACCGACCCCGAAGTGATCGATTCCCTGTATCGGGCTTCGTCAGCCGGAGCATCGATCGACCTGATCGTAAGGGGACGGTGCAGCATCCGGGCAGGAGTCCCCGGCCTGTCCGAGAACATCCGCGTCCGATCGATCGTGGGACGGTTCCTCGAGCATTCCAGGATCTTCCGATTCGGAGGGAATCACGGACGTCCGCTGCAGATCTCCTTCGGGTCTCCCGACATGATGGAGCGGAACCTCGACCGGCGCGTGGAAGTAATCGTGCCAGTGCAGGATCCGGAGATCCAAGAGCGGCTCGTGGTCCTGCTCGACGATGCGCTTCGGGACCGGGTCAACTCGTGGACTCTGGATGCAGCGGGGGAGTGGACCAGGGCAGTTGATGTAGGCCCAGAGGCGATCGGGTTCAGTCTGCAGGATCACTATCGAGCGCAGACACTCGCTGCACTGCGGCGGCGGCGCGATGCCGCACAGGCGGTGCCGTCGCTGAGGGCGGTCCAGCCGGGAGGCGCGAACGGGGCGCACCTGTCGGGACCGGAGGGGCCGGGTCCGTTCCTGTCGAATGACTCGGCTCAGGGGGTTCGACTTCCGGGTGAGCCTTCAGATCTGGATTCGATGGCGGCACCGCTTCCGACGATGTCGGCGCAAGGGGAGGATGCGGCGACTCCGGCGACACGGCGACGGTGGTGGCATCGGCTGTTCCGTCGGTCCGCCCGAACCCCCGAGGCCTGATCTGGCCGACTGCCCTGCGAGCCCGTTCGAGGTAGCGGCGAAGGCTCGGGTGCGTGGAGTGTTGCTCGAGCTCGAGGGATGCATAGGCGATGCCACCGAACGGAATGGGCAGCCAGAAATTGACCGCCCGGTAGGCGAGTACCGCCGAAAGCGCCTCTGCGTCCGTCAGGCCGAAGCCCGCCAGCATCGTCACCAGGACGAACTCCACGACGCCGAGGCCGCCCGGGGTAATCGGAATGGCGGCCAGGATATTGGCCAGGCCGTAGGCCATGAGCAGGTCCACCGGGGAGATGAAGTGGCCGAAGGCTGCCACGAATACCCACAGTGATGCGGCATCGAGGAGCCAATTGGCCGTTGCCCAGCTGATGGCCCTCCAGAGCATCGTGCGGTCTTCCATCAGGGCCGCGAACCGGCCGGCTAGTCGTTCGATCAACGAGGTGAACCGGTCGGCGTCCAGGAAGCTGATATGCGCAGAGACCGCATGGATGATCCGGGCCGCCCGCTCCTGGCCTCGGGTGAGCAGGTAGAAGAGACCCCCGAAGGCCCCGAGGAGCACTACGCCTACGGCCGCAGCCACCAGCACCAGGATGGATGCTGACGTGGATGCATGGTCCTCGAGTCCTGCTGGGACACGGAATCCGTGGGCGATCAGGAAACCGACCAGAGAGCACCAGAACATGACGTTCAGCACCACGGCAGATCCGATGCCTTGGGTGCCCAGAGCGAACCCAGTATCAGCCTTGGAGACCCCCGACTGGGTCAGCAGTCTGAATCCGAGCGCCGCCCCGGGTGCCGTACCTCCGGGCGAGACGTGACTGAGGGCGAGGGTGGACAGGTTGATCCTGAAGAGTCGCAATCGCGAGGGTCCCTCTCGGGGGAGCACCGAGTGCGTGAGCTGCGTATAGGCCGCTAGTGCGGCGATCTCCAAGAGAACACCGAGGGCCAGATAGGCCACATTGATATGCGTGAGCGCCCCCACCTGGCTGCGGTGACTGAAGACGAGGGGGAGGGCGATGTAGAAGACGAACAGAAAGATGAGGACGGTGCCGACACTCAGCCGGACGTCTCGTCGCACGAAGGGCCCTCGGTGCCACCAACGGGCTCGTCCGGACCCGGGTGGTGGATCTCCGTCCGATTCCAGTGGCGCTGCTTCATCCATCGCTCCCATGTTGGCACGGGGCGACCCCTGGGACCTGCCATGCTGAGGTGGTGGGCGATACGAACGACCAACATGATGGAGGGCCGGTCACCCCCGGGGCCGTCGTGAACGAGTCCGCCGTCGAACGCCACGACCGTGCCGTAAGCGCAGACGCACCACGGCGGGACCGCCTGTTTGCTGCAGCCACGGCCAAGGGGGTTCCCCTCCGGACCATCTTGACGATCGATGCGGTGGTGATTGCCACCTGGATCGCCTTCCGGCTGGTGGGGCGTCTGCGCGAAGTGATCCTTTGGGTGCTGATCGCGGGATTCATCGCTCTGGTGCTCGATCCGGCCGTCGCTTTTCTGCAGCGGCACCGCTTCCGACGAGGTGCCGCGGTGGCTGTCGTCTTCATATCCGCCGTCCTGGTGTTCGCCGGCCTGCTCGGACTGTTCGGCTATCCGTTGGTCAACTCACTGACCCATGTGGCTGAGCGGCTACCGACCATGGTCGATCAGGTCCAGCGGGGGCATGGCTGGCTGGCGCACACCCTGCAGCGTTTCGGGCTGCTGGCCTGGGTGCAGAAGAACTCGCCCCGGCTCAAGGAGTACGCCAACAATCTGGGCAAGCCGGCATTGTCGGTCGGTGCCAACCTGAGTAAGGCGGTGATCTCCACCATCGTGGCGTTCACCACCATCGCGTTCCTGTCGCTGTTCATGTTGCTGGAGGCGCCGGCGCTTCGGCGCGGCGTGTTGGGAGCCATGAAGCCGAAGTTGCGTCAGGCGGTATCCGATGTCTCGGACACCGTGTCGCGTTCGGTCACTGCCTATGTCATCGGTACGGCCGCCATGGGGCTCCTGTTCGGCCTGGTGGTATTCGTCACCATGGTGGTCTTGGGTGTTCCGTTCGCGTTGTTGATCGGGCTGTGGGTGGCGCTGGTGGCGATGATCCCGCTGGTTGGTGGGTTGATCGCCGGGATCCCGGCGGTGGCGCTGGCCATGCTTCACTCGCCATCAGCAGGTGTGGTCATGCTCATCGTGTTCGTGGGTTTCCAGCTGATCGAGAACCACTTCCTCTATCCGGTGGTGATGAGTCGCACGGTGAGGATGAACCCGCTGTGGGTCCTACTTTCGGTGCTGATCGGCGCCAACCTTGGTGGAGTGTTCGGATCGACGCTCGGGGCACTTACTGGAGCGTTGGTGGCGATACCAGTAGGTGGCGCCATCCAGGTCGTGTTCCGCGAGGTATGGGAGCGCACCCGTCCCGTGACCGGCGAGCCAGAAGCGCTGGATGAGCTCGGAGTGGGTGGTGAGTCGGGGCGTCCCGTAGGATATGTCGATGGACGTCCTGGTGGTGCTGCCCACCTATAACGAGTCGGAAAATATCGACCACGTCCTGCGCCGTATCCGGGCAGCCCTTCCGGACGCAACGGTGCTGGTCGTCGACGACGGAAGCCCCGACGGCACTGCCGATGCGGCAGAGCTTCTGGGCAAAGAGCTGGACAACATCGAAGTGATGCGGCGGTCGGAGAAGTCGGGACTCGGGAGCGCTTATCGGGCCGGGTTTCGCTGGGGACTCGATCGCGGGTTCGATGCATGCATCGAGATGGATGCCGACCTCTCTCACGAGCCCGAAGCCCTGCCGTCATTGGTGGCCCCGCTGACAGAAGGCCTGGAGGTGGTCATCGGCTCCCGGTATGTTCCCGGTGGAGTCATCCCGAACTGGACGTGGCACCGCCGGCTCCTCTCTCGTGGCGGGAACCTCTATGCCTCGGCACTCCTCGGGCTCGGGGTGGCGGATGCCACTGCAGGATTTAGGGCGTATTCCGCACCACTACTGCGGAGGATCGATCTCGACCAGGTCAAGGCCGAGGGCTACGGATTCCAGATCGAGATGACCTATGCGGCCAAGCGATCTGGAGCTTCCATCCTCGAGGTGCCGATTCGATTCGTCGATCGAGTGGAGGGCGAGTCCAAGATGTCCATGTCGATCGTGGTCGAGGCACTGGGGCTGGTCACTCTCTGGGGATTCGAGCGCCTCATCGGTTATGGCCGTGGGCGCCAGCAGGTCCTGAATACCTGATGTCAGGCTTGTGATGGTGGGCCGAACAGTGCAGCCGAGGTGAGCGCCCCGCCTGTAGCCACCATCGATCGAGGTGCCGGTCCACTGGTGCTCCTGCTCCATGGACAGCCAGGCACGGGGGCGTCATGGGATCCGGTGACGGATCTGCTGGTCGACGAGTTCCGGGTCGTGGCTCCCGACCGAGCCGGCTACGGACCTACGGGGAGTGAGGCCCAGGGTGTGGTGGGCAATGCCGAGATGGCCGGTGCGCTGCTCGATCAACTCGATGCCGGGCCGGCTGTGGTGGTGGCCCATAGCTGGGCCGGGGGCGCAGCAGTCCTGTTGGCGGACCGACGCCCGGACCTAGTGCGGAGCCTGGTGCTGGTGGGCGCGGCCTGCACCCCGGACAGCCTGGATGGATTCGACCGGCTGCTGGGCTTGCGGGCGATCGGCGATGTGCTGACCGTCGGTGGCCTGCTGGCGCTCGGCGAGGTGCTTCCTCGCGTCCGCAAGCTCTCGCATCGGGTGCCCGTCCGCTACCGGGACCAGTTCCGCGCCGCCCTGCCCGACCAAGGAGTGCTGGGTGGTGAGCGTGGCTCGCTCGGCCGTCACCGGCGCACGTTCCTGACCGAACAGCGAGCGCTGATCGACGAGATGCCCTTGGTGGTAGGTGCGCTGGCGCGTATTCGGGTGCCCACTGTCGTTGTCGTGGGCGCCTGGGACTTGGTGGTGCGGCCCGAGGCTGGGCGGACGCTGGTCCGTTCGGTTGTCGGGGCCGAGTTGGTCGTGGTGGAACGGTCTGGGCATTTCGTAGCCCGGGACGCCCCCGGGGTGCTGTCCGGGCTGATCATGGCCACCGGGCGTGACGACTCCGTCAGTCAGTAGTACTGGCAGTGCTGAATGTCACTCCGGGGGCGAGCGCATCGAAGATCGTGGATAGTTTGAGGCTCGCTTCGCGAAGTTCGGTGTCTGGGCTCGATCCGGCCACCACACCGACTCCCGCCGTCAATCGTGCCTTGGTCGCAGATACGGTCATGGCCCGAATGCCCACCATCCATCGCCCGTCCCCGGCCGCATCCACATAACCCACGGGGCCGGCATAGGTGCCTCGTGGGGTGGGCTCGAGCCGGTCGATGAGTTCGAGGGCGACCTGGCGGGGGACGCCGCCCACGGCGGGAGTCGGATGGAGCAGCGCGGCTAGGTGGAGAACGCTCGGGACCCGTCCGCCAGCATCGGGGCGTAGGACCCCGTCGATGGTGGTGCCCAGGTGGGTGATGGCATTGAGGTGCACTAGTTCCGGGCTGTCGGGGACGTTCAGTTCGATGCTCAGCGGTGCCAGGGCGTCGCGTAGCTCTTCGATGACCAACCGGTGTTCAGTCCCATCCTTCGTCGAGTCGAGGAGTGCGGCCGGGAGCGTGCTCGTGGGGTCAGGGAACCGGTCGGTAGTACCCGCCAGCGGGCGGCTTCGGAAGTGGTCGCCGGTGCGAGCCACCAGGAGTTCCGGACTGGCCCCCATGAAATGCCCAGTCGCGGTGGGGACGGAGAAGACCGAACAGTTCGGTTCGCTGGCGGCCCAGCGGCGCAGTAGGGCGGCTCGGTCGATCTCGTGAACCAGGTGGACGTCGACTGCTCGAGCCAGGACGACCTTCTCTACGTGTCCAGCTCTGATGGCCTCGACACCGGACGCCACCGTCTGGCGGAACTCGTTGTCGCTCGATCGGGGATCGATACGAACATGGGTCGGCGACGGATCGCCGGTAGGGGTGATGCCGACGAGGCCGACCAGGTAGTCACGGATGGCCGATCCAGCCGACGGATCGTCCGGGTCGGGCTGGTCAATGGGGACACTCCCGACGATCGTCACCCACTCGGATCCGTCGGGCTCAAGGCAGTAGAGGAGCCCCGGGACGATCATCGATGCTGCACTGCGGCGGTCGAACGGCAGGGCGCCGAAGGCGATCACCCCGCGGGTGGCGCTGGCGTGGTGAGCGGTACCGAGGCGATCGTCACACCTGATGGCGGCGAGCTCGTCGAGGACGGCGTCGATCGCTCGTGGTTCGGTCAGCCCGAGTGGGAGCTCAAGGTCCAGGGCGACACCGAGCCCGACCAGCACCTTGCCTGCTTCGGCCATCAGGATGCCTGATGGACCGCAGAGTGCGAAGGGATCGATCGACGCCCCAGGAGGCAAGGGGATCCGCACTGCGGTCAGGGTGGCGGGACCCGGTCGGTGGGGCACCATGGCCGGGGAGTCGGCGATCGAATTGGACCCCGAGGTCATGGGCGACCGGATCGGCTGGCGGTGATGAGTTGGCTGAGTCCACCCGACAGTCCTCGACGGTTGACGGCGGAGAAGCCAGCCTCTTGGAGCATGGAGCGCAGTTCTGCGGTCGAAGGGAGATACGCCGTGGACTTGGGCAGATACCGGTAGGCCGTCCGATCCGACAGGAGGCCACCGATGAGCGGAACAGCATGGCGGAACCAGATCCGATGACCGGTCCGAAGAAGACCGGAGTCAGGCTCGGACACCTCGAGCAGGCTGATCCGGCCTCCGGGTCGCACGATGCGGCCGAACTCTTGGAACACGGCTCCGAGGTCGGTGAAGTTGCGCAGTGCATACCCGCAGGTGATGCCGTCGACGGAACCGGTAGCGATGGGCAGGGCTGCTCCGTCGGCCTGGGCCAGCGGGGATCCGGTGTGGTTGGCGGCCAGCATCCCCCAGGAGAGATCCAGACCGAAGGCCTGGTAGCCACCGGCATGGAGCAGTTTCAGGAAGTCGCCCGTACCGCAGGCCAGATCGAGCACGGTCGACCCGGGAGGGAGGGCCAGGGCTCGTAGCGACTGCTTCCGCCAGCGGACATCGAGCCCGAACGTCATGGTCCGGTTGACCAGATCGTAGCGAGGGGCGATGGCGTCGAACATGGACTGGACCAACTCCGTCTTGGCCGGTCCGGTGGGCAGGTCGGCCTGGCGTGCACGGGCCGCGGTCTCGAGCGAAATGCCGGCCGTGGAGGGGTTGGCTGACTGGGTCAAGTCAGTCGAATCGGGGTTTGTCGGGATGCTGGGCTCCACTGGGCTGTTCATCAGGCTCGGGCCCCGGCTGGTGTCGTGTCGGGGAGATCTGGGGTGGCGGGCAGCCGGGCAGGTGTGGCCGTGGTTCGGCTCCACACGGCGTCGCGTTCCGCATCGGTCCCGTCTCGTTCGACATAGTCGAGTGCGACTTTGACCAACGTCCGGATGAAGTGGTGGCCGACCAGCGTGTTCACGGCGGGGAGTAGTTCCGCGTAGGCCAGTAGGAGCCCATCGACAGCGGGGTCGCCGTCGCTGTCGGGGGTATCGGCCAACGCGTCGGGCACAGCGCCGTCGCGCAGCGGCCGGCGGACGTGCTGGGTGAACAGCTCTACTGCATCGCGCGCCACCTGCTGGGTGGCCTGGTTGTGGCGACGAGCCAGATCCAACAGGTCGGTCAGAGGGATGCCCCACTCGAGCATCCGGAGCCCTGCACGCGCCGCAGCCACATCCTCGTCGGTGTAGCGCTCCTGTCCGGCCACCCGAGTGGGGATGAGAAGCCCCTCTGCCTCGATGGCCTTGAGCAGGGCGAGGGGCATCCCTGTGGCCGATCCCAGCTCGTCCAATGAGTACGCCCTGTTGGGGTCTGAGCGATGAGTACCGCCATCAGACGATCCGTCAGACGATCCATCCCCGGCGTCAGTACCCCCAGCGGCGTTCGCCGAAGGCAGATCCCGAGGGCGGCCTCCACTGAGGGATTCGCGGGCAACGTGGAGACCCGAGAGCTGCCCGAGCAGCGCCTCGTCGGCGGCATCGAGATCGCCGCTGACCAACCGGGCGATGGTGGCCAGGGTGAACCCCTGTTGCTGCAGGGAGCGGATCCGGTGCAGGCGATCCACGTGGGCGTCGCCGTACCAGGCGATCCGCCCCTCACGTCGCGGTGGATCCAGGAGGCCCTTGCTCTGGTAGTACCGGACTGTGTCTACCGACACATCGGCCTGCGCCGACAGTTGCTCGACCCGCATCTCCATGCCACCACTCTAGGAGTAGTTGCTCTCATTGTCGGAGCAGGGGCTCATTCGTGCTGGCAACCGCCTGCTGGTGATCCGATGGCCAGTACCCGATAGTGCAGCTGGTTGACCTCAGGCGTAGTAGCGGTAGACCACCTGGGCCACGCAGCTGGGCTTGGTCGAACCCTCGGTCTCCAAGGTCAGGTCCAAGACGACCTGGACACCACCGGTGACGTCTTCGACCTCGGCGACAGCCACGCCGACCCGGAGATTGCTCCCCACCATGACAGGCGAGGGGAACCGGACCTTGTTGCACCCGTAGTTCACCCCCATGGAGATGCCCTCGACGACGAGGACCTCACCTAGGTACACAGGGGCCAGCGCCAACGTCAGATAGCCGTGGGCGATGGGTCCACCGAACGGGCCACTCTTGGCCCGTTCCGGATCCACGTGGATCCACTGATGGTCTCCTGTGGCCTCGGCGAACAGGTTGATCTGCGCCTGATCGACGAGGTGCCACTCGCTGTAGCCCAGATGGGTTCCGACGAGGTCTTTGAATGCTTCGATTCCGTGCACGGTGGTAGCCATGCGCAGACTGTAGGTGAGGGACGCCAGGGTGGACCACCTAGGTGTTCTGGTCAGGTGAGGACCACCTACGGTCGGACCAGAGCGCAGCCTCATGGCCTCGGGGTCGGTACCATCGTGACGTGGACGACGAACACCGGCATAGGAATCTCTCGGGCGGCGGAGCCCGTGCTGCCGTGTTCGGCATCAGCGATGGTCTCGTCTCCAACGTCTCGTTGATCCTGGGAATGGCGGGCGCCCACTCACCAGCAGGCGCCGTCCGTCTGGCCGGAATCGCCGGGCTCATCGGCGGGGCGTTTTCGATGGCGACCGGCGAGTACGTTTCCATGCGGGCGCAGTCCGAGCTGATGGAACGCGAGCTCGATATCGAGCGACGCTCGATCCTGGCCGACCCCGAAATCGAACGGCGAGAGTTGGCGGCGCTGTACCGCAGTCGCGGGGTCGATCCAGCGCTGGCCGAAGAGCTCTCGTCCACCATGATGCAGGATCCCGAGCTCGCCCTCGAGACCCACGCCCGAGAAGAGCTCGGGTTCACCCCGGGCGATACCGGCAATCCGCTCCAGGCCGCGTTCTCTTCCTTTGTGATGTTCGGTATCGGTGCCTTGATCCCTCTACTGCCCTGGCTGTTCGCCAGCGGAACGAAGGCGACCTTGTGGTCGGTGATTCTGGGGGCCATCGCCTCGCTGGCTGTCGGCACTGCCCTGTCCTTCTTCACAGGAAGACCGTGGCTGTGGTCGGCGGTCCGTCAGCTCTTGATATCGGCAGCAGCGGCCACGGTCACCTACACGATCGGACACATCGTCGGTTCGGTCTGACCGACCCACTGCGTGCTCCTGGCACGCTCAGTGGGCTGGTGAGGCCGGGACCGTGGCGATATAGGCCCGGCTGCTGTGGTGGGTCTCCATTCCCATCGAGCCATAGAGGGCCACGGCGGCGGTATTGGCGGAGTCGACGTAGAGCATGCCGACAGTCAGCCCTGCTTCGGCCATCCAGTCGAATCCGGCACGGGTCAGGGCACGGCCCCACCCACGCCCATGGAAGTCGGGATCCACACCGATGACGTAGATCTCGCCCATGGGCGGCTGCGCGTCTGCATGGACCTTGGTCCAGCAGAATCCGGCCATGCGGCCATCTGCTTCGAGGACGAGGAATCCGCGAGGGTCGAACCACGGCTCAGACTCGCGCGCCTCGATGGTGGCCAGATCCCACCGCCCCTGTTCGGGGTGAGCAGCGAATGCCCGGTTGTTGACGGCCAGCCACTGCTCCTCGTCGCGCCCAACTTCGAAGGGCCGGATCCAGAGCGCGTCGATATCGGTGGATCCGGTGGGTGGCAGGGGGAGCCGACAACGAAGCTGCATGAGCTCACGTTCGACCGAGAAACCGAGGGCGCCAGCACGACGTTCGTCGGCCTTGGTGGGAGCCGGGATCCACAGGCGTAGGCGACCTCCGCCGGACGCACCGTAGGCATCCACTGCCAATGCGAGCAGGGCAGTGGAGCGATCGTCGGCCCCCGTAAGTTCGTCATGGTCCGATGTGGTCAGGGCTACGACCTCGACGCTGCACAGGGATCTGTCGTCTGCCTCGTCGATCTGGGCGTAGCCGACGAGTCTGCCGTCGGTCCGATCCCGCATCCTCACGGCCAGCAGCCGCCGGTCGTTCGCCGTGGCGGCCCGGTGGAGGGCCCGACGTCGATCCTCGCTCAGCCCGGGAAGTCCGGTGACTGCGACCATCCGGTCCATGAGATCGGTCACTTCGGCCACCAAGTGCCGGTCCGCCGTGGTGACCACGTCGGTATCGGTCTCGTGCATGGCCGTAACCTACCGGTATCGTGCGCTGATGGTCAGACCCCGTACCCCGGCCGGCCGGGCCCGTGAGACCAACGATCGACTTGGTCGTTGCTTTCCGGGCAGCACAGCCGATCTGTGCGCCCTCGACCATGGCGACGCCTTTCAGCTACTCGCGGCGACCATCCTGTCTGCGCAGTGCACCGACGAGCGGGTGAACCGGACGACACCGGCCTTGTTCGAACGCTTCCCCGACGCGGCATCGCTGGCGGCGGCACCGGTGGACGAGGTGGAACGACTGGTTCGATCGACTGGGTTCTATCGGGCCAAGACCCGCAGCCTGATCGGCATGGCCCAGGGCGTGATGGACCGCTTCGGCGGGGTGGTCCCATCGAGAATGGCGGACCTGGTGACGCTGCCTGGCGTTGGCCGCAAGACCGCCAACGTGCTGCGGAGCGTTGCGTTCGATCTCCCGGGACTACCGGTGGATACTCACGTCCAACGTCTCTCCCTCCGGCTGGGTCTGACCACCGAGGTGGACCCGGTCAAGGTGGAGCACGTATTGAACGCCATGGTTCCTGCCGCTGGAAGGGGCATGTTCAGTCTGCGGCTGATCCTGCACGGTCGGGCTACGTGCCGGGCCCGGGCTCCCCGGTGCACGCAGTGCGTGCTGGCTGACTACTGCCCGTCGGCCGCATCGGGGGGAGTGGTCCGTGGGTCGTTGTCGCGAGTGGCTAGCCCCAGAGCCTCGGTCGACTGATCCTTAACGATGCGACGAGCCCGAGTCTCTTCCTGGCGATGGTCAGTTGCTACTCTTTGTCGCTAGAAAGTAAAGTTTCTGACTGGCGGAATCGGCGAATCTGTGCTGAAATTGGATTTGGACCAGTTCCCGCCAACTGGTCCTTCCGAGTAGGGATCGGGATCCGCCGCCCGACCTACTTGCGCGAAGGCACCCTTCGGGGTGCCTTCGCCGCGTCCGGGCTCAAGTAGGTCCGGCCAGATTCCGGCCAGATTCCGGCCAGATGATGGCTGCTTACTGTCGCCCGAGGGCAAGGGCAAGGCGCGACAGTCTCCGGTTGGCGCTGTTCAGCGATCGTTCGATGGCGAACAACTCGCGAGCGGTGTCCTCGTCTTTGGCGGCGTCAGACGCTTCGGCATGTGCGGTCACCCGTCGAGTGAGGTCGTCGAGCGCGGTGGCGAGTGAGGACAGTTCTGCGGGGCTGGCGGCCATGCGACGATCATGACACTGTCGACAGCCGCGGACAGATCGTCGGCCTCCGGTCCGGTCGATCGGCGGAGCGTACGGCGTGGCGTCCGATAGCATCGACGAGCCATGGGCCTCCGTCGACTCGACCTACGCGGCTTCTCCGGCGACCGCCGTGAGCTGACCGACCTGCTGCCTCGTCCGGTGGACGAGCAGGACCGCTCATCCGAGGCGGTGGCTGCGATCATCGCCGAGGTCCGGGCCGATGACGATGATGCCCTGCGTCGGCTCACCGCACGGTTCGACCATGTCGACATCGATGACCTGAGGGTGTCACCCGAGGAGATCAGCGCCGCACTGGCCCGGATCCCCTCGGAACTGCAGCAGGCGCTCGACGTCGCCCACGATCGGATCCTGGCGTATCACGCACACGAGGCCGGAGAGGCTCCCGAGGACTTCGTCTCCGGTGGGATCACCGTTCGCCATGTGCTGCGTCCCGTGGCCCGTGCCGGCTGCTACGCACCCGGTGGGAGGGCTCGGTATCCCTCTACTGTCCTGATGTGCGCGGTGCCGGCCCATGTGGCCGGGGTCGAAGAGATCGTGCTGTGCGTGCCACCGGGGCCCGATGGCCGCATCGACGATGCCACCCTGGCCGCGGCGGCCGTCGCCGGCGTGACCGAGGTCTACCGGGTCGGTGGCGCTCAAGCCATAGCGGCCATGGCGTACGGGACCGAGAGCATCGCCGCCGTCGACGTCATCGTCGGACCGGGCAACCGCTACGTGGCCGAGGCGAAGCGGCAGGTATCCGGGGTGGTCGGAGTGGCCTCGGCGTTCGCCGGTCCCTCCGAGGTCGTGGTGATCGCCGGCCCCGACACTCCGGCCGAGTTCGCCGCCATCGACCTCGTGGTCCAAGCCGAGCACGGTCCCGATGGCCTGGCGTGGCTCATCACCTGGTCGGAGCAGAAGCTCGAGCAAGTCTGCGCGGCGGTCGACCGGATCGTGGCCGCGTCGCCCCGCAGGGCTGACCTCGAGGCCACCTTGGGGGCCGGTGGATGGGCCGTACTGGTGGACGGGCCCAAGCAGGCGTGCGCCGTATCGAACGTGGTCGCCCCTGAGCACCTCGAGATCCTGACCAAGAATGCCGAGTCGCTGCTGGCGCACATCGAGTCGGCCGGAGCGGTGTTCTTGGGTGTGAACGCACCGGCCAGTGTGGGTGACTACCTGGCCGGGCCGAACCACGTATTGCCCACCAACCGCACCGCCCGGTTCGCCAGCGCGCTGCGAGTGGACGACTTCCGCAAGCACATCCATGCCGTGAGCATGGATGACGAAGCCCTGCGCACGCTCGGTCCCCACGTGGTGACCCTGGCCCAGACCGAGGGCCTGCCCGCCCACGCCGAGTCGGTGCAGCTGCGATGGCCGACGTAGTCGACGCCGTGCCACCTGACGCCACCAGCTCGTCTTCGAGCCTTCCCGCGGTCAGGCCCGACCTGGCTGCCCTCGACGGCTATCACTCGGCCCAGGTCGATGTAGAGGTCCGGCTCAATACCAACGAATCGCCGATGCCGCCGCCGGTCGGGTGGCAGGAGGCGCTGAGCGAGGCCATCGGCACGATCGAGTTCAACCGGTACCCGGATCGCGAAGCCACCGCACTACGGACGGCCTTGGCGGCCAGCCACGGCGTCGGTGTCGATCAGATCTTCTGTGGCAACGGGTCCAACGAGGTCCTGCAGTGCCTGCTTCTGGCCTATGGCGGCCCGGGGCGGACTGCCGCTCTGTTCGAACCGACGTACACGCTGCACCGGCACATCGCTCGGATCACCGGAACTCCAGTGGCCGCCGGTCCGCGCCAAGACGACTTCTGCCTCGACCTCGAGGTGGTGGGTCGTGTGTTGGCTGAGGCGAAGCCGGCGATCACGTTTCTGTGCTCGCCGAACAATCCGAGCGGGCGGGCCGATTCGACCGACGAGATCCTGGCGGTGGCAGGAATGGACCCCGGACTACTCGTGGTCGATGAAGCCTATGGACAGTTCGCTCCATCATCGGCGTTGGATCTGCGGCGCAACGATCCGGCCGGTACGCGGCACATCGCGGTGGTGCGTACGTTCTCGAAGACGTGGTCGATGGCCGGTGCGCGGCTCGGCTACCTGGTGGCCGACCCGGAAGTGGTCCGAGCCTTGGAACTCGTAGCCCTTCCGTACCATCTCGACGCCGTCAAGCAGCTAGCTGGGCGCCTGGCTCTCGACTACGCAGCTCAGATGAACGAACGGGTGGCGGCCGTTGTGGTGGAGCGCGAGCGGATTGCCGCGGTGTTGGCCGACCTTCCAGTCGAGACGTGGCCGTCTGATGCAAACTTCCTGCTCTTTCGACCGACCTCCAAGGACGCGAGGGTGGTGTGGGCTGATCTCGTGTCGGGATCGGTGCTCGTGCGAGACTGTTCGCAGTGGCCCGGCGTCACCGGCTGCCTGCGGGTGACGGTGGGGCTCCCCGAAGAGAACGACCGGTTCCTGGCCGCACTGACCGAAAGCCTGCGATGAGCTCAAGCAACCAGACCTCGACCGATGCCGTTTCCCGTCCGAACCGGGTCGCCCGCATGTCGCGTGCGACCAAGGAGACCTCGATCGAGGTCTCGGTAGACCTCGACGGCACCGGCACCACGGAGATCTCGACCGGACTGCCCTTCTTCGACCACATGCTCAACCAACTGGGTCGCCACGGCGGCATCGACCTGGTGGTGGCGGCCAAGGGTGATCTCGAAGTCGATGCCCACCACACAGTGGAGGATGTCGGAATCGCCTTGGGCGAGGTCTTCGCCGAAGCACTCGGCGACAAGGCGGGAGTGCGGCGGTTCGCCTCCATTTCGCTGCCGCTCGACGAGGCCCTGGTCGATGTGGCCCTCGACCTGTCGGGTCGACCGTTCTTGGCCTACACGATCGAATTCCCCACTGATACACCTGGGCTCGGTTCGCCGCCGTTCGATCCGCAGCTGGCCGAGGAGTTCTGGCGAGCGTTCGCTACGGCCGCGGCTATTACTCTGCACATCCGACTGGTCACCGGTCGCAATACGCATCACATCATCGAGGCGTCGTTTAAGGCTGTGGCCCGGTCACTCAAGGATGCGATCCGGGTCGAGGGCGGGGGCATTCCGTCCACCAAGGGCACCCTGTGACCCTTTGCCTCGCCCAGTGATCGCCGTCCTCGACTACGGGATCGGCAATCTGCGATCAGCCGAGAAGGCCCTGCAGCGACTGGGGGCAGACGCACGCCTGGTGGACGATCCCGATGTGGCGGCCACAGCCGATGGGATCGTGCTTCCCGGGGTCGGCTCGTTCGGCCCGTGCGCCAGCGCGCTGGAGTCCAGCGGGCTGGATCGGGTGGTGATCGATGCGGTCTCCCGTGGGATTCCGTTCCTCGGGATCTGTGTCGGGTTCCAACTGCTGTACGAGGGATCCGAAGAGGATCCGTCGGCCGCGGGTCTGGGGGTCCTGGCCGGGGCGGTACGCCGACTGCCGGACGGAGTGAAGCATCCGCAGATGCAGTGGAACGTGCTCGACGTGACCCGATCCCAACTGTTGGCCGGCGTTCCTGATCCGGCCTGGGTCTACTTCGTCCACTCGTATGCCCCCGAGCGCACCGAGGACACCACAGCGACCTGTGACTACGGCGGTCCGGTGGTGGCCTCAGCGGAACGGGGTGCAGTGTGGGGTACCCAGTTCCACCCCGAAAAGTCGGGTGCGGTCGGCTTGGGCATCCTGAGCAACTTCGTGGCCGCCGTGGAAGCGACCGGCGCCTGATGGACCTCTACCCGGCCATCGACATCCGCAGGGGAACTGCCGTGCGGCTCACCCAGGGCGACTTCGACCGAGAGAGTGAGTACGGAGATCCGGTGGCTCTGGCCATGCGGTTCGCGGCCGGCGGTGCTCCCTGGCTTCACGTGGTCGACCTCGATGCCGCCCGTAGTGGGGAACCGGTCAACAGGGACACTGTGCTGGCCATTGCCCGCGCCGTCGACATCCCCGTCGAGACTGGTGGCGGGGTCCGAAGCGATTCGGACATCGAAGCGCTGCTCGATGGCGGCGTGGCCCGGGTGATCCTGGGGACGGCAGCACTGGACGATCCTGGGCTGGTCAGGCGAGCCACAGAGCAGTTTCCTGGTCGTGTGGCCTTGGGGTTGGACTATCGCCGGACCGATGACGGGCGGGCCGAGGTGGCCATCCGGGGATGGGAGGAAGGTTCGGGCCGGACGGTCGGTGACCTCCTCGACGAGGTGGCCGGGGCCGGACTGTCCGCTGTCATCGCCACGTCTATCGACCGTGACGGCATGTTGACCGGCCCCGACCTCGATGGACTGGCCGCGGTCTTGGCGTCCACGGAGGTCCCCGTGATCGCATCGGGCGGCGTGGGATCGGTGGCCGATATCGAAGCCCTGGCCCGATTGGGAGCGGAGCCGAGTGAGGGCGGGGCTCCTCGTCGTCTGCTCGGGGCCATCACCGGCAAGGCCCTGGTGGACGGTCGGATGACAGTGGAAGAGGGGGTGGCAGCATGCGCACGGTTCGAGTGATCCCCTGTCTCGACGTCGACGAGGGCCGGGTGGTCAAGGGTGTGCGCTTTACTGACCTGTTCGACGCCGGCGATCCGGTGGAGTTGGCCGCCCGCTACGACGCCCAGGGCGCCGACGAACTGGTGTTCTTGGACATCACCGCGTCGTCGGACAACCGCCGGACGATGGTCGATGTGGTCGAACGCACGGCCGAGCAGGTCTTCATCCCCTTCACCGTCGGGGGCGGGGTCCGGGCCGTCGAAGATGCGCGTCGGCTACTGCGGGCCGGTGCCGACAAGGTGGGGGTCAATACCGCCGCCGTGGATCGACCGCAGTTGATCGCGGAACTGGCCGATGAGTTCGGCTCTCAGTGTGTGGTGGTGGCGATCGATGCCAGGCGTCGACCGGTGCCCGAGGGGAAGCCCCTCGAGTGGGAGGTGTTCACCCATGGAGGCCGCACCTCGACGGGGATCGACGTGCTGCAGTGGGCCGAGCGCTGTGCCGCGTTGGGGGCTGGCGAGCTCCTGGTGACGTCGATGGACCGTGATGGCACCCGGGACGGCTTCGACCTGGAACTCACTCGTCAGATTGCCGGACGCTGTTCGGTGCCCCTGATCGCCTCAGGTGGAGTGGGTGAACTGGACCACTTGGTGGAGGGTGCGGTCGACGGCGCCGCCGATGCGGTACTGGCCGCCTCGATCTTCCATCTCGGTGAGTTCACCATCGCTGACGCCAAGCGGCATCTGGCCGCGGCTGGTGTATCGGTACGTCCTGCCTGACTGATCGCCCATGTCGGGTGGAAATGGTGGGCCAGCCCGGGCTGGTGACGGGTTCGGCGCGCGACAGGGCTGCGGTAGCCTGCGGACGTGGCAACCAAGACCTCCGAGGCACCCGCAAAGGGAACAGACGCCAGCAGCGACAAGCTTGCCATCACCGTTCTGGCCGACCGGGTCCTGGTGCAGGTCGGCCAGGCCGAAGGTGAGCGCCGCTCCAGGGCGGGAATCCTCATTCCGGCAACTGCCCAGGTATCGCGCCGGCTCAGTTGGGCACGAGCTGTCGCCATCGGTCCCCATGTGCGGTCGGTCAAGGTGGGGGACAACGTCCTGTTCAACCCCGAAGACCGATTTGAAGTAGAGGTCCAGGGTGAGGAGTACGTGATCCTCCGTGAACGCGATGTCCATGCCGTGGCTGCCACTCGATTCGACGGCGGCACAGGCCTCTACCTCTGACCTGGACCACGCAGACCGACCTACGACCGACCGAACTTCACCCGAACCTGAACCACTGGGAGCCTCATCGTGACTACTTCCGCCACGCCGCCGACGTTCATCGCCACCCCTGTGCGCCACTCGCCCGAGGAGCTCGCCGCCGTCACCTATACGCCTGATGGCCTGGTGGCCGCCATCATCCAGGACGCGTCGGACGGCACGGTGCTGATGCTGGCGTGGATGAACGCCGAATCGTTGGTCAAGACGCTCGAGACCGGACGCACGTGGTTCTGGAGTAGGAGCCGCCAGGAGTACTGGTGCAAGGGGGAGACCTCCGGCGACCGTCAGTACGTGCGCCGCATCAGCTACGACTGTGACGGCGATGCGCTCCTGATCACGGTCGACCAAGAGGGCGCCGGTGCCTGTCATACCGGGAACCGCTCGTGCTTCTACCGTGACTTCGGCGGGCCGTCGGACGCGGTGGGCTCGTCCCCGTCGTGATCGATCCCGCCGGCCCTAGCCTCGAGCGGTTTCGGTCGATGGCCCGCTTGCACCGGATCGTTCCGGTGTGGCGCGAGTTGGTGGCCGATACGTTCACCCCGGTGGCGGCCTTCCTTCAGATCGTAGGGACCGGGGACACCAGCGGATTCCTGCTGGAATCGGTGGAAGGTGGCGAGCGCTGGGGCCGCTACTCGTTCATCGGGCGCAACCCGTTGGCCACGATCGTGACCAAGGGCACCGAGGTGACCACCCGGGGCGACCTCGATCTTGATGCGCTGTGCGACGGGGGAGTGACCGGCTCCCACGGCATCCTGGAAGCGCTCGAGTCGATACTGTCGGCCTGCGACTCTCCCGACCTTCCCGACCTCCCTCCGCTCCACGCCGGGCTGGTTGGCTACCTCGGGTACGACGTGGTCCGAGAGGTGGAGCACCTCCCCGATACACCTCTGGACGATCAAGGTCAGCCGGATGCCATCTTGGCCGTGATCGGCCAACTGGCCGCCTTCGATCACTGGCGCCAGCGGGTCGTACTGATCGACAACGTGGTGATCGACCCGACATGGACAGACGAAGACCTGGAGCAGGCCTACAACGATGCCGAAGCGCGGCTCGATGGTCTGGCCGCCGACTGCGTCCGTCCCACTCCTGAGGCACCCCGGCGGCTACCGCCCCGCCAGCCCGCTCCGTCCGATGTGTCGAGGACGATGAGTGATCAGATGTACATGGACGCCGTGTTGGCCGCCAAGGAGCACGTGGTGGCGGGGGACATCTTCCAGGTGGTCCTGTCGCAGCGGTTCGATCTCGGCCAGCTCGGGGTGGATCCGTTCGACGTCTACCGCGTCCTGCGGCTGGTCAATCCGAGTCCGTATCTGTACTTCCTCCGGTTTCCCGAGGTCACCGTGGTCGGGGCGTCGCCCGAGCCGATGGTGCGCCTCCGCGAAGGCACGGTCATCTCTCGGCCGATCGCCGGATCGCGGCCTCGAGGTCAGACACCGGAGGAGGACGCCCTGTTCGCGGCCGAGCTCGCCGAGGATCCCAAAGAGTTGGCCGAGCACGTCATGCTCATCGATCTTGCCCGCAACGACGTAGGGCGGGTGGTGAGCTTCGGGACCGAGAAGATGGACGAGGTGATGGCGGTCGAGCGCTACAGCCACATCATGCACATGACCTCACAGGTGTCGGGCCAGCTGGCCCCAGGCAAGGGGCCGATCGACGTACTGCGTGCCACCCTCCCGGCCGGGACGTTGTCAGGTGCCCCCAAGGTGCGAGCCATGGAGATCATCGACGAGCTGGAGCCGACCAAGCGCGGCGTGTACGGCGGCGTGGTCGGGTACCTCGACTTTTCCGGCAATCTCGACACCGCCATCGCCATCCGGACCATGACCGTCACGCCCGATGGGCATGCATCGGTGCAGGCCGGGGCGGGTATCGTGGCCGATAGCGATCCCGCATCGGAGAACGCCGAGTGCGCCCATAAGGCCGCCGCTCTGCTGTCGGCAGTGGCCATGACCCGGGCCGCTGCTGCGGCGGCTGACTCCCAGTCATCATGAGTACATCCGTGGATGCCGCTGACGGACGGGGTTGGGAGGCACTTCGCCAAGGTATCGCCGCCCGCGTGGTCGACCGGGATGTGCTGAGCGTCGGTGGCCCTGACGCTCTGGGATACCTCCAGGGACAGTGCAGCCAGGACCTGGCTCAGTTGGCGGTGGGTGGATCGACTGAAGCGCTGCTGCTGAGTCCCCAGGGCAAGATCGACGCCTACGTGAGGATCACGAGGACCGGTGACGAGTCGTTCGTCGTCGATACCGATGGTGGTGTGGGGCCGGTGGCTCAGGCTCGCCTCGAGCGGTTCCGACTACGGACCAAGGTGACGATCGAGCCGCTGGACTGGGCCTGCCTGTCATTGCGGGGTCCCGGCGTAGCTGTTGGTCCGACGGTTGATTCGGCCGATGACAGTGGGCCAGAGTTAGTAGTGCCGGTGACCTGGCCTGGGTGGTCAGGACTGGATCTGCTCGGGCCTCGTCGTGGCGATGACCCTGATCTGGCGTCGTGGTTTCCGGTGGGCGCAGTGCGGTGCGGCACAGACGTGTGGGAGGCCGCTCGGATCGAGGCGGGTGTACCGGTCGGCGGTCGAGAGATCACCGATTCGAGTATCGCCGCCGAGGTAGGCCTGGTCGATCGGACCGTCTCGTTCACCAAGGGGTGCTTCACCGGCCAAGAGCTGGTGGCCCGGTTGGACTCGAGAGGGTCGAACGTGGCCCGGCGACTATGTGCGGTAGTGGTGGGCGGCGACAGCCGACCACCGGTCGGATCTGCCGTGTGGACGGCCGACGGAGACCACGAAGTTGGACTGCTCACTTCGTTGGCGTGGTCAGCCCGAGGCGAGGCCACAGTGGCGCTGGCCACGCTGCACCGGCGGGTGACGCCACCCGAGACGGTCGACGTCCGTTGGACGGTAGATGGAGTGGCCATCCATGCGGACGGCCAGGCTGTGCCGCTGCCTATCTCCCCGTCGGACTGACCGCACCTAGCGGGGCTCGTCAGGCGCGATACTTGGACTCCACTAGAGGGCAACGCACGAGCGCACGAGCCGTACGACCTAGCCCACACCAGGGGAGACCACATGACGACCGATGCAGCCCAGGGCGAGTCGACTGCCACCCGTCCCGACGGCACGGTGGCGATGGATGCGGAGCACATCACCACCTCCACCCGCGACCCAGGAGCCATGCGCGGCCAAGTCGAGGCGTGGTTGCGACGTACGCTTCCCAATGGCAACGAGGCCGAGGTCATCGAACTGACCAGCCCGGAGAGCAACGGGATGTCCTCGGAAACACTGCTGGTCACGGCCCGGTGGATCGCTGACGGTACGACCGTCGAGCGCCGACTGGTGGCCCGGGTAGAGCCGCCGGCCACCGACTACCCGGTCTTCACCACCTATGACCTCGACATGCAGTACCAAGTCATGCGCCTCGTGGCCACGCACACCGATGTCCCCATTCCGGAGACGCACTGGTACGAGCCCGATCCCGAGGTGCTCGGCGGGTCGTTCTTCGTCATGGATCGGATCGACGGGCTGGTCCCTCCCGATGTCTTGCCCTATACGTTCGGCGACAATTGGGTGTTTGACGGATCTGAGGCCGCTCGGCGCACTATCCAGGAGTCGGCCATTACGGCGATGGCGGGGATCCATGCGATCACTCCGGACCGCTACGACCTGTCGTTCCTGCAACTCGACCAGCCCGGTGAGACGGCACTCGAGCGCAGCCTCAACCATTGGAAGGCGTATCACGAGTGGGTCGTCCAGGACTCCCGGTCCCCGTTGCTCGATGCATGCTTCGCCTGGCTCACCGACAACCTGCCGACCGACGTCAGTGCTGATGCACTGTCCTGGGGTGACGGCCGGATCGGCAACATGATGTTCCGCGACAACGAGGTGGTTGCGGTCTTGGACTGGGAGATGGCTGCGGTCGCCCCGCCCGAAGTCGATCTGGGGTGGATGTGTTATCTGCACCTGTTCTTCCAGGACCTGGCCGTGCAGCTCGGCGCGCCCGGGCTGCCCGAGATGTTCCGCCCGGTCGATGTGGCGAAGTCATACACGGCACTGGCCGGTCATCGGATCGGTGACCTGAAGTGGCACATCGCCTATGCCGCCATGCGCCACGGAGTGATCATGCGCCGGGTGACCGAACGATCGATATTCTTCGGCGAGGCGGCACGACCAGACGACGTCGATGACATGATCATCCATCGGACCACTCTGTCCGGCATGCTGGACGGCTCCTACTGGGAGAACGTCGCTCTCTGAGATTCGGATGTGCCGGGAGCCTGGCTCAGAGGCCGAGGCTGCCCTTGGCTCCTGCTTCGAACAGGCGATAGGGGAGGAGACGCTTGCCGATGATGCCTACCCGTTCGCCCATCTTGCCGACCGAGATCCGACGGCGTGGTCGGGACGATTCGAGGGCGCCGGCGATGACTCGGGCCACATCGTCCGCGGGCGCTCCATCGCGTTCATCTTCCTCCATCTTCTCGACGGCCTTGGTGCGGGCCAGCGCATAGACGTCGGGACCGACGGGGACGACGTTACGGCGACTCGAGGTGAAGTCGGTCCGGATGTTGCCGGGTTCGACCAGGGTGACCTCGATCCCGAACGGGGCCACCTCGTAGGCCAGTGCCTCGCCGTAGCCCTCCATGGCGAATTTGGAGGCGGTGTAGAACGCCTGGAACGGGATGCCGACTACTCCACCTATCGAACTGACCAGGATGATTCGTCCGGAGGCCTGGAGGCGCAAGCAAGGAAGCACCGACTGGACTACTCGGACCGCGCCCCAGAAGTTGGTTTGGAACTGGTCCTGGGCATCAGCGATGGGGGTCTGCTCCACTGCTCCGGCCAGACCCCAACCGGCGCATGCGACTACGGCATCGATCCGTCCATGCTCGGCAATGACCGAGTTGACGCCATCGGTGACCGATACGTCGTCGTCGACGTCCATGACCATCGACTGCCAGGTCCCTGGACCCTTGCCGCGGCGGCTGGCACCGATGACGGTCCAACCGGACGAATGCAGGAGATCAGCAGTGGCCAGGCCGATACCCGCCGAGGCCCCGGTGATGAGAACCACCTTTTCCATCGTCTCTCCTCTGTCGGATAAGGGAGTCGCACTCGGCCTACTCCCACCACACACTGGCCTGCTATGTGCTGGCGGTCAATGGGGCGGTCGATGGGGCGGTCGATGGGGTGGTCGACAAGTCGCGGCTACGTGGGGTCGGCCCGCGGGCGATTGGAGTCAGTCGGAGTGGGAGCCGGGGCTGACGTCGTGCGGCGCCAAGGGCGAGCCCGTTGTGTTCGATGACCCTGAATC
>CAIVIS010000314.1 GCA_903906055.1 uncultured Acidimicrobiaceae bacterium
CCGACCACACCGACATCTGTCCCCGACACCGCCACCGCAGGCGCTGGTGGACTCGCAACTCCGGCCGTACCGGCCACCGGCGCCTACTTGGGGGCGTGGCTGCATCCGGTGGCTGTGACCGGAGGTGGGTCGTCGTTCGCAGCCCAAGTAGCGGCCCTGCCTGCAGTGCTGGCAGCCACCGGTCGTCCACTCCGTCTGCTTCACGTGTATGTGCGGTGGTCGGCACCGCCACCCATAGCCGCTCTGTCCGCCATCGCCGCCCAAGGGTCGATCCCCATCCTCGACTGGGGGTGTGCGCCGGATGGCTCGGCGGTAGCCGGGGGCTCCGACGATGCGTTGATCTCGACGTTCGCATCAGCCCTGGTGTCGTACCGGGGACCGGTGCTACTGCGCTGGTGCTGGGAGATGAACCTCGTGCGGTCCCACCCGCAAGTGGGAGGCGCGTCTGGGTTCGTCAGCGCATGGGGGCACATCCACACTCTCTTCACCAACGCCGGTGCTGCCAACGTCAGCTTCGTGTGGTGCCCGGCGCTGACCGGGGTCGATCCAGCCCCGTTCTTTCCTGGGTCTGCATCGGTCGACTGGATCGCCGTTGACGGCTACGACCGTGACGGCACGCAGACATTCTCCTCACTCTTCTCAGGCTTCTACCGACAGTGGGAGACGCAGGGCAAGCCGATGATGGTGGCCGAAACGGGATCGGCCGGGTCGGCACAGGCCGGGTTCATCGAGTCCATCGGCACGGATGCGCCGTCGCTCCCTCAGTTCAAAGCCGTCGTCTACTTCGATGCGCAGGGGCCGCTGGCCGACTGGCGGTTCACCCCGGCTGGCCTTCAGGCATATGCCGCGCTGGCCCGCAATCCGTACTTCGCCCCGTAGCGGACACCCAGTGGGCGCATTCCCGCCCGCCTGATCCCGCCCGCCTGATCCCGCCCGCCGCGCCCGCCTGATCCCGCCCGCCTGATCCTGCTGGTCACCCAAGGCAGCGCTGCCCCTCCCAAAAACCACCTAGAGTGAGAAATCAGCGACTCAGCGTCATATTTGGGGCAGAAGTTATCAAAATTGACGAGAGAGCATCGGCTGGGCCAGAATGAATAAGTACAGAAACGCGACACCCGGGCCGATGGTCTAGGTGAGAACAGACCGACCCAACCGGGCAGGTCTTCACTACATCGCACCGAATAACCCGGGCAGGGGGACCAAGTGGGGCAGCCAGCAACGCACCGATTCGACACCGACGCCACCAGGCGTCGGCTCGTGGTGCGCACCGGGATCGCACTCGCCGTAGTGGCCTCCGTGGTCGGATCGGCCACGCTGTACTCCTTTGATCAGTTGTCGGCCGGTCGTTCGGCTTCGGGAGATCCATCGACGAGCGCACGGCGCGGCACGGTCCTCGAGACTGGGGCCACCATGCCGTCTCGGGCGCTCTACGGATGGGGCGACAACGACTCCGGTCAGATCGGGATCGGCTCTCTCGGCGGCGGTTCGGCTACCGGTATCGCCGCACCCGCCACGGTCAACGCCCCCGCCGGCACGGCCTTTGCCTCGGTGGCTGCCGGTGGTGCCTCCACCGTGGGGCTCACCACTACTGGACAGGTCTACGCCTGGGGCTCCAACTCGGTCGGTCAACTCGGTGATGGGTCCACCTCGTCGACTACCTCGCCCATCGCCGTCTCGGTGCCTAGCGGACCAGTGACCGCCATTGCCGCTGGGAGCAGCCATGCCCTCGCCCTCACCGCCACCGGAGCCGTCTACGCCTGGGGTGCAAACGTCTTCGGTCAGATCGGCAACACCACGACGGCATCCGCATTGGTGCCGGTAGCCGTGAGCACGCCGGCCGGGGTGACCTTCACCGCAGTCGCCGCCGGGGGAGACCACAGCATGGCGCTCTCCTCGACCGGTGTCGTCTTCGCCTGGGGCGCCAACACGCACGGCGAGCTCGGTAACGGCACCACCACCTCGATCTCGACCCCGGTGGCCATCACCGCCCCGACCGGTGTGCAGTTCACTGCCATTGCCGCCGGTACCGGACACAGCCTGGCCTTGGGCACAGATGGCCAGGTGTATGTGTGGGGGTTCAACGCCTCTGGACAACTCGGTAACGGCCTGAACTCGGACTCGCTCACCCCGATCCTGGCATCGCTCCCGGCGGGCACGACGATCTCGAGCATCGCCGCTGGGGGATCCCACAGCCTCGCCCTCTCTGCCACCGGCACGGTCCTGGCCTGGGGCTCCAACGTCTTCGGCCAGCTGGCATCGCCTCTGGTCGGGTCCAACCCAGTGGACAGCGCCATCCCCGCAGTTCCGACCGGACTGCCGCCAGCCACCGCATTCGTGTCGATCGCCGCTGGCGAGCACTCGTCGTATGCCCTCACCAGTGTCGGGGTCCCGTGGGTATGGGGCGGGGACTACTACGGACAGCTTGGCGACGGCACACCTGGGTTGACCGCTATTCCTCCAGAAGCGATGGCGACGCTCCCTGTCGGGACACTCGTCACCGGGGTCTACGCCGGAGCCAACGCCACCTCTGCGTTCTTGCTGACTCGCGCTGAGCAGTCCATCACCTATCCGGCCCTGGCGGGCCTCACCTACGGTGATCGGCCGGTCGATGTCGCACCTTCGGTCGACTCAGGCCTCAGCCTGGCCAACTCGTCGTCAGGTGCGTGCACCGGACCTGCCGTCCGACTGGTGATCGTCAGCATTGGGACCTGCACGCTCACCACCTCGCAAGATGGCTCCTTCCAGTACTACCCAGCCTCGGCCTCGGCCACGTTCGAGGTGGCGCCAGCCACCCTGGAGATACACGCTGACCCGGTCACCGCATCAGCGGGTGCTGCTCTACCGAAGTTCGGGTACCACCTCACCGGGTTCAAGAACGGAGACACCGTCTCAGTGGTGTCCGGCACGCCGTCGTGCACCTCGACGGCCACCCCCGAGTCAGGTAAGGGAACCTACGACGTGACGTGCGCACCGGGGAGCCTCACAGCCGCCAACTATGTCTTTGCCGCTGCCGGTGTCAACAAGTTGACACTGCTCGGGTCCGCTACCGGGTACGCGGCGTTCGGCACCGACGGATCGATCACCCCGATCGGTCCGGTGCCGACGGTCAACGGTGTGACCACCGGGGACTTCGGATCAATGGCCGGCCATCCGCTGGTGGCCCCCGTCGTAGGTGCGGCGTTCACTCCGAATCACGACGGCTACTGGATGGTGGCCTCCGACGGGGGGGTGTTCAGCTTCGGCTCCGCCACCTACCTGGGATCGATGGGCGGTCACCCGCTCAACACGCCGATCGTCGCCTTCGCAGCCACACCCACTGGCGCTGGCTACTGGGAGGTCTCGGCTGACGGCGGCATCTTCTCCTTCGGCGATGCCGGCTACTACGGCTCCACCGGCGCCCAGCCCCTGTCCGCACCGATCGTCGGCATGGCCCCCACCGGTGACGGACTCGGGTACTGGCTGATCGCATCCGACGGCGGCGTCTTCGGCTACGGGGACGCCGGGTTCTACGGCGCTCCCGTCGGGCGTACGTCGGTCGACCCCGTCGTCGGCTTGGCCCCCACGGCCAACGGACGGGGCTACTGGTTGGTGACCCGGGCCGGGGCGGTCCTTCCCTTCGGAAATGCCGTCTATCAGGGCAGCCTCCGCTTCATCTTCATCGGTGCCCCCATTGTCGGCATCACGGCAAGCCCCGATGGTCACGGGTACTGGATGGCCGGTGAAGACGGCGGCATCTTCTCCTTCGGTGGCGCACCGTTCTACGGGAGCGTCTCCAATCCGTCCGCACCGATCGCCGGGATCATCTGAGTCATGGCCAAGAAAGGGACAGACATGGAAGGCACCGATCGACCCACGCCAGCAGACCGGCGGGAGTTGGTCGAGCCATTCCCGGCAATTGCCGTGACGGGTCCGACACCTGAGGCCAACACGCCAGCCAATCCGAAGGCCCCTCGACGGGGTCGTCGGACCCGGTGGGCCATCGTGTGTGCGCTCATTGCTGGGGCTGCGGCCACGGCTACCGCCACCCGGGTCGCCACGGTGGCCACCGGTGCAGGTACTCAGCCGATCCCGCACGCAGCTCTACCCGCGGGTGCTCCCCGTCCACCGGCGGTACCGGCCCACAGCGCCTATCTCGGTGCCTTCGTCGTGCCTCACGAAGGGGAGTCGAGGGCGCAGTCCGACATCCGCCGAGAAGTGGCCCAGGTGGCCAACTTCGACGGAGCCATGGGCCGACCGCTCGGCCTGGTGCACGTCTATCAAGCATGGGCGACCCCGGTAAAGACCTCGACCCTGGCTGCACTGGCTGATGCTGGCTCCACTCCGGTCATCGACTGGACCTGCACCTCGGACGCTTCGGTGATCAGCGGCAGCCAGGACGCCATCATCACGTCGTATGCGGATTCCCTCAAGGCCTACGGACGTCCGATCTTCCTGCGGTGGTTCTGGGAGATGAATCTGAGCGCCCTACCTCGGACCAGCGGGTGCCTGGGGGCACTCGGGTCCACTGGGTACGTCCAGGCGTGGCAGCACATCTGGAGCATCTTCCAAGCACGAGGGGCGACCAATGTGGCCTTCGTGTGGTGTCCGTCCATCTTCAGCATGGGCACCGCCTACTACCCGGGTGACTCGTATGTGGACTGGATCGGGTGGGACGGCTATGACCGCAAGCAGGATCCCAACATGCTGAAGAACCAGTTACTGCCGTATTACACGAACTGGGCGACCCACGGTAAGCCGATGATGATCGGCGAGACCGGTGCCACCATCGACCAGGCCACCTACCTGGCTCAGCTCACAGCAGTACTCCCGGTGAGCTTCCCTCAGGTACACGCTGTCCTCTACTACGACTCGAAGTCGCTCTCGGACTGGACGCTGGTGGACACACCAGGACAGCTGGGCTTCACTCAGTTCGTCACCATGGGCCAGAACCCGTACTTCGGGTTCCCGTTCGTCGGGTCCTGATTGACTGAGACAGAGTGGGGGCTAAGCGGGGGACTTCCCCATAATGCTCGGGTCGGCCTTGTCTAGCCCGAACGCGCCGCCACACCGCCGGTGACTCTGACGCCGACGCACTAAATCCGGAAGAGCAAGACCCCCCCCGAAGTAGGGGATTCTCGCACCGACACCACTCGAGGTCGGGCCTCGGGCGGGGATTCGAATAGGCATGGCGGGTTCAACCGGTCAGCGCAATGAGCTCGGCGAGTCGCTCCGATGGTGTCATGAATCCGAGGGTCTCGCGTGGGCGTCCGTTGAGGCTCCGTTGAATGCGCTCCAAGTCTGCGGCTGACTGCTTGGACAGGTCTGTCCCCGGCCAGATATTGGCGCAGCAGTCCGTTGGTGTTCTCGTTGGTCTTCTCGTTGGATCGGCGCTGCCAGGGTGAGTGGGGATCGCAGAAGTAGACGGGGATCTTGGTGGCGATGCTGAACTCGGCGTGGCGGGCCATCTCCGTGCCCTGGTCCCAGGTGATCGACTTGGTCAGTTCATCAGGCAGAGTGGCGATCGCCCGCCGCATGGCTGCTTCGACTTCGACTGCACCCTTGCCGTCGGGCAGATGGAGCAGGAGTAGGAAGCGGGTGGCTCGCTCCACGAGCGTGCCGTCACAACTGCGACCGCCAGCACCCATGACAAGGTCTCCTTCCCAGTGGCCTGGGACCGCTCGGTCTTCCACTTCGGGTGGGCGTTCCGAGATCATCACCATGTCCTTGATGCGGCCCCTCGTCTCGACGTGGCCCTGGCTTTTCCGCTGGGCGTGGCCGTGCCTAAGGCACCGGGCCAGCTCCGATGCGGAGCTCACCTCGGCCCTGGACGTAGAGGGATTGGTAGATGGTCTCGCGGCTCACTTGCATATCGGGGTCGTCTGGATGCTCCAAACGTAAACGTCCGGCGATCTCCTGCGGTGACCAGAGCTCCTCGAGCCATGTCGTGACCTGTTTGACGAGGGGTGCGTGATCGAGCTTGGCAGCCTTTGGACGGCGGGCAGACGGTCTGGCCCGATCGTGGGCATCGAACGCCTGGTAGTGGTCACGTCCGCCGTTGGCGTTGACCTCTCGGGTCACCGTGGACGTAGCCCGCCCCAGCCCCATTGCAATCGCCGCCAGGGACACCCTTCGGCCGAGCCCGATGGCTATCTGCTCACGCTCATGGCTCTGGAGTCGATCGGGTCGTGGTGACCACGGATCAGAGATCGCAGAGCCCTTCTCCACATCGACG
>CAIVIS010000315.1 GCA_903906055.1 uncultured Acidimicrobiaceae bacterium
CCGGCATTGCCGAATCTGGCGATTGCCGTGAATCCTTGGGGTCCTTGCGTCGTTTCGGTAATTACCGTAAAGACACCACCCGCTGGCTCGGCGAGCGTAATGGTGGCCGGGTACGGCACTGGGGTACTGCCCGCACACGTAGGCATGCAACTCAAGTAGTCCCACGTGCCTTGTCCGAGTGCACTGGTCTGTGTCCACGATGACCAAGTGATACCGCCGATGGCATTAGTGGCATCGCCACTGAAAACGAGGTAATCGGGCTTGATGCCGTTGTAAGGGCTGCGCGGGACATTGAGCGTCGGGAGGGACGCCGATGCGATCGGCACAGTCGTTGTCGCAGGAGTAGTCCCCGGGGGAGCGGTCACGGCAGGGGATGTCGTGGCCGTGGTCGGCTTCGTGGTTGACGGCGTGGTCCGCGAGGGGCGCGTCAAAGAGGTGCTGCTCGCCATGGTGGACCCACCGCATGCACTTCCAACCATGACGGTCGCTCCCAAGATTGCAACGACCGCCAAGACCCGCCGACACTTCGCCATCCCGTGATCGTATCCGGCGACTAGTGGCCACGTTCGGATGGGGAGTGGTGCACGCGCCTGCGTCCAACCCTCGACAAAATGATCGACCGGATCCCCATCGACCACCCTGGTCATTCCGTGTAGTCAGGGTGTCCAGGTCGTGCATCGGACAGCGAAGGGCATTCGAATCGTGCGTCAGTTCGATGCGTCGATCGCGACGCGGTTCGAGGTCTACGACCAGCCGTGGGAGAGCTCTAGTGCGGCAACCGAGGATGGGGCGACTGCCAACGGATACCGGAGGTAGCCCGGTTGGGTCCAGTAACACAAGTACTCAGATGATGCGGTCTAGATTTGACCAAGTAGATGTCCAGACCATCGCCCATCAGCGGGTTCAGAGGACGATCTAGACGATCATGGCCGATTCTAGGGACGCTGCCGACGCGCGCGGCCTCTTCGGGGGTGTTGTGGGCGTAGACGCGCAGAGGTTGGCCTGCGTTCCCGAAGAGCTCACCGCTGGAGTGAGTCCACCGACGCCGCTGGGAGTACAGGTGGCAAAAACCGGACTCCGTGCGCCGGATGCAGATTGTGACGCCAGCGCCAGCTCTATCCCCACCGAGGAGAGCAGGGCCACCCCCGCCAGAGCGATCATGCCCAGCTTTCCCACGGTCATGCAATCCACCTTCCGCACTGCGTCCCCCGCTGGGCCGTCGTGGGCAAGCTACGCCAACGGTGATTCAGGCGCTCGGGCCGCTTCGGTCGCCCTGGTCCTCAATGGCGAGGGCAAACGCAAGAATGGTCACGGGAACGTGGCGGCGTACTGGATGGGGGATCGTACGGGTCCCCGTAATCTATGACAGGCGGCGATCACCCAGGCAGTACCGGATCCATAAGGTCGGAGCCCAGACCCGCCTCGGTACCCGCCGGGACTCTTCGAGGGCGGCCACTGAGGCGTGGCGCGCCCTGAGCGCGGCTGCGATCTCCCCATTCGAGGGTTGTCGGCCGGTCTCTGCAGTCGCTGGCTTGGCTGCTACTGGCCGCACGTGGCTGTCGCCTACGATTGGTTTCCTTGCATCACGATCCACCCCTCACCGCCGGTCTCGTCTGCCGTCATTCAGCCAATCTGGCTGCCTCACCGTCACGCGCAAGTGATGATCCTCTGCACTGCATGGGGAAACGCTATGTCAATCGCAGGCAACATCCTCGATTACCTGCCCGGGTTGCTCCCCGAGGTAGCCCCCGGACCGCTGGCGCACGATGGTGGTGGCGGGGAAATGGTGGATCGGCGAATGGACTCTGATCACCTGTCCGCGAGTAGTCTTTGCAAGGGTCGGTTCGAGTATTCGTTATCGGAGTGTTAGCAACTGGCCCCGAAGGCTCGGAGCACCGTTCGTAGAACGTGGCTCTGACCAGGGACGGGCTGTGGCGCAGCTTGGTTAGCGCGCTTGACTGGGGGTCAAGAGGTCCCGGGTTCGAATCCCGGCAGCCCGACGGAAGAAGGCCCAGGTCATAGACCTGGGCCTTCGTTCTGCCCCGGGATCCCTCCATCGGCCTCCAATGCGCCCTCGTGTCAATCGAGTCGTCGATGGAAACGCCGACGGGGTAGTTCGCCCTGAAGGTCAAGCACCGACCGAGGCGCTGTCCAGATCGACGCCGACGACGGTTGCCACACGGCTCAGATCGATGTCGGCAGCCAGCAGTTGCGCTCCGAACCGCAGGGCAACAGAGGCGATCATGCAGTCGACCATTCCCCGGGGGGTGACGCCGACTCGACGGCATCGTCGGTAGATCGTCGAAGCCGCCTCGAAATCGACAACGGCATCAAAGTCGAGGAGCGTGAACCGGCCCAGGAGCCGACGGAGTTCCGATTCACGCCCGTCGCTACGGGCGCCAGCAACGACCTCCATGATCACTGGTTGAGTCACTGCCAACGGACCGTCGTCGCTGATCAACTGAGTAATGCGTTGATCGACGCGGCTAGAGGTCGCACGGTCGAATTCCACCCAGGCTGAGGTATCCGCCAGGATCATGAGGTCTCTGGAGGGCTGTCGGGAGGAACCGTGCCGATCGCATGCGCACCGCGCATGGCCAGGGCTTCCTCATGAGTGAAGGGCTGTCCAGCCAGGTGGCGCAGGGCAAGATCGACGGCTTCGGTCTTGGTCCGTACGCCGAAGCGATCCATGACTGCCTGGAGGTAGGTGTCTTCGATCTCGATGTTCGTCCGAACTCTGCTCATACATCAATCGTACACGTGACGTGTATCGAACGTGTATGAATGGCCAGATTGCCGGCATCGAAAGCGGCAACCGGTCGCCGATCGTTTCCGTGACATCGGTTTCCCCCGGCGGCTTCAAGGGGTGGTCGCAACACTTCGGGCAGAAGAGACATCAGTCGCCACGCTCGACTGAACTTTCAGTGGCCCTCACGTCGGGAGGTGCGTGGATCTCCCCATGAGGTCGTGAAGCACTCGGCAATTCCGACCGACTGCGGACGCCATGTCGATGGTTTCGGTCGCGGTCGACGTCCGTGGGGGAGGTAACCCTGCTTGACGCCATCACGAAGGTGACCTCCACCGCACCCAGGTACCCGCCCGCCACCAACCCGGTAGCCCGTCACCAACCCATCAGATGGCACCATGGGAGCATGAACGACGGGACCGAAGAGCGCTACTACCACGGCACGTGTGCCGACTTGACGCCCGGAGACCTCATCGAGCCGGGCTATACCTCCAACTTCGGAAGCCGCAGGAAGGCCAACCACGTATACCTGACGGCCACGGTGGACGCCGCCGTATGGGGTGCCGAACTCGCCATCGGCGATGGTCCCGGACGGATCTACGTCGTGGTACCGACCGGCCCGATCGAGGACGACCCCAACCTCACGGACAAGAAGTTCCCCGGCAATCCGACGAAGTCGTACCGCTCTCGCCAGCCGCTCCTGGTCACAGATGAGCTCACGGAGTGGGAGGGACACGCCGACGATGTGCTGCAGGCGATGAAGGACAACGTGGCTCGAGCGAAAGAGCTCGGCATCGAGGCAATCGACGACTGAGAACGCATCGGCGAACCCCCGTGCTCAAATGGCTCGGGGCCTCGTCGCCCTCCATACGCGGGTCGGCCAGGGCCCGTCAGGCGTTGCTACGACGCCTTCGAGTGAACAGTCCGACGACGATCCCCACCAACAAGAGCAGTACGGCAATGCCCGAGACGAGCGCACCGGTGACAAATCCCGGCGCCATGTACTGATAGGTCAGCGTCCAGTTTCCGGCGGGGACCCATACTCCTTGCACCAGTCCGACTGGTCGCACCGAGAGCGAGCGTGACGGACCACCAGCCACGGGAACCGCGGTGACCGACCAGCCCGGCAACGCAGCTTCGCTTCGGACGACCAGCGCTCGTTTCGATGTCGTCACCCGCACCACAGCCGTCCCGTCGTCGGAACGACTCACCGACACAGCCCGTGCACCTTTCGGCCCCGATGCGACATAGACGTCGGGCACGACCAGGCTGGTGCGGAAGATCGTGAGGCCGGACCACATGGCGGAGTAGTGCCATGCCGGTCGACTGAGGGCATCTTGGTAGATGCCGTTCATGGTGAACTCCCGGCCATCGACGTCCCGTACTGACGTGTCGTTGGACAGTGCACGTCGAGGGGTCTCGACCACGATGCCGACCGCCAGACGCGATCGGCTCAAGTGGAGGTCGATCGATCCGTCCGTGTTCGTTGCACGATTGAACGACCGCCAGGAGACCACACCGGCTGGTGACACGGTGCCCACCCGCACGGCATTGCCGAAGGTGGCACCGCCCATGCCCGCACCGGACCCTGCATCGGCTGGCAAGGGTCGATCGTCTGCCACTACATGGACGTCGGCCACCTGAAGCGCCTGGCCGAAATACCAGGTCTTCCGATCTGACGGTGGTGCCTTCGCCTGCACCCGGCAGTCGGTCAGCATGGTGCTCAAGCCAGTTGCCACGCCCACCTGCGGTGCCAGCTCTGGCCAACTGGTCACCACGGTGTGCAGGCGTAAGGGCACGAAGGCGCCGTCGATCAGTGCGCACGGACTGAGCGTGCCGAGGAGGTGTGATCCCGTCGCATCGTCATACCGGTTGGACACGATCGATCCGTACCCCTGCACACTGGGCAGCCCGGTGAACACATTGAGATCGGTCTGGCCCAGGGTGCCGAGGGCGGGGGAGAGGAGGTAGGGAACGGCCACGGCGAAGCGACCCTTGGTGCCGAGCACCGAGTGGGCGGTCGGGGTCGAGGCCTGCACTGATCCCCGCGCTGGAGGATCCAGACCGGTCGCACACGACAGGGCGAACAAGGAGATGTCGACCAGCACCACCGCCACCAGCAGCCGGCGGCGCGCCACGGGTGCCATCACCGTCCACCGAACGACCACGAAACCGACTGCTCCGGCAATCACCAGTTGAGCCACCAGCCACGGCGTGAGCGCACGACCGGGTGCCGTTGTGCCCAACGACGAAAGCAGGGGTCCGGGCCAGATGATGGCGACCAGGCACACGGCCATGGCGGCAGCGACCGGAGTCAGCGGCAGCCACCGTCGCCAACGTCTTCCTTCGTCCAGCAGTCGCCCGGTCACCACCCCTCGATCGACCCAGAAGGCCAGGAGCATCGCCAGTGCCAGGTCCACGATGGCCAGATTGCGGCTCTGCAGTCGGGTCCGGCCGATCAGCGGGGTGTGCCCCATCACCGGGCCGAGCGGGGTGAAAGATCCCCAGGCCAGCAGCAGCCCCAATACGGCCAGTACGAGCCACGGCGCCCAGTCGGAACGGGCAGGATCACGACGACGACCGAACGAGCGGACGGCCAGCGCCACCGCACCCACCAAGGGCAGGAGGCCGACGTAGCCAGTCACTTCTGGCAGGTTGTAGCCCGCGAAGTAGTACGGCTGATTGAGCGCTCCACTCCCTCCGAACAGATCGGGCACCAGCATCAGCACCGTCCAGGACGGGCGGAGCGATCCGGCTCCGAAGAACGCATACGAGCTGCCACCCCTCTGGGACAACGCGATGAACTGCTGGCCCGGGAGCGACTGGACGGCTCCGACGGCGACGCCCCACAGCACCGCCACTGCGCCAGCGCCGACCACAGTGGCGCCGGCAACCCATCTACGGGCACCGGTGCGCAGGGCGCGGACTGCCGTCCAGGCCACGAAGAACGACGTGATGATCAGCATCTCCGCCACGCTGCGAGGCTCACCGGTCAGCATGACCAGGCCGATGATGGCCGCGGCGGCCACTACCCAGGGCCAGGTGCGTCCCTCGCCTGGCGCCGGTTCGGAGGGCTCATTGGAGAAGTCGACCGATTGAGCTCTGGTGGCCGGACCCACGCCCGTCACCGTCCAGGAGATCTTGAGTAGAGCTAGGACGAGGAACGGCATGATGGCGATCCCCTGGATCACCCCGAGGTGGACCATCTGGCCGACCATGCAGCCAGTCCATGCGTAGGTGGCCGCACCCAGCAGACAGGCCATGGTGCTGAGGCCGTAGCTGCGCATCAGCCAGAAGCAGCCCAGTCCGGCCGCCCAATAGACGAATACCAGGTTGAGCACCCACGCCATGACGGCTGGGAGCGGAACGAACAGGAACGTGAGGGGGAAGAACGACCCGGCGTTCATGCCTCCGAGCAGCGGGCTCCCGGACCAGATGTACGTGTTCCACAGCGGCAGATGACCCTCGCGGAGCAGGTGACCGGTGAACGCACGCAGGGGGAAGTTCTGGATGTAGTTGTCGCCTGTGATGGCGGGTGATCCGAAGAGTGCCGGCACGACGAAGCACACGAACGGCACGGCCATGAGGATCAGCACGGCCCTGCGGTCGGCGGTGGAGATCCGGTGGCGCACGTGGAGAACCTACTCAATCCTCCGGATCTCGATGGTTCGCACTATGCGGTCGGTGACAGCGGGTGACCGTTGGGCCTAGCGTGCGGGTATTCGAAGGGGTGGACCGTCCGACGACACGCGTCGGGGACCGATCCGCCAAACGTTCAAGGAGCGGCTGTGTTCATCTGGGTCATCATGTCGATCGTGCTCGTCGTCATCGTCGCCGGTGGGTTCGTGGGCCGCAGCCGGCGGGCTCGCAACCGCGAGCAGAACGTTCGTAATGCCTCCCACCACACGACTCACCACGGCAAGCGCGGCCGGCGGTCCCGGGGACGGGGCGCTGGCCACTGAGTCGACCGGGACTGGGCGACCTCGCTGACAATGCCTGTCAGCAGGTGCTTGTGCGGTGACTCACGTAGGACGCAGGGTCAGAAGCTCTTGGACATTGTCGAAGAGGATCTGCTTCTTCTCCACCGCGTCGAACTCCTTCAGCTCGCGTACGTAGTCCATTGGCTCGGGCAGTGCCTCGATGTGGGGCCAGTCCGATCCGAAGATGACCCGGTCCGGACCGATGCAGTCAGCCACCTGATTGACGTCGTCCTCCCAGAACGGGTTGATCCATACGTGGCGCCGGAGGGTTTCGATGGGATCGTCGGCCCAGTAGCCGGGCATCTTGTTCGAGGTGGACCGGATCTTGGCGATCAGCTCGGGCAGGAACTGAGCCCCGTTCTCCACCGAGGCCACCCGGAGGTTGGGGAAGCGTTCGAACATGTTCTCGAAGACGATCGATAGCAGATAGTCGCGGATGGCCTGCTCGATGGCGAACGACTTGATCGACGGCTTCCACCCTCCACTGAAGGTGGCGGCGAACCCGTCGACCGCGTAGCCGTTGGAGGAGATGCCGCTGTCACCGGCATGGACGACCACCGTGATCCCGGCATCGTTGGCCAACTGCCAGAAGCCGTCGAACATGGTGTCGAAGGGCGACCGTCGGCCCAGGGCGGTGGTCGGGGCAGAAGGACGCATCACCACGGTCCGGGCTCCGTTGTCGAGGGCCCAGGTGAGCTCCTCGACGGCCCATGCCGGATCGGCCAGCGTGAGGTAGGGGGCGGCGAAGATCCGGTCTGAGTAGTTGAAGGTCCAGTCCTCCAGCATCCAGCGGTTGAATGCCCCGAAGAGGTGGCACACCGCTTCGGGATCGTGGGCCAGCGGCTCTTCATAGATCATGCCGAGAGTGGGGAACAGGAGGCACCCGGCCAGGCCCTGCTCATCGAGAGCGACCATCCGGGCCGCCGGGTCACGGTAGGCGGGGCGGATGGGCTCACGGCGGGCCAGGAACTCCATCGGGTTGCGGTTGTCGGGATTACCGCGGAAGTAGTCGTACATGGCGCCGGGCATGGCGATGGGGTCGAAGGTGGGATTGGTGACGGCACGGCTGACCCGACCGCCGATCACGTGGTACTTGCGCCCATCGATCTCGGACCACTGGATCACCCGGGTGCCCAGGGAGGGATCAAGGTGCCGGGTGAAGGCGTCGAGTGCCTCGTAGTAGTGGTTGTCGGCATCGAACACCGGATGGCCGAGGGCTGCTGCATCGCTCATGGTTGGACTCCTCGTAGCGGACGGCGGCGGATGGAACGATCCTAGGGGGCCACCGAGGGGATGTACGCCTCGGCTTCCTGGGACAGGGCGGTTGCACTGATCCCTGGTGCTCTACAGTCGACCAATGCCGATCTACCAACTCGAAGACCTGGTCCCGGTGATCCACCCTGAGGCCTACATCCACCCCGATGCCGTCCTCATCGGTGATGTCACCATCGGAGCCGAGGCCACCGTCTGGCCCGGTGCCGTCCTGCGGGGTGACTACGGGACCATCACTATCGGCGCGCGCACGTCGGTGCAGGACGGAACAGTGATCCATGCCGGACCCGGGTTTCCGACCATCGTGGGCGACGGCTGCGTGATCGGCCACCTGGCCCACTTGGAGGGCTGCATCTTGGAGGATGAGTCGCTGGTCGGCTCAGGCTCGGTGGTCCTGCACCATGCAGTGGTCGGGACCGGCGCCACCGTGGGTGCCAACGCCATCGTTCCCAACCGGATGGTGGTACCGGCCGGTGCGCTGGCCGTCGGCGTACCCGCCGAGATCCGCCTCGGTAAATCCAACCACCGGATGATCCAGCTGTCGGCTGAAAATTACGTGGCTAATGGTCACCGCTACCGGAACTCACTGCGCCTCCTCGGCGACCACCCGTAGGGGCCGTCACATCACCTCAGGCGGCGGGGGTGATGATGGCCTTTCCGGCGGGGGAGAGGACGTACCAGAGCCCACCGGCGTTGGTCAGTGCTTGGCCAGTGGCCATGCCTGGCTCTCGATCTGGTGGCCACAGGTAGAGGGGCCACCCGTTATAGGTGATCTGCGTAGTGCCGTCGGTGCGAGGGACCGTGCCCAGGAGACGGGAATCGATGCCAGGGCCGGCAATAGGACGGCTCACCCCAGGAGGCACGACCAGAGGTGGCCACTGGACCGCACAGATGTCGTAGCACCGTGACGGGCGGCCCTTTTTGTCGGTGGCGTACAAGTAGAGGGTGATCCCCTTACCGTCGACCAGTACCGAACCCAGACCGGCTACGTGCCCGACCTTGACCTCGTGCTCCGGCCCGTGTTGTAGCACCGGTGCAGTGGTGTTGAACGGCGTGGTGACCGACGTGCCGTTGTTGCATCCCGAGGCCAGGACCGCCATCAGTCCAACGAGTCCGAGTAGTCCGACAAGTCCCCGTTGTCCGACCCGCCTCAGCGGTCCTGGTGGTCCCGGTGGTCCCGGTGGTCCCGAGAGTACGAACCCATCGATGGACGACCTGCTCGTGCTCGCAACAGTCACGAGACACCGTCTCGGTTCAGAAACGTGACCAGTGCAGGCGCCGGATACGGTCCGGTACCCGGGCGCCACCCGGCGGCCAGCTTCTGGTCGGCGATGCTTCCCTCCGCCCAGATGTGACACGAATCCCTCGCCCAGGGACTACCCGTGCCTCCGGCCCCAGCCAGCAGGTCCTCGGACTCGCCTCGACTGACCGACAACGCCCGTCCCGACGTCACGGCTTGGATCACCACTGGGCCCAACGATCGGGCCAGATGCTCCAGGTGAGTGCAGCCCCGGGGACCGCCGAACCGTTTCTGGACCTCTCGGGTATAGCCCCGGACGACACTGAGACCGACCAGTCCGGCAAAGGCTGCTTCGATCATGGGGCACTCTTCGTGGGGGTAGACGAACATGTCGGCCGTGGCCGCCACGATGGTGAGGTCCGCGTTGCGCACCCGGACCCGCAGCTCTAGGTCGTGCACGGTCGCTACCGCGCCTCCGTCCACGGCCCATGGACGGGAGTCGGTCAGCCTGCCGACCACGACCAGATCGTCCTCGACTGCATACGCCTGGTAGTCGATCAATCGCCGGTGGAGGGGAATCGAGCCAGCCTCCGGACGGGGCACCTCGGTCATGAGTTGCCCCCTCGGTCGGTCCCTCGACGTGGACTGGGGGATGTACGCACGAGACGATCATGACCCGACGGGGGAGCAGGGCCAAATCCCGGTGTGGCGGGAACGATGACACGTGCGTAATTACGGCGTTGTGATATCCTTAAACCCCAGGTTGACCATGAGGTTTAGGTCTCCATGAACCTTTTGTCGAGGTAAAGGATCACCATGGCTCGTAGTTTCACAATGACAGCAGCCCCAGACCAGGAGCCATCTGCTGGTTCCAGCAGCAGGGGACCAGCCAAGGGTTTGAGCAGCGGCCCAGCCGAGGGATTCCCGGGCACTCAGGTGTGCGCCATCGTCGGCATCACCTACCGCCAACTCGACTACTGGGCCCGGACCGGCCTGCTGCGCCCATCGATCTCGGATGCCACTGGATCAGGCAGCAAGCGCCGGTACTCCTATGGCGACGTTCTCGAGCTGAAGGTGATCAAGCGACTGCTCGATGCCGGTCTGAAGTTGCAGCAGGCGCGTCAAGCCGTCGAGTGCCTCCGCGGCGACCTCGGGGTCGACCTCGCCTCTGCTCAGTTGGTCCTGGCTGACAGCCGGTCGATCTTGGCCACCTCGAATGGCGAACTGGTCGACCTGTTGGCTGGCGGCCAGGGCGTCTTCAACGTGCTGCCGCTATCGGGTGTGGTTTCCGAGCTCGATGCGGCCATCGTGGAGATGAATGCGTCGGTCGCAGAACGTTCCGTGCCCGACCATCGGCATCCAGCCGCTTCCTACCTCGCAGCAGGCGGAGCAGCACAGGCGTGAGTCGCGCGGCCGTCACCACCAACTCTGACGAGCGGGTCAATGACGTGGGGGCCGGTGGCGAGCGGTTCGAAGGCGTTCGGTTCGCCCACGAGTCCGAACAGCGGTTCGCCCGCATCCTCGACTTCTACGGGGTGGAGTGGGAGTACGAACCGGTCGAATTCGTCCTCGCATGGGGGAGCGACAAGCGACCGACATCCGCATTCCGGCCTGATTTTTGGCTCCCCAACCCAGGACTGTTCGTGGAGGTGACCACGCTGAATCAACCCCTGGTGACCAAGAAGAACGGCAAGATGCGTCGGATGGCTGCGCTCTACCCTGACGTCCGGGTGACGCTGCTGTACCAACGTGACACCTTGGCGTTGCTGTCGAAGTACGGCCTAGCCGGTGGTGGCAGGACGCAGGTAGCACGCACCGCCTGACCGTGGCCAGGGATAGCCTGACGGGGTGACAACTCCCCCGGATGATCCGATCGACGAGCGCACCGACCGTGACCCGATCATGAGACGCACGGCGCTATTCGAGGCGCACCGGGCTGCGGGCGCGAAGTTGGTCGGTTTCGGTGGATGGGAGATGCCCCTGGCCTACGCATCCGGCACCATCGCTGAGCATCGGGCGTGTCGAACCGATGCCGTCGCCTTCGACGTCAGCCACCTCGGCACCGTGCGAGTGTCCGGGCCCGATGCCTACGATCGCCTGCAGTCGGCCCTGACCAACGACCTGGCCAAAGTGGGGCCCGGGCGGGCCCAGTACACCCACCTGCTCGACGAGGCCGATGGATCGGTCGTCGACGACATCATCGTGTGGTGGGTGGAAGACGACGTCTTCGACGTGATGCCCAACGCCTCCAACACCGACCGAGTGGTGTCGGCCATCGGGGGCCAGGACACCACCGCCAACCGGGCCATCATCGCCGTCCAAGGGCCGAACGCCCGAGCCCGTGCGGCATCGGTGCTGCCCGAAGCGTTGACCGTCCCCCGGTTCGGCGTGCAGCGAATCACCTGGCAGGGAGCCGAGTGCGTCCTAGCTGGCACCGGGTACACCGGTGAGGACGGCTTCGAGGTCGCTGTGCCCGTCGAGGCAGCACCAGCACTGTGGGATGCCATGTGTGCGGCTGGGATCACCCCGGCCGGCCTGGGAGCGAGGGACACCCTGCGGCTCGAGGCGGCACTACCGCTGCACGGACACGAGTTGGGTGCGGGCATCACACCGCTGCAAGCTGGGCTGGGCTGGGTAGTCGGATGGGACAAGGGTCCGTTCCAAGGACGCGACGCCCTGGTGGCTGAACGCGAAATGGGCATCTCTCGTCGACTGATCGGACTGCGCACCGAGGGTCGCCAGCCCCCGCGTGAAGGGGCATTAGTGATGATGAGCGAGCAGACGGTGGGCACGGTCACCAGCGGCAACTTCTCGCCGATGCTCGAGTACGGGATCGCACTGGCCTATGTCGACGCCGACGTCGATTCGAGCCCGGGGGCGGTCCTCGATCTCGAGCAACGAGGCAAACGCCGAGAGGCGACCGTCGTGGCGACCCCATTCGTCACCTCAGGCCAGTGGGCTCTACCGCTGTGATCCGTGTGGCGCTATACCTTCCATACGACTCGATGCGCTGACGGAGGTCGCGATGGACGGAATCTTCACCACCCGCTTCGTGGGCCCGTATCTCAAGTTCCACAAGTACGTCTACGAGAAGTCTGATGGCCGGATCGGCAAGCACTCCGGTCGGGTGCCAGCGCTGTTGATCACCACTACCGGACGGAAGTCCGGTCTGGCGCGGACGAACGGCCTTACCTACTGTCGCGACCGAGGCGACATCATCGTGGTGGCGTCCAACGGGGGGAGTGATCGCCCACCCGCATGGCTGCTCAACATCGAGGCTGATCCGGCCGTGACCGTCCGGGTGGGCCGCCAGGTCTTTGCCGCCACGGCACGAGTTGCCACGGCTTTCGAGCAGGCCCAGTTGTGGCCGCTGGTCAACCGGACGAACCGGGGCATGTCGAGAATCTTCCATCCCGGTGTGGCCGGTCGCTATGACGTCTACCAACGCCACACCACCCGGATCATCCACGTCGTCATCATCTCGCCGGATCGAGCGGCGACCGCTGGTCAGCAAGTCCCGAACCGAGACCTCACCTCGGACTAGCCGGTGGGCGGCTCCACGGCCAAGGGGATGGTTGTGGGTTCATGCACTCCGGTGGCCATCCAGGAACCCAGGAGGATCAGTGGGAACCCCATGAGGATCCCCCAGGTCAACGGTTCACCCAGAACCAGTACACCCAGCACGATGGCCACTGCCGGATTGACGTAGGTGATCACCGTGCTGCGGGCCGGTCCTACCTCGACGATGAGGTCGAAGAAGAGCACGAAGGCCAGCGCCGTGCACACCAGGGCCAGGCCAGCCACGGCAGCTACCACCTCGAGGGACATCGACGCAGGGAGGTGAGTGAGGGCGAAGGGTGCGTAGATCACCGAGGCGATGGCCATGGACACGGTGATCACCCCGATGGCAGGTAGATCGTCGAGCTTGCGCGAGATGATCAGCGGCCCGATGGCGTAGCCGATGACCGGGATCAGCACCTCGATCACCGGACCCAACTCGGCCCCGCGTATGTCCACACCCACCAGTATCACGACCCCGGCGAAACCGACCAGCAGACCCATCACCCGGCGCCGGTCGAAGTGGTCGTAGCCGAGTACCCGATAGAGGATGGCTCCCGTCAGGGGCACCGAGGCCACCAGTAGGCCGGTCACTGAGCTGGTCAGGTGCACTTCCGCTCGGCTCACAAAGAGCCAGGGGATCGCCAACTCGGCCACCGTGAACGCCAGCAGCCATCTCCAGCGGGCCATCAGACCGTGCAGTGCCTGGCGATGGATGGCCAGAGGGAGGAGCACGAGGGCGGCGGGGGCAGTCCGCATGAAGAGCAGTGTGGCTGGCGATACTTCACGGACGGCGATCCTGATGAGCAAGTACGGACAGCCCCAGATCACCGACATGACCAAGAAGAGCAGCCAGCCGCGTCTCGTCATGTTGTGGGCGCGGCTCCCTTAGGAGACGGCCATGCCCACGACCGGCTTGTTGAGCGTCAACGCCCCGGTCGACCCCAAGAACGACGCATCGCCGTAAGAGAAGATGCCGCCGTCGGAGGCGACCAGCCAGTAGCCCTGGCCG
>CAIVIS010000316.1 GCA_903906055.1 uncultured Acidimicrobiaceae bacterium
GCCAGGGTGCGCAGCGCCACTCCCTCATGGGAGGCCAAGAGCGCCTTGTTGGCCGTCACCACCGGTCGACCGGAATCAAGGGCAGCCCGCACCAGCGATCCGGCTGGCTCGAGGCCGCCGATGAGTTCGACCACTATGTCGACCGTTTCGTCGGCCACCAATGCCGCAGCATCCGTGGTCAGGAGCCCGATGGGCACATGTGGCGGCCGGGCGGCATCCAAGTCGTGCACGGCGATGCCGGCGATCTCCAACCGGGCGCCAGCCTGGACAGCCAGCGCGTCGGCCCTGGTCTGGAGGATGCCGACCAGGGCGGCACCCACGTTGCCGCAGCCGAGGATCGCCACGCGGATGGTTCGAGGAGTGGTGGGCGCCGAGGTCACCCGGTCACGCTACCGCCTCGGAGACCCACCTTCGGGACCCGCTCAGGTGTCCAGTCGGACCAGGTCATCGAACGTCTCGCGCCGGACGACGGTCCGCCGCTCCCCGTCGTGCACGAAGACCACGGCCGGCCGGGGGACCTTGTTGTAGTTGGACGCCATCGAATGACCGTAGGCACCGGTCACCGGAGTGCACGCGACATCACCTACGGCCAGGTCATCGGGCACATAGGCCTCAGCCACGACCACATCCCCGGTCTCGCAGTGCTTGCCCACCAGCCGGATTGCTGTCGTCCGGAGGGAAGCGGCCTCTCGAGGAAGGAATACCTCGTAGCCGCTTCCGTAGAGGACCGGCCGAGGGTTGTCGCTCATGCCGCCATCGACCGACACATACGTGCGGTGGCCGGGCACGTCCTTGATCGTGCCCACCCGATAGAGGGTGACGCCGGCAGCGGCCACGATGGACCGCCCAGGCTCGGCAGTGACCCGGACGGAGTCATCGATTCCGGCCTTGGCACAGGCAGACCGGACCGACTCAGCCCACTCGGCCATGGTTGGGGCCTGCTCGCCGTTGACATAGGCCACACCCAGGCCACCCCCCACCACCAGCTCAGGCAGTCCGAGCGGGGCGAAGAAGTCGGCCAGCACGTCGATGGCTTGAGCGAAGGGCTCGAGGGCGAATACCTGGCTGCCCAAGTGGGCGTGGATCCCGACGAACTCGACGACACCGGCTGCGTCCAGTGCGGCCAGGCGCTCCACCGCGCGGTCCGCCGCTCCTGATGCCAGTCCGAAGCCGAACTTGGAGTCCTCCTGGCCCGTGCGCACGAACTCATGGGTGTGCACCTCGACGCCGGGGGTGATCCTGGCCAGCACCTTCGGCCGCCACCGGACCGCGGGCTCCAGATCCTCGGGGCCTCCCTCGAGTGCAGGCGGATCCGCCACCAGCCGTTCGATCCGGTCGATCTCGTCGAACGAGTCCACGATGATCCGCCCGACACCGACGGACAGCGCGGCGGCCAACTCCTCGGTGGACTTGTTGTTGCCATGGAGCACCAGTCGGTCGCCAGGTACACCGGCGGCCAGGGCGACGTGCAGCTCGCCGCCGGTGGACACGTCCAGGCACATGCCTTCTTCGTGGGCCAGTCGGGCCATGGCCATGCACAGGAATGCCTTGGTGGCATAGGCCACGCCGTCGCCCCAGGCCGCCACCGCCTCTCGACACGCGGCCCGCAGGTGGGCTTCGTCGTAGACGAACAGCGGCGTCCCCATGGACTCAGCCAGTTCGACCAGGTCACAGCCGCCGATCGACAGGTGTCCGTCATCGCCGATGGTGGCCGTCGATGGGAGCAGAGTGAGATCGACGGGGCCGGTAGGGATCGACATGCTCACATGGCCTCGGGTGCGGACACCCCGAGCAGTCCGAGTCCGATGGCCAGGCCGATGCGTGAAGCCTCCACCAGCCACAGCCGGGCCTGGGCCACGGCAGGGTCGACGTCATCGGCCAGGATCGGGCAGTCGTGGTAGAAGCCGTGGAAGCACGACGCCAGATGACGAACCCAGGTGGTCACCTTGGACGGAGACCGGTCGACCGCCGCATCCGCCACCACCTCGGGCAGCTCCTCGAGACAGCGGAGTACCTCGAGCTCACGGGGATGGGTGAGCAACGACAGGTCGACCTCGGGCAGCGGAGCCCGAGCCACGCTGCGCTCGGCGGCCTTGCGGCCGACACCTCCGATGCGGGCGCTGGCCATCTGCACGTAGAACACCGGGTTCTCGACGGACTGGGCTCGCACCTGGGCCAGGTCGAAGGTGGCCGCCTGGTCGAGGGTGCTCATGAGGCTGAGGATGCGGGTGGCGTCGGGGCCGATATCGGCGATAACGGTGTCGAGATCGATGGCGTTGCCGGCCCGTTTGCCCATCTTGACCGTCTCGTCGCCATCGACCAGGGAGACCATCTGGCCGAGCTTCACCTCGAGCCGGCCCGGCTCCACGCCCAGGGCCTCGACCCCGGCCATCAGGCTGGCCACCTGGCCGTGGTGGTCCGCCCCGAACACATCGATCACCCGGTCGAAGCCCCGCACCAGGAACTTGTTGCGGTGGTAGGCGAGGTCCCCAGCCAGGTAGGTGGCATCCCCGTTGGCCTTGCGCAGTACCCGGTCGCGCACGTCGCCGAGTTCGGTGGCCCGGAACCAGGTAGCGCCGTCTTCTTCGAAGACCAGTCCCTTTTCGGCCAGGAGGGCGATGGTCTCGTCCACCGCACCGCTCTCTTCGATGGAGGCCTGGGAGTACCACTCGTCGAAGACGATCCCCACCGAGGTGAGGGTGGCCTTGATGCGCTCCAAGATGTGGTCGGCCGCCCAGCGGCCGGCCGCGGTGACATCGTCATCGGGTCCGTCGTACTCGGCGGCCAGATCGGTCACGTATTGACCTTGGTAGCCGCCCTCTGGCACCTCTTCGCCCTTCAGCCGGGCCAGCAGGCTCATGCCCAGGGTCCGGATCTGACCACCGGTGTCGTTGACGTAGTACTCGCGGCTGACCACGTGGCCGCTGCGGTCGAGCACCCGGGCCAGGGCGTCGCCGTAGCTACCCCACCAGCCGTTGCCCACGTGGATGGGCCCGGTCGGGTTGGCCGAGACGAACTCGACCTGGACCCGTTCGCCGTGTCCGATGTCCGGGCGGGCGTAGCCGGCCTCGCCCTCGGTCAGCACGGCGGCCAGTGCGTCGTGCAACCAGCCATCGTCGAGTCGGAAGTTGATGAACCCGGGACCGGCCAGTTCGATGGCCATCACGTGGTCGGGGAGTCCAAGTTCAAGAGCTTCCACGATCGACGCGGCAAGTGCGCGTGGATTCGTCGATGCCCGCTTGGCCGACACCAGGGCGATGTTGGTCGACCAGTCGCCATGCTCGCGGCTGGCCGGGCGCTCGAGGTGGACCGAACCTGGGTCGACAACGAGGTCGAAGCCCTGGTCGGCCGCGACGGCGGCGACCGCCTCGCACACGGCATCGGCCAATTGGTCGCGGATGGGCCGGTATCCCGAGGAGGCAGTGGTATCGGCTGTGGTGAGGTCAGGTGCGGACATCGTGGACCGAGGATACGCGGTCCTGGCGTGCTCCAAGAGATGGTCCAGAGACAAGGCCCGGCGGCCTGGCCCTGGCGTTGGCACTAGAGTTGGCGCTTCTGAAGCGAGTCGACGGTCGGAACCTGTCGTCTTTGCATCGTCAGATGCCCCTGTAGCTCAGCGGATAGAGCGTCGCCCTCCGGAGGCGAAAGCGCTGGTTCGATTCCAGCCAGGGGCACCATTGTCGGTCGGCGCACCTGCCCGCTGCGACACACCGGGCCAGCATTACCAGCCGCGCACCGCTCGAAGCGATGCCACTGAAGCGATGTCACTCCTAGTCCTGGTCGGACTGACCGGGCCGATCCACCAGCTTCGTCCCGTCCCA
>CAIVIS010000317.1 GCA_903906055.1 uncultured Acidimicrobiaceae bacterium
CAATGTGCGCGAGAATGCCCATAACGTGCGCCGCTGGCTCTGTCAGACGGAAGCCCACGACGGGCACGCCATTATCGTCGGTGGCGGCCCCTCCCTCGCCGAGCATCTTCCTTCGATCCAAAAACGGCTGGAACACGGCCAGACCATTTTCGCCCTCAACGGCACTGCCGGTTTTCTCAACGAGAACGGCATCATTCCCAACTATCAGGTATTGCTTGATGCGCGGCCGGAAATGGCCGGGATGCTCGCCGCCGCCCACAAATACCTGATCGCCTCGCAATGCGACCCGTCCGTGCTGGACATGCTCGATGACGACGCGATCCTGTGGCACCCGGCGATGGAAGGACTTGTCACCCATCTGCCCGAACACAATGACCCCTATGTCCTGATCGGCGGGGGAACTACCGTAGGCCTCTCCGCCATGTGCCTGGCCTATGCGATGGGCTATAGAACCATGCACCTATATGGCTACGACTCGTCCCATCGGGAGACGAAGGGCCACGCCTACAGCCAGACGATGAACGATGGCGATATCATGTGCAAGGTGACGCTAGGGGGCAAGACGTTCGCCTCCTCCCTCGCTATGGCTCGCCAGGCCGAACTGTTCCCGGAGGTCTGCAACAACCTGCTGGACCTTGGCTGCGTCATCACTATGGATGCGGATGGGCTTATCATGGAAGTGATGAACCAGATGCGCCTGCACGCCGTCCAGCCGATGACGGAAGCGGCCAAGTACCGCGCCATGTGGGAACAGCCTGCCTATCGGGAATTTTCCCCCGGTGAGAATTTCGCGGATGAGTTTGTGAAGATCGCCCACATTTCCACTCTAAACAGCGTGATCGACTTCGGCTGTGGGTCTGGGCGGGGTGGTAAGCGCATCCGTGACCTAACCGGCTGCTGGGTAACTCAGGTGGATTTCGCCGAGAATTGCCGGGACGCGGACAACACGCTTCCCTTTGAGGTCGTGGACCTGACAGAAGAAATCACGGGGCTCAAGGCCGACTTCGGTTACTGCACCGACGTTATGGAGCATATCCCGACTGAGGATGTTCCTGCGGTGATCAAGAACATCATGTCGTGCGTGGACAGTTGTTTCTTTAAAATCGCCCTGTTTCCAGATAGCATGGGCGCGTTGATTGGCCATCCGCTGCATCTGTCGGTTTTTCCGGCGGAATGGTGGGAAGACCAGTTCGCCGACTACCGGATCGATTACCGGCAATGCGACAGGGCCACCCCTTTCCCGTATGCCACATTCTTCATTCAGAAAATGGCTTCCCGAAAGGACACCCAATGACCATTCCGTCCCGCGTTCTCGCCTCCGGTAACTCCGGCCTCTCCACGACCTCTATCTGCGGTTACGGCGCAACCGGCCTTGTCGCTACTGGCTCCTCCATCACCGACGCTCTGCAACTGAGCGCCGACTTCAACACCATCACCACGTCCAGCGCATCGACCGGCGTCATCCTGCCTCCGACTGAGGCGGGCGCGCACATTGTCATCCGCAACGACAGCGGCCAAACCATCACCGTCTATCCGAAGGCCGGGTCCACCATTAACGCTGCTGCCTCAACCATCACCATTGCTACGGCAAAGACGATGGTCTTTTACGGCATGAGCGCGACGACCTGGGCCACCATTCTCACAGCCTAAAGGGACCACCCATGCCTCTTGATAGCGATGTCGATAACGCCGACGCTCAACTGCACGTCGAGTTCTACGAGTATAACAATACATCAAAGAAGTACGATCAGTGGAACGGCCAACCGTTCATCCGCATCATGACGCCTGGGGACAAAACCAACATCATCGAGGCCCCCGTCCGCGAGCACCACAAGGCTCGCTTTCCCCGCCAGTGGCTCTATTGGCAGATGCGAAACGCCAACGACCCCGGCATCGGCACGACCATTGCCCAATGGAAGGCCGAGCGTCCTGATGAGATTTCCGAATACCAGGAGGTCGAGTTCAAGATGCTGAAATTCAACACCGTGGAGCAG
>CAIVIS010000318.1 GCA_903906055.1 uncultured Acidimicrobiaceae bacterium
CCGATCCGAACGGGACCGACGGTACCGCGTCGGCCGATTCGGCGGAGTGTGGCTACGCTGGCCCGTGCTCGACCCATCCCTCGACCCATCCCTCGGCACCGGCCTCGTCCGGCTGGCCGCTCTTGCTACCGGGAGACCAACACATGACTACCTCGAACCGGTTAGAACCCACCGAGAGCGACCCCGGCCCGGCTGATGCGTTCCGGGCCCAGCTGCGACAGTGGCTCGACCAAGAGTTGACCCCCGACGTGGTCGAGATCGGCGGCAGGGCACCTGAGGAGGGGCGCCTGGAGGTGATGCTCGAGTGGAACCAACGGCTGGCCGACTCCGGCTGGGCGGCACCGGCATGGCCGGTGGAGCATGGTGGCCGCGATGCTGACATCGACGAGCAGTTGGCCTACTTGGAAGAGATGAGTGAGCGCTCTGCCCCCGGTCCACTGAACGTCATCGGTGTCTCTAACATCGCCCCAGCCATCATGACCTATGGCACTGACGAGCAGAAAGCGCGATTCCTCGGGCCCATGCTTCGCGGTGATGAAATCTGGTCCCAGGGCATGTCCGAGCCCGACGCCGGCAGCGACCTCGCCTCGCTTCGCACCAGTGCCGTCGTCGACGGCGACGAGTTCGTCCTCAACGGACAGAAGACGTGGAACAGCCTTGGGCACATCGCCGACTGGTGCCAGCTCTACGTCCGCACCGACCCAACGGTGGCCAAGCACAAGGGGATCAGCTGCCTGCTGGTCGACCTGCGCACCCCGGGTATCGAAGTGCGTCCCCTCCGCACTATCACCGGTGAACAGCCGTTCAGCGAAATCTTCCTCACCGATGCCCGCGTGCCCGCATCAGCGCTGCTCGGCCCCCTCCACCAGGGTTGGCAGGTGGCGATGACCACCCTCAGCTTTGAGCGAGCCGGTGTGGCCCGGCTCCACATGGGACTGTCCCGCAAGCTCGACCAGCTGCTCACCACACCCGGTGCAGCCGAGGCGCTCACCGATCCGCGGATCCGTGACCGGGTGGCCGGGGTCTATGCCGATATCGCCTGCATGCGGTGGATGTGCAACCGGTCACTGGCCCAGATGCGCAATGGCCAGCCTGCTGGCCCGGACGGGAGCCTGGCCAAGCTGGCCTGGGGCCGGGCCGACCAGCGACTGGCTGAGTTGGCCATGGATGTCCTCGGACCCTCGGCCACCCTCGACGGCCAGTGGGCCTACAACCTGGTAGCGGCCCGCCAGACCACCATTGCTGGTGGGACTACCGAGATCAACCTGAACATCATCGGTGAGATGGCCCTAGGACTCCCACGCGAGCCTCGCCCTCAGTAGTCCCGGCCGACCCTCAGCCACCGGTGCATCAGGCAGACGGTTCCGTCCCGATCAAGAGCACCGCCCGCTCGGGACAGTTCGCCACAGCCAGATCCGCCATCCGCAGTTGGTCGGCGTCGAGTTCCCCGGACACGGTGACCGCACCGAACCCGCTGTCGTCGCAGCCGAACGCCAGTGGGGCCAATACGTAGCACCGGCCGTGCCCGGTGCACAGCTCGCTGTCGATAATCACCCTCATCGGGCTGTCTCGGTCGCCGTCGAGCCGCTGGCTGCGCCGGTCTGGTCTCCCGGCATGGAGTGAGCCGGGCTGCCTCTACCCTTCCAGTCGTCGTAGCGGTCGAGGAAATCCTGGCCGAACGGGTCCTCGCCGACGAGGGGCATCCCCGCCCGCCACACCGTCAGATCGTCCGGGGCGAGCTCGCCGGCTCGCAGCACGTGTGTGCGGGTGGCCACCTCGTCACCCCGGCGCTCGGCCTCGGCCGCTAGGCGGAAGTGCAGCCGAGCCAGCACTTCGTCGTCGGACAGGTCGGCCACCGCCCCGCGCGCCTCGGACGCTTCCATCGGCACCTCACCGTGGCGGACCCAGCGGCGCACCAGGTCTAGATGAGGTGCGGACACGACTCCGGTGAAGTCGGCGAAGGTGTCGGTCCCGAATGCCTCGGCGTTGGGCCGCACGATCCGGTCGTCCTCGTCGATCCACACCACCGTCGGGACGTTGGAGATGGCGTACAACTCGGTCAGCAGGTGGTGTGGGTCATAGAGCACGGGCATGGTGATCCCCTCGGTGAAGGGACGCACGTCATCGGGGCTGTGATCGATGGCCACCGCGATCACCGTGAACCCCTCGAGGCCAAGCTCATCGTGGAGGGCCTGCCAACCGGGCAGGTCGTAGCGGCAGCCGCACCAACTCGAAAACGTGACCAGCAGCTTCTTCTTCCCGGCCCACTCCGACAGAGAGTGAGGCACATCGTCGAGATCGGGAAGGGTGAACGCCGGGGCGTCGAGATCGTCTAGTGCTCGGCGGCGAAGCTCGGCCGATAGGGCCACGGCCACAATGCCGGCATCGAGGTCGACCACCGAAGGCTGACCGACGGCGGCGGCTACAGCCACCACATCGAGACGGTCACCGACCCTGATGGCATCCATGTTGGGGACTGGTACGCAGGTGTCGTCCCGACACAGGCCGCTCGGCTTGAGTTCCCACCCGAGCACTTCGGACAGGTCCGATGGAGCGATCAGGAACGTCCCGCGGTCCCGGTCGATAAGGGCGTCTACGACCGCTACCCGGTCGGTGATGATGGCGATCTCGGTCAACACGTACTCCCCCTGTTCAGTCCTACCGTTGTCTGGTGGCGCTGCACTGTCAACCTGGCCGCCGCGAACGCGCAAATGGCGACGTGAGATATGCCGATCACCAGCCTCGAGGCAGTAGCCGGCTTCTAGGTTTCGCTCGGCGACAAGCCAGCCGCTTGCGCGAACTGGCGGCTCCGCTCTCGGTAGCCCCCACCCCCCTCTGGAGTGGGCGCCCCAGGGGAGAACAGCACCACCCCGCCCTCAGGGGTCATGTCGGCTGCCATTGCCACGGCCCCAGCCAGATCAGTGGCCACCTGGACCGATCCGCCACTGTCTCCAGTGGCCTCACCGTCACCGGAGCCGTCTCCCCCGCCCACCCGCAAACCAGCATCGGCCAACAGGGCGACCAAACGGTCCGGCCCCGGGGGCAGCACCACCACTGACGGCATGGGCCGACGGGAGCCCAGTGCCTCGACCAACCCAGCAGGGTCGACGCCCCGGTCCGCTCCGCCCACGATGACCGTCAGCGGCCGACCAGCAAAGGTCTCGATGGAGGCCACGGTGGCGAACGGGTTGGACGCCAGCGCATCGTCGACGTAGGTACGGCCGTCGCTCTCGCCGATAGGCCTACACCGCGACTCGAGCCCACCGAAGCCGGCCATGGCCGTAGCCACCGCTTCGGCCGACGGGGTGACCCCGGTAAGCAGCAGCGCACCGACCACTGCCCCGCACAGGTTCCACACGTTGTGCCGACCCGGAACCCGCAACAGGCTGGTATCGACCAACCGGACGCCGTCGACCTCGATCCAGCCGTCGCTGCCGACCCGGACCCGGCCTTGCGGCCCGTACAGGGTGCGATGCGGGTGGCTGGCGGTTCGTTGCACGGCTTCGGGGTTTCCAGTACTGACAGCCAGCAGGCCCGGCGGTCCGGCCTCGATCAACCGGAGCTTGTCCCGGTAGTAGGGCTCGACCCCGCCGTGCCAGTCCAGGTGGTCCGGGGCCAGGCTGGTCAGGACCACCACCCCAGGCGAGCGGGTTACATCGGCGGCCTGATACGACGACACCTCCACCACGTAGGCATCGGCGCGAGGACGTCCGTAAGTAGCGATCACCGGCACTCCGATATTGCCGATCAGCTCGACCGTGTGCCCATCACCTTCCAGCACAGCGGCCATCAAGGCCGCTGTGGTGCTCTTCCCCTTGGTCCCAGTGACGGCCACCACTTGTGCATCTGCGTAGTCCTCGAGCCACAGGGCCATGGCTGTTGTCACCGTCACACCGGCCTCTTCAGCTGTGGCGAACTCTGGCCGGTACCGACTGACCCCGGGTGCCCTGACCACCACGTCGACTTCCGACCACGGCACCTCACCGGGCAGCAGCACCGGCCGATTCGGGCTATCGAATGCCCCGAGCCACGACACAGGGCGGTCGGGATGGTCGTCGATCAGCAGCGGCTCGATCCCCCGTGCCTTCGCCAGCGCCACGAACGCCGCCCCTTCGGCACCCAGTCCCCACACCGCCACCCGCAGACCGAGCACCTCGTCGAGAGTCACCGCACCCCCGACAGCAGAACATCGACCGCGCTGGCCACAGCGGCATCGCCATAGGCCAGATCGATCTGCGGAGTCAGGAGATCAGCCACGTCCTCGTCGGTGACCAACGAGGTGGCCGTGGCCGACAGTGCGGCGACGACGGCTGCGTCGCGCCACTGCTCCATGCCCGACAGCATCCGCAGAGCGGCCGCCGATTCGCGTCGCTCCCCCACGCACTCGAACGGCTTGTCCTCGTCGCTCATCAAGGCAGCGAACCCCGGTATCTGGTCGCGGTCGGCGAACAGGTCACGGCCGAGGATGGCAGTCAGGGCATCCCGGCCCAGGAAGGGGGCGAGCATCAACGCCACGAATCGGCACTTGGGACAGTTGCCGCACCACCGGTCGCCGGGGCCCGCATCTTGACGGAAGGCGGTGTTACAGCTGCAAAAGGTGCCGTGGTACTTCGTCAATCGAGCGAACGCCCTCGAGATGGCGAGCTCGGAGTAGGGCCGCAGGCCCGAGCCGTAGGTGAGGTCGGCTGACACCGTGGACCGCATCAGGTCGGCCAGCAGGAGCTCCAGGTCCCGGCTCTTGGAGTACTGATGGTTGACCGGCACCCCGCCTACCGAGATGGTCTCCTCGCTGGCCGAGCGTTCGACGGCCATGGCGATGGTGTCGTACCCGTAAACGAAGCCACCGACCACAGCGATCAGCGACACGATGGCCGTAATGGGCACGTGCCCGTTCAGTGCCCCTGCTTCGTGCAGAGCGGCAAGCCCAGGGTCGAGTCGACGGCGCACCACGATCAGGTCCAGCCCAGCCTGAGCAGCCAGGTCGATCACCAGGGGGTGCGGGTTGACGGCGAACAGTCGGGGACCGAGGTGGCGGACGGACTCGATGAGCACCATTGAGTCCTTGCCCCCGCCGATGGGGACCACCAGTCCGGAGGGGAGGTTTCCGCTCGGCGGCGTCGGAGTCGGCGGCCCCACTGCCCCCGCTAGGTCGACTCCGTCGGCGGTGACCACGACCGGCCGGGGCACCACCATCCCATTGGTCACAGCGAACTCTCGCAGGCCCTCGTCGTACAGATGGCGGTGGAACTCCAGTTCGCCAGCAGACAGCATCGCATCCTCCACGATCACCAGGTCTGGCGCAGCCGTCTTGTAGTAGCTGGTGCCAGCGGCAATGTGGAGGTGCAGCAGCGCTCGTTCGAAGCCCGGTCCCGACGGTGCAGGCATGCCATCAGGTAGTGATTCGAAAGTGATCCGCTCGGTGAACTCCACCTGTTCGTCAAGAGCGTACTGGAGGGTGATCGTCCGCTCGGCGGCGTCGTAGTGGCGTCCCATCACTCGCAAGGAGCGGAACGAGCCCGGCTCGAATGGCAGAGGGGTGCTCATGGGCCGGTCAGCGTAGCGGTCGTCCACTGGTGGACCGACTGAGGGAGCGCCCCACGCCGACAGGCCAGCTCAACGGCGCGGCTCCTGGTGGATGTGATCGACGATCTCCAGGTTCGTCCCGTTGGACCGGACCACCCAGACCTCGCCCTTCAACAGCCGGAGCTTGTAGCGCTCCTCGGCCGAGCGGTCGCTGGCCAGCACCTCGAGCAGTGCTTCTGCCACGTCCCCATGGGTGGTGAGGACGGCCGGCTCCCCCGCCATGCGCTCCATCAGCCGCAAGGCGGCCGGACCATTGCCCTCGTCGAGCTCACTCACCGATTCGATGGGCACACCGAGGGCTTCCGACAGGGGCCGGACCGTCTCGAAACATCGGACGGCCGGGCTGGACAGGATCCGCCGAGGTCGGAAGGCGGCCAGCAGAAGCACCAGTGCATCGGCTTGGACTTGCCCCCGAGGGGAAAGCGGGCGCTCACGGTCGTCTCCCTTGTACGCACTGCGCCGACCGGCGCGGGCGTGACGAACAACGAGGAGCGGCATGGGGTGATGCTCCCACGCCTCAGGGGGCTGGTGGCTGATGCGGCGTTGGTCCTGGGTCGTCACTGAGGATCTGGCCCCTCAGGAGCCGACGCCGGGGACGTCGATGCCCGGTGCGTCGGGAAGGGGGAACACGTCGAGCACCCCGCCGTGGCGGGCCAGTGAGTGATACCGACGCTCGGCGAACCGCCATCGGGTGCCGTCCAGGGCGTAGCGGTCGTGATAGAGCCCGAATGCGGTGGTGAACGCCCCGGTGGCTGCGTCCTGGCGGAGTTCGCACATGAACAGTCGGCACACCGCGCTCTTGGCCGCCACGCCATCAGGAAAGGCGATATGAGCGTTGAGGATGACGAACTCGAAGAAGGAGAAGTGTGCGATGGCCGAGCCGATAAAGGAGCCGACCTCGGCCCCACCGACCAGTTGGAGCGGCTCACCGGCTCGCCGATCGATCACCACCTCGGCATCGGGCAGGAACAGGGTCTCGAGTTCGCTCCAGGCCCGGCGGTTCACCACATCGGCGTAGGCGTGCTGCAGTCGTCGGATCCCGGTGTCGTACACGGCCTCGGCCAGCATGTCGTCATCGATCACCCGACTGACGCTAGCCCCGGACATCATCAACGGGCATCGCCCACTCGCTGCCAGCAGCCCTTGCGGCACCTCGTGACCTGTCTAGGCTCAATGCAGCACGTCGAACTCGACTCGCCCCTTTGATCCCCACACCCCTCGACCACTGGAGGCCCCCCATGGAGTACACCAACCTCGGCCGCACCGGACTGCGCGTCTCAAGGGTCTGCCTCGGCATGATGAGCTTCGGCAACGGATCCGACCGGCCGTGGGTACTCGATGAGGACGGCGCAGACCCCATCGTGCGGGCCGCCGTAGAAGGAGGCATCAACTTCTTCGATACGGCCGACACCTACTCGGCTGGGGCCAGCGAGGTAGCGACCGGTCGCCTGCTGCCCAAATACCTCAGCCGGGACGAGATGGTGGTGGCCACCAAGGTCTACATGCCGATGACCCCGGGGGAGAACGGCTGGGGCCTGTCGGCCAAGCACATCCTGGCCGGCATCGACGCCTCGTTGGACCGCCTCGGCATGGAGTACGTCGACCTCTACCAGATCCACCGCTGGGACAGCCGTACGCCGATCGAGGAGACCATGGAGGCGCTCCACGACGTCGTCCGGTCCGGCAAGGCCCGCTACATCGGTGCGTCCAGCATGTTCGCCTGGCAGTTCGCCAAGGCCCAGGCCGTAGCGGAGGCCCACGGATGGACCCGCTTCGTCTCCATGCAGAACCACTACAACCTCATCTATCGCGAAGAAGAGCGCGAGATGATCCCCCAGTGCATCGATCAGGGTGTGGGTGTCATCCCCTGGAGTCCCCTGGCCCGAGGTGTCCTCGCCGGCAACCGCAACCGCTCGGGGGAGAAGCACACCACGCGCTCTGGCACTGATGACTTCACCGACTACCTGTACAGCCAGCCCACCGACTTCGATGTGGTCGAGCGGGTGGCCGAGGTGGCCGGCGAACGGGGCGTCCCGGCCGCTCAGGTCGCTCTGGCCTGGCTGCTGCACAAAAAGGGGGTTACCGCTCCCATCGTGGGCGCCACCAAGCCTGGCCACCTAGCTGATGCTCTGGCCGCCGAGGCTCTGACGCTGGACGCCACAGAGATCGAGCGCCTCGAGGAGCCCTATGTTTCCCACCCGGTCCTCGGTCACTTTTAGGGCGATCGCACCAGCCGCACAGGACGCGGCGAGTGTACGGTTCCCATCATCGCCTAGGGCGTGTCCCGGGCTCGGACGAGGAGTCGCACCATGACCGAAGGCTGGCCCGATCGACCCATCACGGTCGACTTCCACTTCGACATCATGTGCCCGTACGCCTACCAGACGTCGTTGTGGATCCGGAACGTGCGAGCAGAAACCGGACTCGACATCCGGTGGAAGTTCTTCAGCCTCGAGGAGGTCAATCGCACCGAGGGCGGCAAGCACCCGTGGGAGCGCGAGTGGTCGTATGGATGGTCGATGATGCGGATCGGCGCGCTGCTGCGACGCACCGACATGGACCTGCTGGACCGCTGGTACGCCGAAGCTGGGCGAGCCCTGCACCTCGACGGCCGCAAGCCGCACCGTCCCGAGGTGGCCGAAGAGATCCTGTCCGAGATGGGTCTGGACCCCGGACTGGTCCGCAACGCCATCGATGACCCGACCACCGGCGACGAAGTTCTGGCCGAGCACCAGCGGGTGGTGGCCAAGGGCGGCTTCGGCGTGCCCACGCTCTTCTTCGATGACGACCAGATGCTCTTCGGTCCAGTGCTGGTGGAGCCGCCGGCCGGCGATGCCGCCGTCCGACTGTGGGACCTGACCTGCGGCTGGCTCGAGTTCCCCCGGGTCTACGAGATCCAGCGCCCGAAGGGACCCGCCGACATCGACGCCATCGTGACCGCCTTCGCTCCCTATCTCGAGGCCCGGGACTGGTTCTCGGTCCAGAACCCGACGCCGTGAGCCCACAGACACGAACCGTTACGCAACGTCACCAACGGGCATCGATCCCGTGTTGATCGTCGTCGAGCCACTCCATGCCACCGACCACGAGAGCCCCGGCCATCTGGAGCAGCCGGCCCGGGTGACGGCGGCCATGCGGGGTGTGGACGACCTGCACCTGGGATCCGACCTGTTGGTCGTGCCGGCGATACCCGCCCCGCTCGAGGACCTGGCCCGGGTCCACTCCCCTGCCTACCTGGAGTGGCTCGAACAGCACTGCGCCGCCGGCGGTGGCCCCCTCGACCCGGACACCTATGCCGGGCCGAGCTCTTGGCACGATGCCCGCATGGCGGCTGGCGCAAGCCTGGTGGCAATCGATGCAGCCTCCACCAACCAGAGCCCGGCCTTCGTGCCGGCCCGGCCACCGGGTCACCACGCCTTGGCCGATCGGGCCATGGGGTTCTGCCTGCTCAACAATGTTGCCGTCGCCGCCGCCGCCCTGGTCGCGGCCGGTGAGCGGGTGCTCATCGTGGACTGGGATGTCCACCACGGCAACGGTACTCAGGACCTTTTCTGGGACGACCCTGACGTGCTCTACGTCTCCACTCACCAGTGGCCGGAGTATCCAGGCACCGGCCGGGCCGACGAAGTGGGCGGACCCGCCGGTCGAGGCACGACCATCAACGTCCCACTCCCGGCTGGTTCTACCGGGGATGTCATCCGGCACGCCTTCGACTCCATCGTCACCCCGGTCGTCGATGCCTTCTCGCCGACCTGGGTGCTGGTTTCGGCCGGATTCGATGCCCATCGGGCCGATCCGCTGGGAGGACTGGCCCTGTCGGCTGGGGACTTCGCTTCCCTGACCAGTGTCGTAGCCGCGTACGCTCCTGAGCCCTGGCGTCTGATCGTCGTCCTCGAGGGCGGATACGACCTCGCAGCCGTACGGTCATCAGTGGCTGCCACCCTCGGCCGTCTGGTAGGGATCGATGCAGGCGGGGAGCCCCCGACCGCGGGCGGGCCAGGTGTGGCCCAGGTCGATGCCGCTGGCGTCCGGCGAGTTGCTGCACTCGACAACGACGTCTGATCCCGACGCCCATCGCCAGCAACCGCCTCTACCGCTACGCTCCAGTCACCGGTTCCAGGCCGCGGTGTCACAGCATGGTTGCCGTCAGCCCAGAACATCCAGACTGACTACACAGAGGAGCAGGTCGATGACCGATACCCAAGGACACAAGACCGATGCAGTCATCGTTGGATTCGATGGTTCCGAGGCATCCTTGGGTGCCGTTCGGTGGGCGGCCGAACAGGCGAAGCGCACCGGGGCCCGGCTCGATCTGGTCACTTCGTGGGAGTACCCGAGTTCGTGGGGCAATCCCATCCCGCTGCCCGACGGCTACGACCCGTCCGTCGATGCGCAGGCCATCCTCGACCCAGTGGTCACGCTGCTGCACGCCGACTACCCCGAACTCGACGTCCGCACCCACGCCATCGAGGGCCACCCCGGCGACGTCCTAGTCGAAGCATCGCGTCACGGCGGGCTCCTGGTCGTGGCCAGTCGGGGCCACCGGAGCTTCACCGGTGTGGTGCTCGGATCGGTCAGCCAGCACTGTGTGACCCATGCGAACTGTCCGGTCGTGGTCTATCGGGAGCGCAAGCCCGCCCGGTGACCAGCCCGCTGCTGGCCGCCGTCATCGACGGCATGCCGACTGACTTTGCCGGACCCGACGACGACGCCGCCACGGTGCGAGCTCAGATGGCCCCGCTGCACGGCCATCCCCTGCAGGCCGGCACCACTGTGCGGATCGGTACTGCCGGTGGGGTCCGGTGGGGGTGGCTGTCCACGTCCGCCTGCCGTCCAGATAGAGGGACGGCCGTCTTCTTCCACGGTGGAGGCTTCGTCTCTTGCGATCTCGAGGCCTACCTGTTCTACGCCGAGTACATCGCCGACCAACTGCGCATCCCGGTTGTGACCATCGACTACCGGCTCGCCCCCGAACATCGGTTCCCGGCCGCCATCGACGACTGCACTGCTGCCTACACGGGTCTGCTCGAAGACCGGCTCGACCCGAAGCGCACGATCTTCGTGGGCGACTCGTGCGGAGGTGGCCTGGCCCTCGCCACCGCACAAGCCGCACGTCATGCGGGGGGCACCGCTCCGGCTGGCATCATCTGCCTATCGGGCTGGGTGGACCTCGACACCCAGGGCTATGGGCCCGACGGCCCGGCCGGTCCCGACCCGTTCATCACCGAGGGTTTCGTCCGGTCCCGAGCCCGCGACTACCTGGGTCCCGACGGCGACCTCCATGATCCTCGGGCCTCGCCCGCTCGTGGCGAGCTGTCCGGACTGCCCCCGCTGCTGCTGCAGGTCGGCGAGGTGGATGTCTGCCGACTCGACGCAGAAGCGCTCGCTGTGGCGGCACGTGATGTCGGCAGCGATGTCCGGCTCGACGTCGTCGACGGTGGGATCCACGGCATCCAGGGCCTGATCAACATCGAGGTTCCAGAGGCCGTGGAGGCCTGGGCCTCGACAGCCCAGTTCGCCGATGAGGTCCTGGGCGCCTGAGGTCCGAGGTTCATGCGTCTTGGCTCACCAGGTGACCGTCCCTCTTGGCTCACCAGGTGACCGTCCCTCTTGGCTCACCAGGTATCGACGCAGCTCCGCTTCTTTCCAGAGCGAGGTGCGGGCGCCGGGGACGACCGCAGGGCCTCGATGATCCGGGACCGGGACTCGGCTGGGTCGATGACGTCATCGATCTCGTAGGCGGTAGCCACATTGAGCGCCTTGCCGTGCTCGTAGGCCAGCGCCACCATCGAGTCGAACAGCGCCTGGCGCTCGATCGGGTCCTCTACCGCCTCGAGCTCGCGGCGGAAGCCCAGCCGGACCGCACCTTCGAGCCCCATGCCACCGAGCTCGCCGCTGGGCCAAGCCACCACGAACAGCGGCGACCGAAAGCTCCCGCCAGCCATGGCCTGGGCGCCGAGCCCATACCCCTTACGCAACACGATGGTGCAGAACGGCACGGTCAGACTCGCCCCGACGACGAACATCCGGCTGACGTGGCGGACCTGGCCGGTCCGCTCAGTATCAGGGCCGACCATGAACCCCGGGGTGTCGCACAAGAACACGATGGGTAGGTCGTGGGCATCGCACAGCTGCAGGAAGCGGGCGGCCTTATCGGCCCCATCGGCATCGATAGCGCCGCCCAA
>CAIVIS010000319.1 GCA_903906055.1 uncultured Acidimicrobiaceae bacterium
CAACGCTTTGTACCGCTCGAGCAGGTGATGGTGGCCTTCTTGGACGAGCTCTTCCCGGGGATGGATGTCGGGGAGGCCTGTGTCTTCCGAGTCACTCGCGACGCCGACCTGGCCCTCGATGACGACGCGGCCGACGACCTCCTGCTGGCGCTCCAAGAAGAGCTCCGCCGCCGCCGGTTCCTCCCGGTGGTCCGTTTGGAGATCGACTCGCGCACCTCCGAGGCATCCATCGACCGGCTGACCGACGAGCTGGGTCTGGGCCAAGACGACGTCTACCGGTTTGCCGGCCCGCTCGGCTTGGGCTGCCTGTGGGCCATCCACGGCCTAGACCGGCCCGATCTGCACGATCGACCGTGGACTCCCTTGGTCCCCCCGGCGTTCACTTCCGTAGAGCGCGATGAGGATGCCAGCATCTTCGCCGTCCTCGATCGCCAAGACGTGCTCGTCCATCATCCATACGACTCGTTTTCGGCATCGGTCGAGGAGTTGATGAACGAGGCGTCCGAGGACCCCCACGTGCTGGCCATCAAGCAGTGTCTGTATCGGACGTCGGGGGACAGCCCGGTGGTGGCCGCCCTGATCCGAGCGGCCGAACGGGGCAAGCAAGTGGCCGTGCTGGTCGAGGTGACGGCCCGGTTCGACGAGGAGGCCAACATCGGCTGGGCCCGAGCCCTCGAAGAAGCGGGCGCCCATGTGATCTACGGGCTGATGGGACTCAAGACCCATGCCAAGACCACGCTGGTGGTGCGCCAGGAGGGCGATGCTGTCCGGCTCTACTGCCACGTGGGCACTGGCAACTACAACCCCAAGACGGCCCGCATGTACGAAGATCTGGGGATCCTGTCGTCACGGCCCGAGCTGGGGGCTGACGTCACCCGGTTCTTCAACTACATCACTGGGTTCAGTCAGCCTCCGGACTACCAAGAGCTGGTGACGTCTCCTGGTGGGATCCGCAACCGGGTGGTGGAGCTGATCGACGAGGAAGCCAAGGCTGGCCCCGACGGGCGCATCGCCATCAAGGTGAACGGCCTCGACGATGTGGCAGTCATCGATGCGCTCTACCGGGCCTCGCAGGCCGGGGTGCCGATCGAACTGATCATCCGTGGGATCTGCTGCCTGCGGCCCGGCGTGCCCGGGCTGTCCGAGACGATCCACGTGCGCTCGATCGTCGGCCGCTTCCTCGAGCACTCGCGGATCCTGCGGTTCGGTGGTGCTGGCGATCGCCCAGCCACCTATTACATCGGCTCCGCCGACCTCCGTCGCCGCAATCTGGATCGGCGCGTGGAGGCGATGATCCCGGTGGCCGATGCGGAGGCCGTGTCCCGCCTCGAGCAGATCCTCACGCTCAACCTGGCCGATGATGTTCAGTCGTGGTCGCTGGCCGGGGACGGCTTGTGGAGCCGGATCCCGACCGTGGTCGGGAACGCCACGCAGCCCGCCCTGGAAGAGGCGGCCTTGGCCCGGGGCGACCTACTGGATCGTCCCCGGGGGTAGTGCAGCTGACCCGTAGTTCTGACCGGCTGCTCCTACCGCTGCCCTGATTGGTGGGTCAGGCGACAGCGGCCTGGATGCGTGCCATGACCTCGTCGGTGAGCTTGGGCATGACCTCGAGGGCAGCCAGGTTCTCGTGGACCTGCTCCACTCGGCTGGCCCCGGTGATGACGGAGGACACGTTCGGATTCTTGGCGCACCAGGCGATGGAGAGCTGAGCCAGGGTGCAGCCGAGCTCGTCGGCGATCTCCTGGAGACGGGCGACGCTCTGGTTGCGGTCCGCATCGGTCAGCAGGTCACGGAGCCATTCGTAGCCGGGCAGCGTGGCCCGTGATCCCTCGGGCACGCCGTCGAGATACTTGCCAGACAGCAGACCTGAAGCCAGAGGACTCCAGGTAGTGAGGCCGAGACCGATGCCTTCGTAGAGAGGTGCGTACTCCTGCTCGACCCGGTCCCGCCACAACAGGTTGTACTGCGGCTGTTCGACGACCGGCTTGTGCAGATGGTGGCGCTCGGCGATGTCCCAGGCCTCGCGCAGTGCCTCGGCTGGCCACTCCGAAGTGCCCCAGTAGAGGGCCTTGCCGGCCGAGATCATGTCCGACATGGCCCACACCGTCTCCTCCAGCGGGGTGTCCGGGTCGGCGCGATGGCAGTAGACCAGGTCGACGAAGTCGAGGCCCAGTCGGTCTAGCGAGCCGTCGATGGCCTGCATCAGGTACTTGCGGTTGAGGGTGTTGCGCATGTTCACTCCAGAGCCGAGCCCCCAGAAGAGCTTGGTGGAGATCACATAGGAGTTGCGCTCCCACCCGAGCGACCGGATGGCCTCACCCATGATCCGCTCGGACTCACCGCCGGCATAGGCCTCGGCGTTGTCGAAGAAGTTGACCCCGGCGTCGTAGGCCGCGGACAAGCAGTCTTCGGCCAGGTTTCCCGCCAACTGGGGCCCGAAGGTCACCCATGATCCGAAGGACAGCACGCTGACCTTCAGGCCGGTTCCGCCGAGGCGTCGGTACTCCATCTCCATGGTGGCTCCTTTGTTAGGTGATCAACCGGTGCGATCGAGGGCCCGTCGACCAGACGGTGGCGGGCGCTCGAATCCTAGGGTGTTCGATGCCGGAGCGGAGCGCCGTTGGGGTTGGACCGCTGACCCGAGCCGCCGATGAGCCTGGAAGGAGACAGCCGGGTGGCTCAAGGGCCATTGGACCGGAAACGCCACGCACTGAGCTCCAGGGGTACGGTGAGAACACTGTGAGTAGGTCCATCCCCGTCCACGATCACCTCCATGAGGTCCACACCGTGGAAGACGTGCTGGCTCTGGTTCGCGAGCACGGCGGCCGGGTCACCAGCTCCCGGCGGCTGCTCCTCGAGGCACTGTTCGACAGTCCGGGCCACAGGACGGCTGAAGAGTTGGCCGAGACGGTCCAAGCCCAGGCACCGGATATCGCTCTGTCCACCATCTATCGGAACCTCGAGGAGTTGGAGAAGCTGGGCGTAGTCGTCCACTCCCACCTCGGCCACGGCCCAGCTACCTACCATCTGTCCGAAGGCGCCCACTGCCACTTCGTCTGCCAGGACTGCGGAACGGCCGTGGAGGCACCAGACGAGCTCTTCACCACCTTGGCTGACGCGGCACGCGACCGGTACGGATTCGAGATCGACACGCGGCACTTCGCCATCCTCGGACGGTGTGCGAACTGCAGAAAAGGGAACGAACCATGACAGACCACGGAAGCAGTATCGATCGCACCGACGAGTGGGACCAGATGCGGGCCAAGTACCTGCGGCCGATGGGCGAGCGCCCCCAGTCGTCCGCTCGCGGGCTCCATCACTTTGCCGTGATCTCGAGCGATGTGGAGCGGACCATCACCTTCTTCCAGGACCTCCTCGAGTTCCCACTGGCCGAACTGTTCGAGAACCGGGACTACCGCGGGTCGACCCACTTCTTCTTCGACATCGGCAACGGTAACTACCTGGCCTACTTCGACTTCCCCGGTCTTGATCTCGGTGAGTACGCCGAGGTGCTCGGTGGGCTCCATCACATCGCCATCAGCGTCTCGCCCGAGCAGTTCGAGCGCCTGGTGGCCAAGTTGCAAGCAGCCGACATCGACGTCCACATCGTCAATGGGGACTCGGCGTACTTCCCCGGGCCAGACGGCGAGCGGCTGGAGCTGCTCAGCTACCCGCTGCACGACATGTACGGCCGGATCGTCGGGTAGTGACCGACGGGGGCGGTGCCTGGGCGGATGCACCGGTGACCGTGGTGCACGGCATCGATGTCGAGTTGGCCGACGATCCCGACGGCACTAGGTCGATGGTGCTGGAGACCACCACGGCTGGCGAAGTCGGCATTTGGGAGATCGACCCAGGAACCGTCCGAGACGTCGAGGTCGACGAGGTGTTCGTGGTCGTTTCCGGACGGGCCACCATCGGGGTGGAGGGATCGCCGGATGTAGTGGTGACCACCGGTGACGTCGTGCGCCTGCAGGCCGGAGCGAAGACCACCTGGATCGTCACGGAGCGCCTACGCAAGCTGTATCTGACCTGGGACACCGGTCCGAGCTAAGCAGTCGTGGGCTCCTCGGACCCGAGCCGGTCGGCACCGAAATAGTCTCTATCCGTGAGCCTCTCCCTGACCCCTGATGCCGTCGAGCCGGTCATTGCCGGTCTCCTCGGTGCGATCGACGTCGACGGAGGGCCGACCGGTGAGCAGATGACGGTGCTGCGTGCTCTGGCCTCTCACATCTGGGACTACCGGATGGCGGAAGCCGATGTGATCACACCGCTCGGACCTGATGCGTTGGCCGCAGCGGTCACTGATCCGATGGACCGGCGACACTTCCATGAAGTCTTGGTGGTACTCGAGGCATGTCGACATCCGCTGACCGCAGCCCAGGTGACGTCTGTCGAGTGTTACTCCATCGCCCTCGAGATCGAGGATTCGGATCAGTCGCTTTTCCGCGCATACGCTGCCGCTGGCCGTGAGCGCGTCTCGGCGGACTTCTCTCGGTTCATGGTGGCCAACTTGGCCGCCCGCGAGGAGCCAGGTGCGGCCGACGGTGTACTCGGCGACGTCGATGTATCCGGGGCCGACCCAGGGCTGGCGGCCACACTGGCCTCCTTCGAAGATCTCGAGCCGGACAGCCTGGGTCAGGCGCTGCTCGCCTTCTACCGTCGCCATGGAATTCCGCTCCCCGGGGTCCAGGCGTCGCCTATGAACCACTTCTTCGTAAGCCATGACATGACCCATGTGATCGCGGGCATCGAGCCGACGGCCGCTGGTGAAGTGGCACTCAGCGCATTCCAAATGGCCATGGACGACAACCCGGTCAACCGGGCGGCGCTGCTCCTGTCACTTGCTTCCCACGAAACTGGTTTTGGGAGCCCTCAGACCTTTGCACCTGAGGAGAGGACGCTGGACAGTGCTGATGCCGCCGAGCTGCTCGGCCAGGAGATGGCCCGGGGTGGCCAGTGCGCGGCTGACTTCTCGCTGGTCGATCACTTGGCGCTGGCACCCTTGCCGTTGGCCGAGGTGCGTCGGCGGTTCGGTGTGTGCGAGCCGGAGCGACCAGACGACGGCCACCACCACTGGACGTGACGTCGGCTGGTCACATGGACCGACGGAAGTCCACGGTGGCGACCGGAAGAGTCCGCGTGGGAGTGTCGGAACGGCGTGAGTGACGGAACCGGAATCGGATCGACCGGAACACGTTCGGGGAGAGAGGTGGGAACGACCACGTCCCACCGGTAGGAGCCCCGACCAACAGTCATCACTAAGTACTCCTCGTGGCCGCTGGCAGTGGCGACCGTATGGAGGACTGGGAGGTGCTCGCGTTAGGCGATGGAGCGAAGTGCAACGGCCGAACGGACCCGATCGGCCTCTTGGTCGAGGCCGGCAAGGGATTCGAACAGTTAGAGGCGGCCCGACAGGGCATAGACGGACTTGGCTGGCTCGGCCACCCCCCGACCGTCAAAGAGGCGTTAGAGAAGGTAGAGGGTGCATGCCCCAGCCCAAGCAAGCGCGACGGTGATGACCACTCCGCTAGGGCTGGCCAGGTGGAGGCTGGCGGCGAGTCGGGCAACGGCCGCTGCAGCTGCGGGGGTGGCTATGGATCTGGGGATCGAGACGCCGTACTCGTGACCTGACCGCCCCTGCCTGCGGGGCTCTTTCGACGCGGTCTCGAGCACCAGGGCAAGTGCTGGAGGGATACGACGCCGACGGAGCGGTAGATAGAAGAGCATGGCGATCGCACTGCAGATAGCAGCGAACAACAGTGGGTTGGTCCGGACCCATGCCATGGCTGTGCCGAACCCGGGGACTTCGAACCAGTAGCGCGCCGCGATGTTGGCAGTCGGGATCGTCCATGGGTCGACCCAGGTGCGGTAGTCGCCTTGGTCTTCCAGCCAGCCTGATCGGATCCACCGACCAGCGATGACTGACGTAGCCGTTGCGATGATGGAGACGGACCTTGAAGACCACCAGATCACCGAGGCGGTACTCGGACTGTGCTCGAGAGATGGAGAGGTCGCCGCTATAGAGCTTGGGCTGCATGCCGTGCCCGATCACCTCGGCGAAGGTGGTGTGGCCGCCTACGTTCGACGGTGCCAGGAACATCCACCTTCCGCCCATGAGGGCGATGGTGACCGCAATGCCGGCCAGGCGACGACGCGGCCGAAGTAGGTCCCCATTCGGGGACCCTCCTCGGATGGCGCGGGTGACAGCGTTGGTCCTATTGGGGCCTGTGCTTGTTATGGGCTGATGGTCATCGATGTCGCCAGTGATGTGGCGGTGGTGGCGACTGCAGAGTCCAGCGTGAAGGTCCAGGTGTCTGTCAAAACTCCCGTGGAACCGGTAGCCGTGTAGGCGGCGGTCGAACCGCTCGGACAGGAGATGGGGCGGCGCTACCGGTACACGCCTGACTTCTCCCTCGTCGACCAAATGGCGCTCGCTCCAAGGCTGTTGGATGAGGTGCTCCGGCGGTTCAGCGTCGGTGCCCCAGCCGACTCCGACGACGGCCATCGCCGCTGGCCGTAGTGGTGGGTGGTGCCCCCTGCTACCGGTGCTGCCCACCGATAGCAGGGGTACTGGACCACTGACTGCTACCTAGTGGCAGCAGGTCGGTCGATACGGGTCAGCCGATGGTGACCAGGAGCTTCTGAGTGACCACTACCGTCCCGACGGTGGCCGTCACCTTGACCGAGGCGGTCTTGGCCTTCGCCCCCGGGGTGCCCGAGATGGTGGCCGTGCCGTTGCCATTGTTGGTGAATGTCAGCCCCTGCTGGGCTCCGGTGACCTTCAAAGTGGCAGCTATGACGGCCGACGGCAAACTGGTGGTGATGGCGAAGGTGCCGCTTGCACCCTTGGTGAAGTTGGCCGTGGCCGATGAGGTGAAGCCGAGCACGTTCATGGTGAAGACCTGCGTGGTATCGGGGCCGACGCCGTTGTTGGCGTGGATGGTGAAGGAGTAGACCCCTCCACCCACTGGACTCGAACCCCGCAGTGCAGCATTCCCAGAAGGCTTGCCGGCCTTCCCCGAAGGGGTGAACGTCATCCACGAAGGCAGCCCGGTGGCAGTGAGTGTGGCAGCCGGTGTGCCCGAGGTGGTCACGGTGAACTTGAGGGTCTTGCCAGCAGCCAGGGTCGCCGAGGATGCCGAGGTGATGACAGCGGTATTCGACGTCAGAGTGATCGCAGCAGAGGGCGTCGAAGGCGTGCTGTCGCCTTCGGCATTGGTGGCCACCACGGTGAACGTGTAGCTCTCTCCGTTGATCAGGTCCGGAACCACACACGAGGTGTCCTGTGTGGTCCAGGTGTCACCGGAGTCGTCCGAGACGGTGTAGCCGGTGATGGCTGATCCCCCGTCGTTGGCCGGAGCAATCCACGACACGGTGGCCTCAGCGTCGCCGGCAATAGCCGACACGTTGGTCGGGGCGTCGGGCGTGATGGACGATCCGGCTGCGATGTCGAAGTCGAACGGTCCAGCCGTCTGGCTGTCACCGAAGGACTGGAGTGAGCAGGTGCCCACCCCGTCGAAGGTGACGTCAGCACCTGACACGGTGCACGGACCGGACAGCACGGTCACTCCCGAAGTGTCCATGCCCGGGGCCAGCACGATCGGGGTGAACGATCCGCCCACAGTGGCATCGGTCGGGATATTGGCGATGGTCAGGGTCGGGTAGATGGTGAAGCTGTAGATGCCACCTGGGTTCGAGCCGTCACCGTGGGTCTCGAGCGAACATGTGCCGACCCCGGTGTAGACGACGTAGAGGCCGAAGTATCCGTTCCATGCCGTGCACGGTCCGGACGCCACGGTGGCCGACGTGGAGTCGTAGCCCGAGTCGTTCTGGATGTTCGGGGTGAACGACGAACCAGGAGTGGCATCGGTAGGCAGGTTGGTGATGGGCAGGGCTGGGTAGATGGTGAAGGTGAACGGTCCAGCGGTCTCGCTGTCGCCGAAGGACTCGAGCGAGCAGAAGCCCAAGGCGTCGAACGTGACGTTCGCACCTGACACGGTGCAAGGGCCGGACACAACGGTCACACCCTTGACGTCATACCCAGGGGCGTAGACATCAGGGGCGAACGAACCGCCCGCTACTGCCGCGGTCGGCAGGTTGGTGATGCTGAGCACGTCCGTGGCTCCTGCCACGGCCCGTCCGGCAATGTCCACGCCGATCAACGACAGCACGGTGATGACGGCGACTACCACCACCGAGGCGATGCGACGGGCGCTTCGTCGGGTCAACGAGCGGTCGGCCCCCTGTGAAGTGCTCGAAGTGTTCGGTCCCTGCTCCATGTCCGTCTCCTCTAGGTGCGCCGATAGCCCGGATCTGAATCCGGCCATTGACCCATGTGTATTCCGATTGAGAGGGTCACCGTAAGTGGTGTCAATAGGAATGTCACTAATATTGAATGTTGTTCACTTTGCGTGGCTACACAGGCCACCAATCGCTCAGTGGCTAGATGGGTGACGCTCATCGGGCCCCGGGGACGGAAATGTCCGGTTTCACTGGACAAGTGCCGCGCTCGGGCACAACCATGGGAGAAGGGTTAGACCCTGAAAGGCATGTTCCAGGCAACAAGACAGGACGGCGACGTGAACGCGCAGAGTGACGACCGGTTCGAGATTGAAGAAGTTTTTGGGACGGACGACACCGACGATTCTGCTCAGATCACGTCCGAACTAGGCCCCTACGCCCGCTCTGACCACGAGACAGCCCAAGCGATCGTCAATGCGGCCGTGCGCCAGATCGGAGATCGCGGTGTACACCTCTTGCGGGTCGACGAGGTGCTGGCTGAGGCCAATGCATCCACCGGATCGTTCCGCCATCACTTCACCTCCCGCGAGGGGTTGATTGCAGCCACGCAGTACGAGCGCTATTTACGCACTGCCCTTGGGGAGACTCAGGACTACCTGGCCCAGGCCGATGAGGCCACCACCACCGAGGAGTTCTGCGACTTCATCGCTAACCAATTGTTCCGGATCGCCGATGACCCGGTGGTGCGGGCCATTCGAAGGATCCGGGTGGAGATCATGAGCGAGGCCTTCGTTCGCCCGGACCTCTTGGCCTCGCTGAGCTGGCTTCAGCACCAGATGTTCCTGGCCATCGCCCCTATCTTCGACCGGGCCAAGGCGAAGGGCATCGTCAACCCCAGCCTCGACTCCTATTCGTACACGGCGTGGTTCCACGGCATGACGTTGGGCAGGTCGTTTACCGAGGAGACCGTGGCCGATGCCGATGCGTGGTTGGCCATCGCCATCCCTGCCGCTCTGGCACCGCTTCGCCCCTGAGCCCGGCTGGGCACCCACCAGGCCGAACCTAGGACTCTATGAACGCCACGAGGCGTGCCGCCATGACCGGGCCGATCTCCTCTTGGATGAAGTGACCTACCGGGAAGCGCTCGTGGGGCTGGCCTGCTGCTCCCGGGATGTGTTCGACATGGCGTCGCTGCACGGCCTTGGTGCCGATGTTGTCGTAGTCGCCACCGAGGTAGAGGAACGGCTTGTCGAACCGGCCCAACGCAGCCCACGCCTCGACGTTCAGGTCTCCGATGGTCGGGACCATGGAGGGGAAGACGTGCGGCGCGATGGAGTAGATGTAGGAGGGGAAGGGGGCGTTGTAGCCAGCCATGACTTCGGCCGTGGCCTGGCCGCGGCCCATGCCGAAGACGCACTCTCCGGGTTGGAGGTCGGCCGAGTAGAGGCAGTACTCGATCCACCACCGGAAAGAGTCCCGGAAGCTCATCGAGGTGGTGTCGTCGGCCATGGCGGCCTCGAGGAAGCCGCGCCGCTCGGATCCCAGCACGGCGGTCTGCGGGAGGGGGAAGAAGCCGTCGTCGCCCTTGTCCAAGTCGGAGTTCTCCACCAGACCGGTGTTGGCAGCCACCACCCGGATGAAGCGGTCGGGGTCGTCGGCCACCACCCGGAGGCCGATGACGCCACCCCAGTCCTGACAGAAGAGGGTGACGTCGGTGAGGTCCAAGGCGGCCAGGATGCGGTGGTAGTACTCGACGTGGCCGAGGTAGGTGTGGAAGGCCGGATCAATGGGCTTGTCAGAGCGCCCGAACCCGATGTTGTCCCACGCCACCACCCGGTACCCAGCTTCGACCAGCGGCGGGATCATGGTGCGGTAGAGGTACGACCAGACGGGTTGGCCATGGACCAGGACGACCACAGGGCCGTCGCTCGGCCCTTCGTCGAGGTAGTGGACCCGCAGGCCATCGAGCTCCAGGTAGTGCGGGGTGAAGTCGTAACCCTCGAGGCCGACGAAGCGGTCGTCTGGGGTGCGCACGAACTCGATGCCCTGCGGCGTGGTGTGGACCGGCACGTCGGGGTCGATCAGATCCTGAGGAAGAACGAAGGTCTCGATCTTTTGAGGGTGGGTAGCCACGGAGACTCCTTCATCGAGGGCGACCAGGAGGCGGGTCGCGTTCGAGCCGAGCCTAAGTAGTGGCAGTCGGACTGTCAACATCCAGCCGTGAGGATCAAGACCTTCACAAGTCAGATGGAGAGCAAGCCCCCGGCAGTCGTGTCCGACCAGGTGCCCTGGACGGACTGAGGCTCCTTCAAGGTCCCCGTCAGAGGCCTTCTCTGTGGTGTGGACACGGAGTTCACCGGGGCGCCCGTTATCTGGCGAACTGGCTTGGGTCTATCTTGCCGTCCTCGACGTGGCCCTCGTCGCGAAATCGGAGAATGACCTTCTGGTCGCGGCGGTGAGAGCGAACGACCGGATTCTGGACCGCCGGCTTCAGTTCCGTTTTCGCCAAGTTCTGGCCTCGCCGCCCTCTGTTGACCGTTGGGTCTGGTGGCTTCAGGCCCGGGCCAAGCCGAGGCGTGTTTGGATGCACTCCGCCGTCGCCAACCGACTGGGAGAGGACAAGCGGGTCCGGGTGGGCGCCGAACCAGCAGCTGCCGCCGCGCAAATCGGAGTCGGTGGAGGTGTTGGGGGCCGGGGCGCGTACTACGTGGACCAGCCTGACGTGGCTGGCCTCGTCGACGAGCTGCACGCCAAGGACGACCCGTTTGGACCAGTACTCCTGATCATGCTCCCCAACAACGTTCCACAAGATTTCCGGCCCCGGAGCGGACAACCGGTCAGGCCCGCCGCCGCATTGGTGGATCTACTCGGAAGTCCTGACTCACGGTCACATGAGCAGGCTCACCGACTGCTCAGCGATGCGGCTCATCGGGCCGCCACTCTCGAGCTCAAGTGACCGTTCCACCGCGTGACCTGACGCCGGCCACTCCTCGACCCGGGTCATCAGGGCTGGCAGAACCTCAGCCCTGATGCACCTAGCGCCGGTCAAGCGGCACCGTCGTTCCTGATCTCCTGATCTCCTGAGGTATCGGGCATCGATATCAAGAAGCCCAGGTGCGGGTCGGCCACAGCGACCCCTGGACGCGAGTCAGCGGGGGCCGAAACCCCCGCTGATCTGGACCTGCTTCGTGGTCGGGCTGCCCGGATTTGAACCGAGGACCTCTGCGTCCCGAACGCAGCGCGCTACCAAACTGCGCCACAGCCCGTACTCCGTGGTCGACCCGAGGGCCGTCCGTGGGACTGGCAGATCCTACCCGACGCTGGTGCGGTCGGTCCCCGGGTCATCGGGACCGGGCCGTTCAGCCGTCTCGTCGGCGTCCGATGAGGTCCGCTTCACCACCACTTTGGCGATCCGGCGCTTGTCCATCTCGGCGATCCGGAGCTGCCAATCGACCATCTCATGGATCTCGCCCTCTGCCGGTATGTGTCCGAACGCATCGAACAGGTAGCCGCCCAAGGTCACGTACTCGCCCTCGGGCAGGTCGATGCCCAGCTGCTCAGCCAAGTCGTCCACGCTGGCTCGACCGTCCACCAGCCATCGCCGTCCGTCCACCCGGACTACGTCGGGCTCCTCGTCTGGATCGAACTCATCGGGCAGATCACCCACCAACGCTCCTAAGAGGTCCTTGACGGTGACTACACCCTCGATGCCGCCGTGCTCGTCGACCACCACGGCAAACGCCCGCCGCTGCCGTCTCATCTCGGCCAGTACATCGAGGACCAAACGCGACTCGGGCACCAGGAACGGCTGACGCAGCCGTCGGGCCATATCGATGGGATCAGGAGAACTGTCCCCTTCGTGACCGTCTCCGACCGTCAACCCGGCACGGAACAGGTCGTTGATGAACAGGACCCCGATCAGCTCGTCGAGGTTGTCGCCGCACACCGGGAAGCAGCTGTGACCCGATTCGCGTACCGCCTTGGACACGCCCTCGACGGTCAGCGGGATGGTCAGGGCGACGACATCCACCCGAGGGGTCATGACCTCGCCGACCACGGTGTCGCGCAGGTCGTGGAGGGCATCGATGATGAACTGCTCTTGAGCATCCGCTCCGCCGTTGACGGGCAGCCCGGGGGCCTCGGTGCTCGCGGCCTGACCGCGCAACCTTGACCGGCGCCCCGGTGATCGTTCGCTCTGGTCTTCGGTGCGACGGAACACGGACAACGCAGTGACCCGCTCTGTAGTGGGTGGACCCGTCAGATGCCGGAGGCAGCGGGTGCGGCGACGACGGACAGCGGGGTATAGGAATCGTCGTAGTAGGTGCCGCCATCGAGGAGGGCCGCAACGGCTCGGCGCATGCGGATCGGATCGAGCGGCTTCACCAGCCACCCCTCGGCTCCGGACCGCCGAGCCAGGAACACGTCAGGACGACGGTCGAGGAGCATCAGGACCGGCACGTGGGCGAGCTTGCCGTAGGACGCCTCGAGGCGAAGTTCCAGGGTCGTCGCCATCCCGCCCATGTTGCCCATCTGCATGTCGACGATGACCAGGTCGGGCATCGACTCGGCCACCAGAGCCATCACCTCGGGGCCCGAGCGGGCCTCGACGATGGTGATATTGGGGTTTCCGGCCGTTGCGGCGATCTCGGCCCGTACGGTGGGCGCATCGCTGGCCACGAGGATGGTCGACACGAGCCAGAGGTTAGCGCCCCATCAGCGGGGACCCACACAGCCCCGCCACCCTTGGGGTGCGTGCCTGGTCGATCAGGCTTCGTCCTGCCCGAACAGCAGGTCGGCCACTGTGGTCAGGCCAGTCAGATCGTGGACATCGCTGTTGAGCAGGGGCACCCGGTAGACGGGGGCAGGAGCGACTTCGGCCACCAGCCCGGCGTAGACGGCCTCTTCGCGGTCGGACGCCAGGGTGTACCCGGCCAGGTTGTCCACCAGTGCAGCCAGCGCCCCGGCCGGCCCAGCGTCCCGGTGTCCGATCGGCGCACCGTAGGGGGCCAAGGAAGCGAGCTGTTCGTCCGAGGCGAACCGAGGTTGGACCCGGTTGACGATGAGGGCAGTAGCAGACATCTGAGATTCGGCCAACTTGCCGGCGAAGTGCACCGCCTCGTCGACTGAGTCGGGCCGAGGCGAGGCCACCAGGACGAAGGCCGTGCCCGGCTGGACGAGCAGCTCGCGCACCCGAGCGGCTCGGAGTCGGAACCCTTCCTCCATCCCTTCGAAGGCCTGGAAGAAAGCGACGGCATCGCTCACGATGTCAGCCCCGGCCACCTTGGAGATGGTCCGCAGAAGGGCGCTGGCCGCCACGCCCATCACCCGGAGACCTACTCGGGTCGGCGCCATCACCGCCTGGAACACTCGGTTCTCCAGAAAGTGGGTGAGCCGGCGGGGAGCGTCCAGGAAGTCGAGCGCGTTCCTCGACGGTGGGGTGTCGACCACCACGATGTCGAACCCGCCTTCCTCTACCAGTTCGTAGAGCTTCTCCATGGCCATGTACTCCTGAGTGCCCGACAGCGTCCCGGTCAAGTTCCGGTAGATCCGATTGACCCGGATGTCCTCGGCTTGCGCTTCCGAGTCGGAGTACCGGGAGATCAGGTCATCGAACGTGCCCTTGGGGTCGAGCATCAGCGCGTAGAGCTCGCCCGTCCACTCGCCCTCGATCCGGGTTGGCCGGTTCGACAATTCGTCGACCCCGAGTGAGTTGGCCAGACGCCGGGCGGGGTCGATGGTCACCACGCATGCGGTGCGCCCCAGGCGGGCAGCATGCAGGGCGATGGCGGCCGAGGTCGTGGTCTTCCCCACCCCTCCCGAACCGCAGCAGATGACGATCGACTGCTCACGAACCACCTCGCTGATGGTCATCGCCGTTGCGATAGTCGGTGCCGACCCGGTGGTGCTCATCGAGCTACCTCGACCGGGTCGTGGAGGACCTCGATACCTGCAGCCAGGGAGTTACTGAGGGCGTCCAGCTCCTGGGGTCCAATGGCGTCGGTAAACAGGAACGGCACCCGCAGCTGGGGGAGCGGCAGTTCGTCAGCCAGCCGCCGGATCTGCTCCTCTTGGAGCGCATGGCGCCGTTGACGGAACTGGCGGGCGGACTCCATGGCGGCCAGCAGTTCGGGTTGGAGGTCGACACCGGCGGCGGCGATCGTCTGCTCGCTCGGCATCTCGAGGCCAGCCACCGGCGGGTAGCAGGCGTTGATGATGATCGGCCCGAGCGCGATCCCGACCCGATCCTCGAGTTGGTAGGCGGCCTCGATCACCTCGTTGACCGGCATCTCCTCAGGCAGCGTGACCAGGGCCACCTGGCAGCGGGCTGGGTCTGACAAGAGGGCGACGACGTCGGCGGCCTGGTTGCGGATCGGCCCGCCTCGTGCCGCGTCGAGCAGTCCGGCGGCCGAAGAGAGGAAGGTCATGGTGTGCCCGGTGGCCGGAGCATCGACCAGGACCAGGTCGGCTACCCGGCTCTGCTCGATCTGTTTGATCTTGCCGAGCACGAGGATGTCTCGGATTCCGGGGATGGCTCCAGCCACGATGTCGATGATTCCTGATGACAGCAGCCGCTTGGAGAACCGCTTCATGCCGTGATCGTCGAGGTACTCCAAGAGGGCGTCATCAGGTGTGATCGTCCGAGCGTGCACCGTGCCAGGAGCAATGACGGCTGATTCATCGACTGGACCAGTACCTAGGTCGGTGGCCCCGGCTGCATGCAGGACCTCGCCGGCGTAGCCGAGGCCCCCGGTGCCACCGAACGCCGTGGATACCCCGGATCGGCCTTCGAGCTCGATGACTAGGACAGACAGCCCGGCTCCCGCGGCCAGGTGGGCCAGAGTGGCGACCAGGGTGGTCTTGCCGACCCCACCCTTCCCGGCCACGATGACGACCCGGCTTTGGCTGCAGAAGGAACGAATGTCCATGACGCCTTGAGCGTACTGTCCGGCCCCTGTTGCAACGCTCCACCTTCAGGACTCCGGGTCACAATGGATGGCCAGATTCCCACGCTGGGCGCGAAAGTGGAAGGAAATTAGTCCTAATCCTGCTTCACCCCTTGTATCCACTATTGGTGAGGAGTACGTTCCCCAACAACAGGTAGTGCCGAAGGGGGAGTCGGGGAGTGAGCCAGGTGACAAATTCGTGGCAGCTGAAAGCAGCGTGCCGGGGGCCGCAGGCGGAGATCTTCTTTCCGCCTGCCCATGCAGAGCGCAAGGAAGAGAAGTTGCAGCGCGAGGAGCGGGCCAAGTCGATCTGCAAGGTCTGCTCGGTGCGAGCGGAGTGCCTCGAGTACGCACTGCGGATCCGGGAGCCCCACGGTATCTGGGGTGGCCTCAATGAGATGGAGCGCCGCCAACACGCCGAGCGCAAGGTCGGCTGAGGCAAGGTCGGCTGAGGCAAGGTCGGCTGAGGCAGAGCTGGCTCAGTAGGGCTGGCTAGGCCGACTGCACCGCATCACCGTGGATCGTCACGCTGGCGCACCAAGCGACTGGGACGCATCGCGGACCCCCTTGGAGCGGCACACCGATGTAGGCATCTGCCCGGTAGCGGCACAGAGGCCGACCGTGAGCTGGTTGGCCGAGGCGATGACCGCCGCTCCGGTGGGCGGCACAGCGGTGGCTGGTTCCTGACCTTCGGCGGGGGGTGACGCCACCTCTCCGGCGATCTGAGCCTGTGACTGGCCGGCAAGTAGGGCGGGGCTGAAGCCTGACGTGGTCGCCACCATCATCCCGGCGATGTCCACGAACGGCCCGGCCCCGATAGCGGAACTGGACACAGCAGGTGGATTGGCGGCCAGCAGCGCGGCCTGGGACGAGGTGAGCCGGGCGATCCTGGTGAATCTCCCGTCGGCACCGACCTGGGCGGAGTAGCGCTCGACCCCGGTGAAGGCCAGATACCTGCTCGAGTACCGCGCGCCGACGAAGCTGAACGTAGCCGTGCTGGGGAAGACCGACAGAGGAGCAGAGCTGGCCTCACCGAGGATGGTGAACCGTCCGAACCGGGACAGGGCGACAACCAGTGCCCACCGTTCAGCCGCGCAGAACGGGCAGTACTCGGCCCCGATGAAGAGGACCTCTGGTCGGCCATGCGAGGTGAGGGTCGGTTGTCCCTCCACCATCCGAGGCTGGGTGAGCACCACGCCGGGGACAGTGCTGCCGATGCGATCGAAGACGGCCGCCGGCACCGTCGAGACGGCGTCGAGGACCCGGGGCGAGGTGACAGCGTGCTGCGCTGGTGCGGCTGGCGACGATGTGTGGGTCAGGCCGTAGGTGACCAAACCGGTCGCAGCCAGCAGGACGACGACTACGGCACCCCATGCCAGCCAAGCCGAGCGACTCGACTGGTCGCCACTCATGAACCCGCCCGCACGCCGGGAGGCTCAGGAGGCGTCGGCTTGGGCCGACGCGACTTCATCGTCTTCGTCGTCCGGCATGCCGTAACCGGGAGCGAGGACGATGGGCGATGCGGTGGCGATGATGACAAAGAGGACCAGTGTGACCACGTGGACGCTCGAGCACCACAGACAGATCGACTTGATGAGGAAGAGCTCAGCAATGATCAGGTAGATGATCATCGCCACACCGGTGACGGCCATGATCAGCCGAGCCAGGTGGATCCTGCGGTCGGCCGAACGCCACGCTGCCGGTAGGCAGAGCAGGAGCATGGGGACGAAGAAGAGCAGCCCCAGCATGGCGACGGGGATCCCGAAGATCACCGACTGAGGGCTCTGGGTCACCTTCTCGCAGTTGAAGGCGGCATTGGACACACAGGCCAGCGCCTTGGGTTCGAAATGGGTGATCGTCAGGTAGATCGACGCACCCAGCCCGTAGATGCTCAATAGCAGGGTGACCAGTGGCTGCCACCGGATGGCGGGCATGGGTTGGACGGGCTCCCGACTCAGCCGATGGTGATGCCGAGGGCCTTGGCGGCATCTTGGACCCCGGAGCTGGTGCATACGCTGGCGGGCTGGCCCTTGGAGGCCTGGCAGATCGAGGCGCTCATGTAGTTACCCGTGGCCAAGATGGCCTGGGTCACCGGATTGGTGGGGTCCGACAGCCCGCTGGCGATATCGGTCGGACTGAGACCAGCCAGGATCTGTGGGTCGTAGCTGGCACCCGAGATCAGCGCCATGTTGTTGATGTTGACGAACGGGAAGGAGATGCCGCCGCTGGTGCTCCCGTTAGGGAGGTACTTGGACGAACTGTAGGTGGTGAGGTTCTTCTTCTCTTCTTTGTTCGGGTTCTGCAGGTTCGTGTACTGGTTGGGCCTGCCGGCGACCGGAACATTGGTGTACTGCTCGACGCCCTTGAAGGTGATGTAGGGGCTGTTCAGGGTGACACCGTGATAGCTGAATGTGCTGGTGCTGGCATCGACGTCAGTGTGGGACGACGCCGTGGTCTGGAGGTTCGACCAGGTACCGAAGCGGGCCAGGGCAGCCGTCATGGCCCAGCGCTCGGCCGCGCAGTAGGGGCAGTACTCGGCGCCGTAGTAGAGCATCGCCGGGGTCTTGCCGCCCAGCGTCATCGGAGGCTGGTCGGTCAGCACGATGGGCTTCGATACCGGAGAGGTCGAGGTGACTCCCACTTTGTTCCAGGTGGACATAGGGATGGTGGTGACGTCATGAACGACTGACGCCGCAGCTGGCACCACCGGCGTGTAGGTCAGGTTCTGGGTGTCGGTGCTGGTCGCCTTGAAGATGAACAGGACGGCGATGATCACCACGACCAGGCCGACGGCACCCCATGCGATCCAGATTCCGCGACGGGAGGTCTTCGGGCCACCGGAGGCTGCAGCAGTCTTCCCACCCGGCCTGGGGGTGTTGCCGCCCTTGCCGCCCTTGCCCGGCGCCGGAGCTGCCACCGGCCGGCTGGCGGCCCGGCTCTGGTCCTTGGCGCTGGGCGCGGTCCCTGATGCGGGCGGCTTGGGTGTGTTGCCGCCGGTTTCGGAGTCTTCTGAATTTTCGGCCATGGTTACGCAGTCCTCGCTTCGTGCCAACGTCGAGGTGAGCGTAACCTTTCTTCCGACCGACAGGGGGTCAGTTGCACTCTCGTTGGTTGCCGCCTGGGTGCAGCCCGAAGGATTGCCGCCGGTTTTTCGGCAATTGGGCTTACGATACGAATCATGGGGGCGCACACCGACATGGGAGAACTGGCAGCGGGTGCCGCCGTGGCGCCCTCCGGTCCGCCTGCCGCCACCGGCTCCCCTCCGCTGGCGTATCAAGAGCCGCGCGTCGCTTGGAAGAAGACCACGGTGGACGGGCACACCGTCCGCTATGGCGAGGTCGGATCCGGCCCATCCGCGTTGTTCCTCCACGGATGGGGACTCCGGCCCAACGCGTATGCCCGACCGATCGAGTCCATGGCCGCGGCCGGCTGCCGCGTGGTAGCCCCGGCGCTCCCAGGGTTCGGGGGGACGCCGGAGCTCCCGATAGAGGAGCGGACATTCGTCGGCTATGGCGCATGGGTGGCACGGTTCCTCGACTCGGTGGGAATGGGAGACATGGCCCTGGTGGCCGGACACTCGTTCGGAGGCGGGGTGTCGACGGCGTTCGTCCACTACCAGCCCTGGCGGGTGGCCTCTCTCATGTTGGTGAATGCCATCGGCAGTCCGACCTGGGCCCTGTTCCCCAATGAAGTCCGGACCATGGTGCAGCGCCCCTTCTGGGATTGGGGTCGCCACTTCGGAGGAGACATCCTCAACTCGCCGCGGACGTTACGGGTGCTTCCCACACTGGTGGAGGACTTCGTCCCTAACCTGCTGGGCAACCCGTTGGGCATGTTCCGCACCGGTGAGTTCATCCGCCGAGCCGATCTGGTAGCCGAAGTCAGGGCCATCGCCGAACACGGTGTGTCTGTATCGGTCGTGTGGTCCGACCGCGACCGACTGGTGCCCAGGTCGGCCTTCGACGAGTTGCGCCGCGCCGCCGGCGTCGAAGGGGTCGTGGTCGAGGGTGCACACGCCTGGCTCATCGCCGAGCCCACAGAGTTCGGCGAGCTAGCCATCAGCGCACTCGTCGATGCCCGGCCCGGGTCCAGCACCGCACGGCCCATGGCCGCCGCTGCTTCCTAGGGATCCCGTCCGGCCCTGTCGGACCCCCGCTCGTTCGTGGCGCTCAATGCGGTGCTGTTGATGGGGAACAGACCGGTCCAGGGCGCAGGGGTAGCCTGAACTCCATGCCTGTACCCCTGCGTGATGCCGCCACGGTGATGCTCATCCGCGATGCCGTCGATGATTCAGGTCGTCCGGCCATAGAGGTCTGCATGCTGAAGCGCAACCTGGCCAGTGAGTTCGTGGCTGGCGCCTACGTCTTTCCGGGGGGAGCTGTCGATCCCGAAGACCGGGGCGAGGCGGCCGAGGAACTGTGTCGGGGTCTGTCCGACGCTGCCGCCAGTGCGCTCCTCGGCATCGAGTCGGGTGGCCTGGCCTTCTGGGTGGCCGCTCTGCGCGAGTGCTTCGAAGAGGCGGGGGTACTGCTGGCCCAGCCCCGCGACGCAGCCGACGGGACGTTGGTGCTTGACACCACTGATCCGGCCGAGCGCGAGCGGTTCGAGGCCCACCGGCTCGAGATCAACGAGGGACGCACCGGTCTGCTGGAGGTCTGCGATCAAGAAGAACTCGTCCTGGCCGCCGATACCGTCCACTACGTCAGTCACTGGGTCACTCCCGAGTTGGCCCCTCGCAGGTACGACACCCGATTCTTCGTGACGGCGGCACCACCTGGTCAGGTGGCCCACCACGACGACGGCGAAACCATCGCCACCATCTGGGTCCGACCCAACGATGCCCTGCGCCGGTTCGAGGCAGGCGAGATCGAGCTGCTCCCGCCGACCATCGACAACCTGG
>CAIVIS010000320.1 GCA_903906055.1 uncultured Acidimicrobiaceae bacterium
GCGTCGGGAGTAGGGCCGCGGGTTGGAATTCCCCACGGTACGCGCGTGGATCGCGGAAGTGGTGGACGCGATCGTCAGGGGGTCTGAATAGTTACAATTGGATCAACAACAATGTGGGAAATCCCGGGCAACAGCGTGGGAAATGGTCGCCTCGCCGCAAACGAATCCCCTGGCCAACAGGGTTCTGTCGGAAGCCCACTTCGGGGTACCGACCAAACTGGTCGGGTCACACCGACAAAACCCTCCTTCCAAAGGCCCAACTGGGGGTATTGGACGGATGTCGGCACTCGCCCTGGGCGGTCCGGATGTCAGGAGCCGTCGTCGGACACCTTCTCCCCTGTCAGGGTCCGCTCAGAGCAGACTCCGGACGCGGCGGAAGAATCTGGGTGGTCACCTCAGCGGGAGATCGCCTGTCTCAGGCGGTCAAGGGAGGATCGGGATCGGCGCTCGCACCGTCCACTGTGCCAGTGACCGCCGTCGCCGCCGGGGCCCAAGTATTCAGCGACCGTGTCTTCCGCCGGCCCCGGAGCTTGCGGACCTTCTTGTCGCCAGTCGTCAATCCGTCCAGGAACTCGTTGATCTTGCGGATGTTGGCGGCAAACAGCTGAAAGGCCACCAGGACGCTCTGGGCGGCAACACCCCGGATGCGGCGGCGCTCCGGGTCGTCTACGGCTTCCCTGGCACCGTCCTTGATGAAGCCATTCATTCCCTCATTCGCATTTCGGAGCGTGGCGTAGGCGCGGTGCCATTCCTCGGTCTCATGGGCAAAGGCCTGGCGAAATTTGGCGCCGGCCTCGGGGGGCAGGGTGATCGATCCCTGGGTGCAGATCTTCGGCGAGTTGGCGGTCAGGAAGTCGGTGACTGCGATCCGAGTCCGGACCTTGCCGTTACCACCTTCAGAAGTGGGCTTGAGCTGACAGCGGACCTGAGGTGCTGGATTGGCCGCCGGGCACATGACCCGGAGATGACCATCGTCATCGGGCTGGCTCTTGGCCCGGATAGCCAGCCGCCGCCGCTCCGCGATCCGTGCCCGGTGGGTCTCATCGTCGATCGTGCCATCCCGGAAGTCCTTGGTGGCGTTGATCAATGTCTCGGGCATGGCCGGGCAGTAGAAGTGGCCGTCCACCAGGATCATGCCCTGGTAGGTGCCCTGGCGACCGAGCTGGTCGCTCTTGTAGTCGATGACCAACTGATAGCCCAGGGAGCGGGCGGGCAACTGGAAATCCTCAGGCTTGCACTGGGTGTAGGCCCGATCCCCGGCCAAGAGATAGGCGGGGTGGCCACGCCGTGCGATGTCGGCCAAGGCGCGCATGGCGTTTTGGCCGGGCTGCATGCCCGGCTTGTGCAGAGGAGCCATGCCGAGCACCAACGTCGGCATGGCTGCCGGCTTGGCGGGGTCGTCGCTGCCGGACACCACCAAGCTCGCCTCCATCGCCCACACGGTGACCTTTGGGTCCGTATTGCCATCCTTGGCGTCCCGCTTGTCCCGGGAGTACCACCCAGCGTCGGGATCACTCGAGGAGCGGATCAAGGCGGGCGTCAGGCCCTTCTTCTTGCGTATCTCCCGGCGCTCCGGTCTGGCGAAGGCCGGAATGTGGGTGCCGTCCACAGCCGCCGATCCCTTCCAGTGTCGACGAACTTCCCGGGGCAGGGTTGCGATGCTCATTTCCAGAATCTGATTGATGAACCAACCGAGTCGTTCTCCCCGTTCGGACCATTGTTCGTGGGTGAGACTCGCCCGGCGGAGTTCCACTAGAGCGTCGAAATCCACAGCATCGATGCGACGGTTCTTCGGGAACGGGGACGGGTCCATCAGATCGAGTAGGGCGTGGAGCCGGGTGCGCACGTTGCGGTAGGTGTTGTTCCAACCGGTGTGGTCACCCGGCTCGGGCGGGGTAGGGACGCCGAGGACGTTGCGAATGGTGGGGCTGACCTGGCGAAACAGGACGTCACGGAATGCTGTCGCCAACATGGGCTGGTCCGTGACGCCACAGATGACCATGGCTACAAGCAGTGCCCGGATGGGGAAGGTCTGGGGGCGACCGCCCGGGCCACCGCAGTCCGTTTCCCTCCAGGCGTCGATGGTGGCCATCAGCGGCGACTTGTCGATCACGGCCATCGCCTCGAATACCAGCCCGTCGTCAAGCTTGCGCTTTGGCGCGCCGAAGGAGGGGCTCGGCGTCGGCGGCATGCTGGCGTCGGATCCAAGAGCCGCTTCGGTTGGAGGCACGTCAGACGTTCCCGACCATCATCCGACGGGCGTCAAATTCGTCCAGCGGTGCAGCAAAGGACAGATATTTGACCAGCTGCCCGACGGCCACGCCCGAGGCCCGTTCCAGAGCCTGCAAATGAGTGCCACCACCAAGGTGGCCAACGAGCCATGTGATACGGAGCCGTTGGACGGTGAACATCGGTGTCTCGTCGATCGAGCACCGCCGGATGAAGCCGACGATGTCGTTGCGCTGGATCCTGGTCCGGTCGATCCGGAAGAACGGCCGCGGACCTGACTCAGCTGCCAGTTCCAGAACATGTTCGGACCAGAGGTGGTGGATCGGCACCACGCGGTCGACCCGCCCACCGGTGCCCAGCACTTGGATCAGGGCGATGCCGTCCTCCACCGACACATCGGTGCCGACGGCTCGAGCGATCTCCTCGGCCCTCATGCCGGTCCCGAGTCCAAGAGTCAGCAGTGCCCAGCTGTCCCGGCGCATAGAGGCCGTCGACAGGCCCTTGGACCAGGACACGAGTTCCGTGACCTCGGCGGGCGAATAGGGCGGAAGCAGGCCCGAGGCCCGGAGGGCTGCTGACCTTGGCGGGAACAACGTGTGTCCCACCACTGCGGCGCCGACCTGCCAGAGCTGACTGCGGTAGTTCAGCCGGGTCCCGTCACTCAGATGGGTGCAGCCCTCGGTGATGAACCGGTCGATGAATTCGGGAGTGAACAGGGCCTCGGCGTCGACTGGGTGTCCGATGCGGTCGGCCCAGACAGCCAGCTGGCCGACGACACTCATGCACTTGCGAGCCAGCACGGCGTCGCGGGGACCGACCCTAGTGACCGACCCTTTCACCACCGGCTCGACACGGCCCCACACGTCAGCAGGGACGTCCCGGGGCGAGAACCGATTGATCGTCCCGCTCACCGATTGCCCGGACCGGACGGGTTCACCGAATGACCAGAACTCAGCCACACGGTCGGCAGCGAAGCAACTGCTTGCGCCGTGCGCCTCGCGACCAGATTCCATGCCGCCGGTGTAGCGGCCCTGAGCACCGGCGACCGGGGTCGGCTCCTGTGGTCCTTCATCCCTTGGGTCCTGCACGGCTGGCTCCTTGTAGGTGCCGTACGGCACTCACAATCACGTGGCCAATCGCCACGCCAGCACGTGCTTCCCGGGACTTCCGGTCGGCAGCTCCTTGGTTGCTGGTTCCAAGGGATGTCGGAGTACTTCCGTTCTAGCGCACAGGGGCAGGGGGGTTGGCGCATACTCACTAGCGCGAGGCCTGGTGGCGTTGCCCCGTGACGTTCAGTCCAGTGGGGCCCGGATGGAATGGGCTCGTAGGCACGGCAATCCCGGTGGATCCGAAGCAACCCCGAGCCTGGTTTTCCCCTGGGGAGCGGTCGACGGGCAACGGACGCAGAAGAACACAAGTCATCGCTATGGTCCCAGCGGAGAAGCACAGCGCCGTCGGGGCGCGCATCGCTACAGTTCATCCCGTCATTACCTCCATCTAGGTTCTGGCCACGGCCCCGGGGTGTTCACGCACCGCCGGGGCCAATTATTTGCGCACGACCCTGCGCAGTTTCAGAGTACCAGTGCGCATGATCGTGCGCAACACAGCGCGGTGACACCCATTGCGTACGCTTCAAGGGTGCCGAAAACGTATGAGCCCAAGGACCTCGTGGGCGTCGCCGAGATCGCTGAGCGGCTCGGCTTAGGCACAAGTGTCGTACATGACTGGCGTCGCCGGCACACGGAATTCCCTCAGCCGGTACTTCAACTCAAGATGGGACTGATTTGGTCTTGGACCGATGTCGCGATCTGGGCCAGGGACACCGGGAGGCTCGACAAATAGTCAATGCCGTCTTGCTAAGACTTGTCTAGTAGCCACTAAGGTGACATGGCTCTGGGATCCTGGAGGCTCTGGCTACCCGAAACATAGGGCACATGCCGATCCAGCTTGACTGGGCCCCAGCTCAAGCAGTTGAGGCACAGCGCACCCGGCAATGTCATCACCTGCCCGTAGGTGGCGATTATCGCGCTTCACACACTCGCTGCAAACGACGATCAGTCGCCGGCTTCTGATTCCAGCCCCCCGAGGTCCTCGGCTTCGAATTGAGCGGAATCCTCCTCAGCGTCTCCCAGTGCGATGTCTCGCTGAACTGGCTTGCCAATGGCATGCTCTATGATTCGCCCTGGTATCCGCGGAGGCTCCAGACCTTGGAAACGAGGATGGAGTCATGTCACAGGAACAACCACGGAAGAAGCCGACCGCTCGTCGCTACTCACCCGAGGAGAAGGCCCAGGCTGTCCGGCTCGTGCGTCAGCTCCGAGCTGAGCTCGGGACCGACCACGGGACTGTGCAGCGGATCGCCGGCCAGCTCGGTTACGGCGTCGAGTCGGTGCGCAACTGGGTCCACCAGGCCGACATCGACGAAGGCCGGGTGTCCGGGACGTCGACCTCCGATGCCGAGCGGATCAAGCAGCTCGAGCAGGAGAACCGCGAGCTGAAGCGGGCCAACTCGATCTTGAAGTCCGCATCGGCTTTCTTCGCGGCGGAGCTCGACCGCCCACACAGGTGATCGTCGACTACATCGACGCCAATCGGGAGGAGTTCGGGGTCGAGCCCATCTGCAAGGTCCTGCAGGTTGCCCCCTCCACCTACTACTCGGCCAAGAAGCGGCCACCGTCGGCCCGTGCCGTCCGGGACGCCGTGCTGCTGCCGATCCTGTTGGCCCTCTGGCAGGCCAACTACTCCGTCTACGGGGCCCACAAACTGTGGAGGGCAGCACGCCGGGCCGGACACGACATCGGACGAGACCAGGTGGCCCGATTGATGCGTGAGCTGGGCATCCGGGGCGTGAGACGAGGACGACGGGTGATCACCACCCGCCGCGACGACACGGCTCCGCGCTCACCCGACCTGGTGAAGCGGAACTTCACGGCCACCGCTCCGAACCAGTTGTGGGTCACCGACCTGACCTACGTGCCGACGTGGTCTGGGGTGGCCTATACCTGCTTCATCGTCGACGCCTTCAGCCGGATGATCGTCGGCTGGCGGGTGGCGTCCACCATGCGCACCGAGATGGTCCTCGATGCCCTGGAGATGGCCCGGTGGTCGAGGGGCACGACGCTCGAGGGACTGCGGTGCCACTCCGACGCCGGATCTCAATTCACCTCAATTCGCTTCGGCGAGCGGCTGGCCGAGATCGGGGCTGTCCCGTCCATCGGAACCGTCGGCGACAGCTACGACAATGCCCTCGCCGAATCAGTCAACGCGCTCTACAAGACCGAGCTCATCCGGGGGCCCGCCCAGGGGCCATGGCGGACCGTCGAGGACGTGGAGCTCGCCACGCTCGGGTGGGTCCACTGGCATAACAACGAGCGTCTGCACGGCTATCTCAACGACGTGCCGCCCGTCGAGTTCGAGGCGGCCTACGCTGCCCAACAGACCGACCAGCAGCTGGTTGGAATCCAATAGCCCGAGCCTCCATCAGACCCAGGGCGAATCAGGGCTCACCACCGGCCTCGGCTGGTACCTCTCCCCCCAGAGCATCGGCGGCTACGGCTCCACACCGCTGACCGGACCGGCCGCCGTTCCGGCCGACCGGCCCGACGGCACGATCGTGAAGTCGGCGGGGGCTTCGCGTGGGGCGACCCCTCGGCC
>CAIVIS010000321.1 GCA_903906055.1 uncultured Acidimicrobiaceae bacterium
GCCGGCGGATTCCTCGGATTCCACAACGACGCAGCCAACACCAACGTCACGAGTACCACCGCGGTGGCTGCTGGATGGCACGCTCTCGAGCTCCACATCGCACTGAGCGGGACGGCGAGCACCGTCGAGGTATGGCTGGATGGTGCCGCGGTGTCCGCTCTGACGTCAGTCGGCACGGCCACCACCACGGCGGCCTCGATCGGTCAGTTGCAGATCGGCGAGACCGCTACCGGCACATGGGACGTCCTGTTCGATGACGCCGCATTCGCCACCAGCCGCCTCGGGCCGAACGGCGACACCACGGCCCCGTCAAAGCCGGCCACCATGACGGCCACCGCTACTAGTCCGTTCGCCGTGGCCTTGGCTTGGCCTGCTTCCACTGACAACATCGGGGTCGTCGGCTATACGGTCTTCCGTGATGGAGTGGTGTTGGCCAAGCTCGGTGTCGTCACCGCCTACACCGACGCCACCGTGCTGGCTGGCTCCACCCACACCTACGCGGTGTGGGCCGTCGACCAGGCTGGGAACGTATCAACCCTCACCTCAGCTGCACCGGTCACGACACCGGCTGCCGCCGCCCCGCTCTTCTCCAACGGGTTCGAGGCTGGAAGTCTGAACGGATGGACGACCACTGCCGGGCTCGCCGTCCAGAGCACCGACGTGCGCTCGGGTAAGTACGCCGCCGAAGGCAACACCACCACCGGGGCAACGTATGCCAAGCAGACCTTGGCCTCGACCTACACCGATGGCTACGCCCGGGTGGGTTTCAAGATCAAGAGCCAGGCCAGCCAGGTCAACCTGATGCGGGTGCGCGACGCATCCGGCACTTCCATTGGCTACCTCTACGTCACCGCCGGCGGGTTCCTCGGCTTCCACAACGATGGGGCAAATACCAACACGACCAGCACCACCGCGGTGGCTGCTGGCTGGCACACCCTTGAGCTCCACATCGCACTGAGCGGCACGACCAGTACGGTCGAGGTGTGGCTGGACGGTGCTGCCGTGTCTGCATTGACCTCGATCGGCACGGCCACCACCACAGCCGCATCCATCGGACAGCTGCAGATCGGTGAGACGGGGAGCGGCACCTGGGATGTGCTGTTCGACGACGCTGCGTTTGGGACCAGCCGGATCGGCATCTGAATCATCCTGATCTGATCGGCAGCCATGAGCGGCCGCCCACGGATCCGATTGTCGTCAGCGAGTGCTTTGCGGAACCTCGGTGATTGTTCCTCGACCGATCCACACCGGATTCTTGGCCTCGGCCAGCATGGCGACATCGCCGCTGCTGTTCCCATAGGCGTACTCCAGCGCACACGTTCCGCCCAGGTGGTCGGTCAGTAGGTCGACCTTGGCCTCGCCACGGACATTGGCGCCCTCGAACCGGCCGGTCAGACGATCGGTCACGGGGTCGACCTCCCACCGGGTGGCGATGACCTCGTCGATGCCGAGCTCGCCGACGACGGGGGCCACGTAGTTGATGAAGGATGCACTGACGACGATGACCCGATGCCCCTCTTTCTGGTGCCACCGGATCCGGGCCACAACGTCCGCCTTGAGCATCGCCTCAGTGATGGCTTGAGCCGTTTCGATAGCTGCAGCCTCTGCATCGATGCGAGGCATCCCACCGAGGATGTCCGAGAAGACCACCGCCTTGGCATGGTTGCGCTCGTCATCTCCTCGGAACGATCGGGCGATCGAGGGAACGTGCGAGGCGAACGCCTTGATCAGCACCCTTGGAGGCTGAACCCGGAACAGGAACTGGCGCAAGGTGTCACGGCGGGTCAAGGTCCCATCGAAGTCGACGGCGACCACGGGGCGACGATCCTGGTCGCGTGGGACGGGGTCAGTATTCATGTCGCTCCGAAGAACTGGCCTGCGCCAAGGGGGATGGTCGCCAAAGTGTGGCGACCACTATGGGCTCCGTCAATATACCGCCGGCGGCGCTGGGCACCGGGGTGCTCGACGTGGGGGTGCTGAACAGAGGACAGACGACGGGCAACGCCTCAATGCTCGAAAATTCGGTGTTGACACCCAATTGGACGTCCCACCCGGTACATTCGATGACGTGATCAAACTGTTGGAGCGTGCCATCTGCAGCTGTGTATCGCACGACCTTTGGGCGCTGTCCTACCCGCCAGCGCGTCGCTGGGAGTGCCACCGCTGCGGCCTGATCATCGAAGATGTCTCTACCGCCCAGATGGACCGTCGCCGGTTCCCGCGTGACAAGACGAGGAACACGAGCGGCACCGACCAGGCCTAGAGCCTGCGAGGGGTGCTGAGCACGTCTCCTCCATCGGGATTTGGACGGCAGGCGAACGGCACCAAAGTCGATCCTGATGTGCCACTGATCTGCACCTGATTCGGTAAGTGGTCGGCCGTAGTGTGGGCTGCACGGGGGAAGTTGCGAAACCATCCCGTAAGTCGATGGATCGCCTCAGGTCGAGGAGGTCAGCTCCGGCCTCGCCCCTTCTTGGTGAGACGTGAGGCATCTTGATAGACCATTTCACCACTCATAGTGGTGGTGTCAGCACGCAGCGCAAAACTCTGGTTGTAGTTGGGTTCATTTTGGATTTACACCTTGTTCATCTCCCCGTCATCTACTACTTTGATGATTGAAGTTGGTGGGACAATTGATCCGGCAGAAGCAACACAGCAGTTGTCGGGTTTGCCCCAGTGGCTTTAGGGAGTAGGCGTAGGTAGGACGTAGGTGCCTCCAGGGGCGCAGCAGTGGCCAGGGTATCGACCGTCGAGTCGGTGGCTGGTGCGGATGAGCGGAATCCAAGTGGTGCATACGGGACTAGAAGCTAAATACCTCAATCACGTGGCAGGGCTTTTCTTTATCAATGTGCGGGAAGGTATCAGCCAATGGGCAATATAAAAGTAAGCGTCATCATTCCCACTCGCAATGAGCGGGGAAACATCGCCCCGTTGGTGGCTCGGCTCGAGGCAGTCCTGCCCGAGGGTTCAGCGCAGCTGATCTTCGTGGATGACAGCACCGACGACACCCCGGAAGTGATCAAGTCGGTGGCGGCCGGCACCAGCCTTCCGGTCGAGGTGATCCACCGCGAGCTGCACGAGCAGACCGGTGGACTCGGTGGTGCGGTCGTGGCCGGGATGCGGGCCGCCTCCGGCTGTTTCGTGGTCGTGATGGACGGTGACCTCCAGCACCCTCCGGAGACGATCCCCGATCTCCTTCAGCCCCTCGAGCACGGCCAGGCCGATGTGGTCATCGCCAGCCGCTATCGCGATGAGGGCGACGGTGCCGGACTGGCCAACCTGGCCAGGGTGGGGGTGTCCCGCTCGGCGACCACCATCACCAAGATGGCCTTTCCCCGTCGACTCGGTGACGTCACCGACCCGATGAGCGGATTCTTCGCCATTCGTCGGGCTGCTGTGGATGTCGACCTTCTGGAGCCAAAAGGGTTCAAGATCCTGCTCGAGATGGTCGCCCGCTGTGACCTCGATGTGGCCGAGGTGGGATTCACTTTCGCCGAGCGCCACACCGGCGAGAGCAAGGCCAGCTTCCGCGAAGGCATGCGGTTCGCCAACCATCTGACCCGTCTGCGGATGGGCACCGTAGGGACTCCCCGCATGCGCCGTGCCGTCGGGTTCGGCGCGGTGGGCGCCACGGGGCTGGTCGTCAATGCGCTCGCCTTCTGGGCGTTCGTCCGCTTCGCCCATCTGCCCTACGTGTGGGCAGCAGTGCTCGCCACCCAGGTCTCGACCACATGGAACTTCGCCGGTATGGAGCTCTTCGTCTTCCGTGGTCGAGAGCAGGGCCGCACGTGGCGGCGGTACATCCGATTCAGCATTCTCAACAACACGGTGATGTTGGCCCGTCTGCCATTCCTCGCCCTGTTGATCGAGGTGATTCACATGCCAGTGGTCCCGGCCAACGTGGTCACCCTCGTGGCGGTGTTTTTGGTCAGGTTCGGTATCAGTGACAGGTTCATCTACAAAGGGGATAGTGAAATGGCAAGCGGAATCATCAGCACTACGAAGATCGGTCCTATCAACTTCTCGGTTGAGGATCCCAAGGCGGGAACGGGTCGTAGCGGCCGAACCCCGTCGCCGACATATCGCCACTTCTACGATCTCCACGGGATCCTGACGATCGGCAGCGACGTCTCCCTTCCGGAGTTGACCTACTTCGAGCAGGCCAAGGGTGCCCGCGACGGCTCCACCCCGGACATCTCGGTGCGGATCGGGTCATTGCCCGGTCTTCGGGCCCGGACCCGGATGGTCCAGTCCGCCGATGAGAAGACCATGCGCTGGGAAGAGCACTTCGGGCGCCTGTCCTCCAACTTCGGTATCGAGTTCGGGGACCAGATCAAGGTGACCACCAGCAAGTCGCTGGCGCACAGCCCCCACGTGCTCTACACCAACGTCATCGAGGCACTCCTGCGCTTCGTCTTCGTAGACCGTGGATACATGTTGCTCCACGCCGCCTGCATGGACGTCGACGGCAAGGGCCTGGTGCTGTCGGCTCGGACCGACACCGGCAAGACCGGTACCGTCCTGAAGCTCCTGCGTACCAGCGAAGGACGTTTCCTGTCTGACGACATGACGATCATCGACAGCTCCGGAGTGGCTCGCTGCTTCCCGAAGCCGCTTACCATCAGCCAGCACACGCTGCGGGCCGTGGATGCCGGGGATCTGAGCCGGCGTGAGTGGCTCTGGCTGCGGGTGCAGAGCCGTCTCCACTCCAAGGAAGGACGCGGCTTCGCTATGAAGTTGGCCGACTCCAACGTGCCCATCATGACGATCAACGGATGGATGCAGCGGATCATCCCCCCGCCCAAGTATTTCGTACAGCGCCTGGTACCGTGTGAACTCGGCACGGTTACCACGATCGAAGACATCTACATCATCGAACGTGGAGAGCCGCATAAGAGCCCGGTCAGCCAGTCCCAAGCGGTGGTCGAGCTGCTGGAGAACACAGAAGATGCCTACGGGTTCCCCCCTTACAGGTACGTTTCCCCGATGATGTCGGTAGGAGGAGTGGGCTGTGAGGAACTGCGTGAACGCGAGCGACTCATCCTCATCAGCGCCATCGAGAGTGTGCGGATCACCCGGCTCGGCTCGGACAACTTCAGTTGGTGCGAGGACATCCTCGAAGCCAGGAGCACGGGACCGGTCGTGCCGACCTCCTTTGTCAGCGACCACGTCGAGTTCGCCTCGTCGCTCCGTCGAGAGACTGAGGACGCAATGCAGTCCGACAACGACTGAAGGAGTCGACATACCCATCGTCGGTTCAGTAATGGCCAGTTCCCCGGTACTCGTGCAGAGGGACGTATCGAGTAGATGGGGGCGGCCGTGGCGGTCGTGAGTGACGAACGAGCGCCAGAGCTCGTCGAGGTCCTGGCTCCAGGTGAGTCAGGGAGTGACGCTGAAACGACAGTTGCACAGACAGCCACACAGACAGGCTGGATGTACCGCATGACCCCCCGGGTCTGGCTGGTGCTGACGATGCTGGTGGCCATGGCCGTTCGGCTGGTCAATCTGAACAGCTCGGGGTTCAACAGTGACGAAGCGGTGTATGCCGGCCAGGCTGCCTCCCTGGCCGGTAACCCGCTGTACACCTCTCAGTTCCCGGTGTTCCGTGCCCATCCACTGTTCCTGCCGGTGTTGATATCGCCGTTGTTCGGCTCGGGCACCCATGACGTGATTGCCCGTGTCCTCGTGGCCTTCTTGGGGGTAGCGACGGTGTTCGTCGTGTTCCTGATCGGCCGCGAGCTCTTCGGATCGAAGACCGGGGTGCTGGCTGCGCTCATCCTGGCCCTGATGCCCTATCACGTGGGGGTCACCCGCCAGTTGCTCCTCGATGGCCCTGCCGTGCTCTGCATCACCTTGGCGTTCTGGATGTTCGCCCGTTTCGTACGCACCAAGGGCACCGATTGGCTCCTGGCATCTGCGGCAACCATGGGTCTGGCTGTACTGACCAAGGAGACCAGTGTCATCGTGGTCGGCGCATTCGTTGTCTTCATCATCGTGAGCTCCGAGATCCGCCGACCGGTGCGCACCCTCGTGCTGTTCTGCGGAGTCGTGGCCGCGGTGAGCATCACCTTTCCTTTGGTGATGAGTGTCGCTGGTCGGTCATCGACGGGTTCGAACTACCTGGCATGGCAGTTGGCTCGCACCTCGAACCATGACGCCACCTTCTATCTGACGGTCATACCCGCGTCGATGGGATGGCTGGTCGTACTGGCCGCTGGGGTCGCCCTCTTGTTCCGGGTGAACCGGACCTGGCGGGCGCTCCTATTGGTCTGCTGGATCCTGGTGCCGCTGGCCGCCTTCGAGATCTACCCCTTGAAGGGGTTTCAGTACCTCCTCCCCGTCGCCCCGGCCATGGCCGTGCTGGCCGCTCGCGGCCTGATGGTGTGGCACCTCCCGGCACGGTGGAAGTTGGGAACCGGTGCGGTGGCTCGACCGGCGGTGGCTGCCCTGGTGGTGGCCTCGCTCCTGGTCGGCACCTGGTCGACGGTCTACTCGTCTGCGGGTGCCTCGGTCTTGGCCGGAGGCGGTGGCATCCCCGGTGGGCGCGACGCCGGAAACTGGATCGGCGCGCATCTGATTCCCGGTACGGAACTTCTTACCGTGGGCCCGAGTATGGCCAACATCCTCACCTACTACGGGCACCGCCCGGCCCAGGGGCTGTCGGTCAGCTCGGACCCGCTCCACCGGAACCCGTCGTACTCGCCGGTCTACAACCCTGATCTCAGCATTCACCAGGGCCAGTTCTCGTATCTGGTCTGGGATGCCTATTCGGCCTACCGGTCACCGACCACTGCCCACCGCCTCCAGGTGCTTGTAGCCAAACACCACGGCATTCCCGTCTACACCGGGCGGGTGGACGGGCGACCCGTGGTAGTGATCTATCAGGTCCGACCGTGAGGGTTCGGGTCTTCGCTGGCCTGATTGCGGCGGCGGTGGCCGCGGTATGCATGGCGACTGTCGCACCCGCACCCCAGGCGGGTGCGGCGACAGATGCGGCGGCGACGCCTTCGACGGTGATCAAGCACGTGGTCGTCGTGATGCAGAGCGGTCACTCCTTCGACAACTACTTCGGCACTCGTGCCGGAGTCAACAACATCCCCGCCGGAGTGTGCCTTCCGTTGACTGTCGGCTCGACCAGCTGCATCAAGCCGTACCATCTGAATCCGAACCAGTCGCGGGCTGGGTTGAGCGACACACTGCGCACAACCGAGCGAGCCATCAACGGCGGAAAGATGGACGGGTTCGTCCTGGCTCAGCCCAACCTCGCCATCGGATCGACCTCGGTCGGCAACCTGAGGCGCCAGGATCTTCCCTACTACTGGAGCCTGGCCGACCGGTTCACGCTCTACGACAACTTCTTCGCTGCATCCCGCGCAGGATCGCTCCCCAACCGGTTGGCGGCGGTGTCCGGCCAGGACGGCGGTCTCACGACGAACACCCCACCGGTGGGCGGGATCGTGGTCCCGACGGTATTCGACCAGCTCGACCAAGCGCACCTCGGGTGGAAGTACTACGTCCAGAACTACACGGGGTCGGTGGAGACGCAGAGTGCTGCCCAGCAAGCCAGAGTTCCCCTGCTGTCCATGCCGGCCATCGCCGGCAACCCGGACCGAGCCGGACGAATCGTCGACACGGGCCAGTACTACGACGACCTGATCAACGGGCAACTCCCTGCCGTCTCCTACATCACCGGCACGGTCAACTCTGAGCGATCCCCCCTGAATCCGACGCTGGGGGAGTTCTTCGTCAAGTCCCTCATCAACGCCCTGATGCAGAGCCCAGAGTGGAACAGCACGGTGCTCCTGCTGGCCTACGACGATGCCGGTGGATGGTACGACCACGCAGCCCCGCCGGTAATGGGAGGAGTGGCGCAAGGGATCCGCGTGCCAGTGATGATGGTGTCCCCGTTCTCCAAGTCGGGTGGCGTGGATCACGGGCAGATGAACACCACCTCGATCCCGGGGCTGATCGACCGGGTATTCGGACTGCCCTTCCTCACGCCCCAAGTAAGTGCTGGGGGCAATCTCCTCAGTGGGGTCAACCTGCATCAGCAGACGATCGCGCCGCTGATCGCCCCTCTGTCGAAGGGCGCCTTGATTGCCCCGCGTCCAGATGTGCTCGTCATCTACGTCCTGTATCTCATGGCGTTGCTGGGCGCCGTACTCCTGTTCGGCTTTGCCTTCCGTCGGTACCGGAGTGCTGGGCTGACGGTCGACGACCTAGAAGATGACGTCTTTGCTCCGGTGGCCTACCTCGGAAATACAGTGGAACCGACCGGCGCGGGGCGACCGGTCCGAATCACCGCCGAACCGACCCCGACCAAGAAGGCCGAACCGACCCCGACCAAGAAGGCCGAACCGACCCCGACCAAGAAGGCCGAACCGACCCCGACCTTGTTCGCTCTGGCCCACGAGTCCAATCCCTACGACGTGGGAACGGCAGAGCACGATGCTTGGCAGGATGGCCACGACCGGGTTCCGATGAGCTGGGTGAATGGGTCCAGTCACGACCGGGCGGCATCGGAATGCTCCCGAGCCGCCAATAGGTTGCTCGACAAGTCGGACCCGGTTGCCGCGGCAGCGCAACGGGGTATGGCCGCGGCTCACTCAGAGGCCAGTGCCGATCTGGCGGAGGCAAAGCAGTTCGATGGCAAGACATTCATCGATGATGCCGAGTTCTCTCCGCGTGACTTGACTGGGGCCCCATTGGCTGGAAGCGCTCGCCTGAGTTACGCCCAGGGATATGCCTTGGGCAAGAACGAGAGCGATCAGGCGGATGACCCCGCGGCGTACATGGAACGAGCTCGGACGACCTGGAAGTCGGCGCCAAAAAGTAAGAAGAGCGAGTTCCACCTGGCCAAGGGCAGATTCGAAGGCGCAATGCAGGCGGTGGCAGACGCAGCCCCCAGGAAGCAGTGATGAGACGCTTCGGGCCTCGGCTCGTTGCCACCTCGGGCCTTGCCCTGCTGGTGCTGTGTGGCGCCGCGGTGATCCAAGCGTCACCCGCCCAAGCCGTCACCACCAAGACGGTCACGGTGCAGGTGGTCCCGCATCTGGGTGGGGTCCACTTCTCGATCGACGGAGTCGCCGGGGTCACTGATGACAACGGTCAGGCCACGATCGAAGACCCTCAGCTCAACAATGTCGGACAGCGCCTCGTCCTTCCCCAGCAGGTCATCAGCCCCACCGTGCGGGTCACGATGGACCGGTTCAACAACAACCCTGATCACGGAGCGTTCACGCGAGCGCTCCTGGTCGAACTCGACGTGGAGCATCTGGTGGGAGTTCGGTTCCTGACGCCGAAAGGCGAGACGTTCGCGGGCTCGAAGGTGACCAGCGCCACGTTCCGGGACAGCCTGGGACGAGCCATCGTGTGGACCGGACCGCAACTGATCACGCCCAACTGGGTGATGGCGACCCGACCGGTGCGGGTATCCAATGGGATCAAGGGCAGCGTCATCACCTACGCACTGCAGTCGGTCATGATCAAGGGATCCAGTGTGGTCAACCAAGGTCAGCAGCGGTTTACCGCCACGGACTCGCTGATCTGGGACATCCCGGTAGCCCTCTTCTCCCTCACCATCACTGGCAATGACCTGCTGTCAGGCAAGCCGATAGGCAAGAACTTCGGGCTCACCTATCCAGACCAGAGCACCATCGTGCGGCCCCTAGGTCCGGGTCACACGACGACGGTCCACAACCTGCCTCCCGGCGACTACCAGGTCAAAGTGACCGGGGGTCTAGTGGCGCCGAAATCCACCGTGCACCTGTCGCGTTCCGACTCCACCACGAGCGTCGTGATCACCAAGCAGGACTTCATCAAACTGCTGGCTGTGGCTGTATTCGTCCTCGGAGTTCTGGTCGGAATCGGGTTCCTCGGCCGACGTCTCCGTCGCAAGCATGTGCGGGCAACGGCTGGTAACGGAGCTGATGCGAGTGCTCACTAGGACGTCAGGCACGATCAGGGTCGTCGGGGCTGCACTCGCTCTGGTTCTCACGATGTCGGCGTGCGGCTCCGCCTCGGACTCTGCATCGACGTCGAGCACATCAGTGGCTCCGACCACTACCCACCCGTCGAAGGTGACGCCTGCGGGGGCTGCCCATCCAGCGTTCGCGTTCTACTACTTGTGGTGGGACACCGTCCATTGGCACAGCCGGCTGGGGCCGAACTATCCCTACTCGGCCCAACCCCTCCCACTGCCGGCGACCCTCAGCGGAGACGGCTGCACGGTGGTCAACAACTACCCAGGCAATCAGTTGACCGATGTGGCCCCGCAGTTGTGGACCCAGGACGATCCGGCACGCATCCACGAAGACGTGGTGCTGGCGGCCAAGGCGGGCTTGACCGGGTTCGCCGTCGGGTGGGCCGGGACCGGAGAGCCAGATCAGACAGCCACGGGGTCGGCTTTCAATCGCCGCCTGGCCGCCCTGGTGGCCGCTGTCCATCAGGTCAACCAGGCCGGCACTCCGTTCACGCTCTGGATCGCCTACATGTCATCAGCGGCCATACGTACCCGCGATGCCATGGACAACGACCTGCACTATCTCCAAACCACTTACGGAACCGACTCGGCGTTCGACCACTCCAACAGCGGTCGGCCGACGCTGGTCATGATGGGTTCGCGGAAGTACCCGCAGGCATTCCTGGACGCGACGAGTGCTACGTGGCGTCCCCACTTCTACTTGGTGGCAGATGAGAACTGGGCGACGTGGAACAGTGCAAAAGCGGCGGACTTCGATGCCGATCAGTACTACTGGTCCAGTCAGAACCCGATCAAGAACCCGGGATCGTTCGCCCTGATCAAGAAACTTGCCACTGAGGTCCGTTCCACCCGCAACCCCGACGGCACGGCCAAGAAGTTCTTCAGTCCGCTGGCCCCTGGGTACAACAAGGTGATCGGCGGCGGCTCGAGCTGTGTGCCTCGGCTCGAGGGCCAGACCATGGTTGACCTGTACACCGGGAACTCCAAAGCTGCTCCTGACGGGTGGATGGTGATCAGTTGGAATGAGATCGACGAAGGCACCTATCTGGTGCCCCTCTCCCGCTATGGAGACAAGGACCTGCAGACGCTGCACTCGATCCTCGTGGCGGCCCCGACCGGAGGTACGAGATGAACAGACGGAATGTGGTCGTGGTTGTGATCGTGGCGGTGGCGACCGTCGTGGGCATCACTCTGTTTGCCCAGGGGAAAGAGGTCGTCCTTCCTGTGCCACATCCGGTGACGGCGACAACCCAGGCCAGCTCGCCAGGCGGAACATCCGATTCCGTGCCGACCACGGCCGTGCCGCAGCCGGACCACGTCATCGCCCCGGCGGCGACCCTGACCGGATGCACGGTCTCCGTATCTGACCCGCACCCAGCCCAAGGCCATACCCAAGAGTCGGTCACCGTGAACTCCACCTCCCGAGCGCAAGTCAAGGTGAGCGCCGCATATCCGCGTACCACGACGGTGCACGCAGGCGTGACGGACAGTACGGGGGTACTCGTGGTGCCGCTGGCCATCAGCTCGTCACCGGTCGGAGTCACTGTGGTGGTGTCTGCCGCCGTCACTTATCGAGGGAAGCACGTCTCGTGTCAGTCCTCGTTCACTCCGGTGGCCTGACCCACCGACCAGCGCCTGACCACACCGATCAGGGCTGATCATCGTGCGCCTCGCTTAGAAGCCGAACGCCGTCCGAAGGCTGTTGGCAGTAGCGGCAAGTCCCAACTCGGACACGCCGGCCACGTCCTCCTCTGCCTTGAGCAGGCTGTAGTGAGTGAAGGCTGTCGCTGATGATGTGCCCGGCACCACGTAAGGGGAGATGGCCAGCATGGCCACGGTGCTGGCGGTGTTGCCGCTGCCCGAGCCTTCGTCCCACACGATGAGGATGGTGAGGTGCCCGGACTGGTAGTCGGGGCCCGAGGTGATCACCGGCATCCAGGTGGACAACCAGTTGTCGCCCTGGGTGATGGTTCCGTCGTGCATGTCATTGAGCAGGTTGGGGCTGACGGTGGTGACCGTGGGCAGGGTTCCGGCGGCAACGTCGGTATGGAGTGCACCGGACGTGGTGGTACCAAGTGGCACGACGTTCGTGGCGCACGAAGAGGCCAGGTTGGTGTAGTACTCGGCCGGAATGTGCCGGGCCGCGACACTGGATCCGCTACCCGAGCAGTTGGACGTCATCGACTCCGCATAGCTCTTCCAATGGGTGGGACCGACCTGGTTGAAGATGTTGTTGTTGGCAGTCGAACACGACACCGACGGCGTGCAGTCGCTGGACCATGGTGAAGATGCGTAGGACACACCGGACGTGGATGCCATGTAGTTGGGCAGCGAGGGATGAGTCAGTGCCTGGTAGCTAGTGGCCTTGCCGCAGCTCTGGGCATAGGAGTTGATGGTGGGAGCCGAAGCGGACCCGATGATCGAGGAGTAGCTGTGGTTCTCTTCGTAGATCACCATCACCTTGCTGGTCGTAGGCGCCCCTGTCCGCTGTCCGCAGTAGGTGGAGACGGCAGCGATGCCGGTCACCGTCACCGTCAGGGACTCAGTGGCTGTCCCTTCGGTGTTGGTGGCTTGGAACCCGACGACGAACGTGCCCGGGACGGCGAACGTGCCAGCCAGGGTTCCTTTTCCAGTCCCGAGGTCAGTGAAGGTGAGCCCGGCGGGCAGCGCGGTAGTCGCGGTGATGGCCGCTACTGGGCGGCCCTTGGCGGCAACGGTGGCGTGGAAGGCATGGCCCACCTTGGCGTGCTTCAGCACAGAACCGTGGAACAGGGGAGCCAGTGGCGTGACCGCCTGGGCTTCGGTGGACCCGGGGGCGACGATAGCGATCGCCGCGGCCCCGATCGCCACGGCCATAATGGCTCGACGGAATTTGCGCATGCCCCTCCTTAAGACCGAAGGCGGCACAACGCCGACGACCCATACCCTGCCCGGATACCCGCTCAGCCCACCCTATGGTGAACCTATCTAGCCAATGCTAACCACAGATAGCCAGGCTTCGCACTTCTGTGGGTAGTGCTGTGCGGTGCAAACCGGGTGGGGCGAAGTAGTCCCTACTGCTTTGGAGTGGACTTCCAATGAGTCCGGGGGTGGTCGCCGTGGTCGCCATGCCAGCCGCGGTCGCGGACCCGGTCGAGCGTAGAGGTCGAGGGCGCATGGCCGGCCATGGCCAACAGGGCCGCATCGTCGGCATCGGGGTTCTGTCGAACATGGAGCGCGAGTTCGTGACAGTGGATGCACGAGACGGTGTGGGCCTCGGGGTCCCACCAGACCTCGGTGTCGGCCTCGAGCGGCTTGAAGCAGACGACGCAGATGCCCGGGTGCATGAGCCGGCTGGGCTCGAGATCGAGGTCGACGTGGCCGAAGTGACGGGTATGGACACCGTCGTCGCGGAAGGCCCATGCGCCGATGAGGAGTCCGACAGCCACGATGACCACGATGGTGACCAGCGGGCCCCACTGGGCACTGCCCA
>CAIVIS010000322.1 GCA_903906055.1 uncultured Acidimicrobiaceae bacterium
ACCACCCCGCCGTCGGTTCCGGCCAGCGTGACCGCTACAGCTACATCAGGCTTCTCCGTCCAGGTCGGATGGGCCGGGGCGACCGATGATGTGGCAGTCACTGGCTACGACGTGTTCCGTGACGGGGTGCTGTTAGTGAGCGTTGGAACTGTCACTTCGTTCCTCGACACAACTGTTCTGGCGGGTACCGCCCACACCTACGCGGTTCGGGCCGCTGACCTGGCTGGCAACTCCTCTGCCCTGAGTCCGGTGGTCTCGGTGACCACTCCCGTGGCGGACCCGCCCATCTTCTCGGACGGCTTCGAGACCGGTGACCTGTCCGGGTGGACCTCCATCAAGGGATTGGGCGTCGAAAGTGCAGATGTGCGGTCTGGCCTGTACGCGGCGGAGGGCAAGACGGTCTTGGGTGCCACCTATGCCAAGGAGACCCTGCCGTCGACCTACACCGACGGCTATGCCCGCCTCGGGTTCGAGATCAAGAGCCAGACGAGCCAGGTCAACGTGATGCGGATGCGTGACGGCGCCGGCGCGTCCATTGGCTATGCCTACGTCACCGTCACTGGACAGTTGGGCTTCCATAACGACGCCACCGGCATCAATACGAACTCGGCCACCACGGTGACCTCTGGGTGGCATGCGTTGGAGTTGCACATCAAGACCGGTGGTGCGACCGGCACGGTCGAAGTGTGGCTCGACGGCTCCCCAGTGACAGCGCTGTCGTCCGTGGGCACCGCCACCGTCACGGCCACCTCCATCGGTCAGCTCCAGGCCGGCGAGACAGGAACGGGAACGTGGGACGTCGTCTTCGACGATGCCGCCTTTGGGACCAGCCGCCTCGGTCCCTATGGCGATACCACCGTCCCTGCCGCCCCGGCCAGCCTGACGGCAACTGCGGCATCGGCGTTCGCCGTCCAGTTGGCTTGGTCCGCCGCCTCGGACAACTTGGGGGTGGCGGGTTATGACGTCTATCGAGACGGCAAGCTTGCGGCCAGCGTCGGAGCCGTCACCTCGTTCACCGACTCAGGTGTGCTGGCTAGCTCCACCTATGCCTACGCCGTCCGGACTGTCGACCAGGCCGGCAATGTATCGGCGCTGAGTACGGCGGTGTCGGTGGCAACTCCGGCGGCAGCACCTCCGATCTTTGCCGACGGGTTCGAATCGGGCGACGCGTCCGGGTGGACCACGAGCAGCGGATTCAATATTCAGAGCACAGATGTGAACTCGGGCACGTATGCCGCTGAGGGCAACACCACGACTGGAGCGACGTATGCCCAGGAGACGCTCCCGGCGACCTATGTCAACGCGTATGCCCGACTCAGTTTCGAGATCAACAGCCAGGTGAACCAGGTCAACCTCCTGCGCATGCGCGACGCGTCGGGCAACTCGGTGGGCTATGTCTACGTGACGGCCGGTGGCTACCTGGGCTTCCACAATGACGCCACAGCCACCAACTCGATCAGTACCGCCCTCGTGGGCGCCGGATGGCACTCGTTGGAGCTGCACCTTGGGCTCAGCGGAGCGGCCAGCACGGTCGAGGTCTGGCTGGACGGCTCACTGGTCACCGGTCTCTCCAACTCAGCGACCGCCATGGTTGCCACCTCGATCGCCCAACTCCAGATCGGCGACACGGCGACCGGGACGTGGGACGCGCTCTTCGACGATGCCGGATTCGGGACCAGCCGCCTAGGGCCGAACACCGATTTGACACCACCATCGGTGCCGACCGGAATCACCGCTACGGCTGCCTCGGGGTTTGCTGTGACCGTGACGTGGGGAGCCTCGACCGACAACACCGGCGTCACCGGATACAACGTTTATCGCGACGGCTCATTCCTGGCCTCGGCCGGAGCGACGACGTCGTACACCGACTCCAACGTGGTGGGCGGCTCTACGCACACCTACGCCGTTCTGGCCGTTGATCAGGTCGGAAACGTGTCGGCTCTGAGTCCGGAGGTATCCGTCACCACGCCGATTGCAGCACCTCCTCTGTTTGCCGACGGGTTCGAATCAGGGGACGTGTCCGGGTGGACATCGAGCGCCGGACTGTCGGTCGAGAACACTGACGTGCGCTCGGGTACCTATGCCGCAGAGGGCAGTACCACTACCGGGGCGACCTACGCCAGAGAGACCCTGCCGTCGACCTACACCGACGGGTATGCCCGAGTGGGCTTCGAACTGAAGAGCCAGACCGGCCAGGCCAATCTCTTGCGGGTGCGCGACGCATCTGGCACTTCAATCGGCTATCTCTACGTGACGGCTGGTGGTCGGCTGGGCTTCCACAACGACGGAACCAGCACCAATACCGTCAGCACCACATCGGTGGCCGCTGGGTGGCATTCGATCGAACTGCATGTCGGACTCCATGGGACAGCGAGTGCCATCGAGGTGTGGTTGGACGGTTCGCTGGTCGGTGACTTGTCGGACGCGACTACCGCTACCACTACGGCGACGTCGATCGGCCAGATGCAGATCGGTGACACTGGAACTGGCACGTGGGACGTGGTCTTCGATGATGCCGCCTTCGGAACCAGCCGACTGGGGACCAACGGTGACGTCACACCGCCAACCGTGCCTTCAGGGGTCTTGGCCACGGCTACCTCTCCGTTCGCCGTGACGCTGACCTGGGGTGCTGCTACCGACAACGTCGGTGTATCTGGCTACAGCGTGTTCCGGGATGGTGCGCTGCTGGCCAGTGTCGGAGCGGTGACGTCGTACGTGGACACCACCGTGCTGGCTGGCACTACTCATGCGTACACGGTGTGGTCCACCGACCTGGCCGGCAACGTGTCCGCGCCGTCCACCGCCGTCACGGTAACGACCCCTGGTGCGCCAGCGCCGATCTTTTCGGACGGGTTCGAGTCGGGTGATCTGACCGGATGGACGAGCAGTGCTGGCCTGTTGGTCGAGAACACCGATGTGCGTTCTGGTACCTATTCGGCCGAGGGCAACGCCACCGCAGGGGCGGCCTATGCCAAGGAGACTCTCCCGTCGACCTATGCCGACGGCTACGCGAGGGTCGGTTTCGAAATCAACAGCCACATCGGTCAGGTCAATCTCCTGCGGGTACGTGACGGGCTCGGCAACTCCATCGGTTACGTCTATGTGACTGCCGGGGGATACCTGGGCTTCCACAACGACGCCACCAACACCAACACCACCAGCACGACCATCGTGAGTGCGGGATGGCACTCACTCGAGTTGCACCTGGGACTCTTCGGGGTGGCCAGCACGGTCGAGGTGTGGCTGGACGGCTCGCTCGTGGCTGGCCTGTCTTCGGTGGCCACCGTGAACACAACGGCCACCGCTATCGGCCAGATGCAGGTGGGCGACACCGGGAGTGGAACCTGGGACGTGGTCTTCGACGATGCGGCATTCGGTACCAGCCGGCTGGGCCCGAACGGCGACACGACACCTCCCACACCTCCTGCGGCCGTCACCGCTTCTGCAGTGTCGGCCTTCGCCATCCAGGTGTCATGGACCCCGGCGACCGATGATGTGGGGGTCACTGGGTACACCGTGTTCCGCGACGGATCGCTGTTGGCCAGTGTCGGCGCTGTCACTTCGTTCATCGATACCACCGTGCTGGCCGGCACCACACATGCCTATTCGGTGTGGGCCACCGACGCGGCCGGCAATGTGTCGACGTTGAGCCAGTCGGCTTCGGCGACCAGTCTTTCCGGCACCACCGTGCCGGTGTTCTCCGATGGGTTCGAGTCCGGAGACTTGTCTGGGTGGACCAACGGTGCCGGTCTCTTGGTCGAGAACACTGATGTCCGGTCCGGCGCGTATGCAGCGGAGGGAAACACCACCGCCGGGGCGACGTACGCCCAAGAGACACTGCCTTCGACCTACGTCGATGGATACGCACGGGTCGGCTTCGAGATCAACAACCAGGCCGGCCAGGTCAATCTCCTGCGCATGCGCGACGCCGCGGGTAGCTCGATCGGCTATCTCTATGTGACCGCTGGCGGGTTCCTCGGCTTCCACAACGACGGGACCAACACCAACGTCACCACCGGTACCTCAGTCAGCACCGGATGGCATGCACTCGAGTTGCACATCGGACTGAACGGGGCGGCCAGTACGGTCGAGGCGTGGCTGGACGGTTCTCCGGTGTCCGGGTTGTCTTCGGTTGGCAGTGTCACTACTACTGCGGCCTCGATCGGCCAGATGCAGATTGGCGAGACCGCTACTGGTACATGGGACGTGCTCTTCGACGATGCTGCATTCGCTACGAGTCGGCTGGGTCCGACCGGTGACACCACGGCTCCCACCGCGGTGAGCGGCCTGTCGGCCACCGTGACGAACCCGTTCGCCGTGGCTCTGTCATGGGGTCAGGCGACCGATGATGTCGGTGTAGCTGGCTACAGCATCTTCCGTGACGGCGCCCTGCTGACCAAGGTCGGTGCGGTCACTTCGTACACCGACACCACCGTGCTCGACGCCAGCACACACACCTACGCCGTGTGGGCCGTCGACCAGGCTGGCAACGTATCGCCATTGTCGTCGGGCGTCTCCGTGACCACACCTTCAGCCGCTGCACCGGCCTTTGCCGATGGGTTCGAGTCGGGTGACGTGACCGGTTGGACCTCGAGTGCTGGCCTGTCGGTCGAGAACACCGATGTGCGCTCCGGTACGTACGCAGCTGAGGGCAACACCACCACTGGTGGGGCGTATGCGCAGCAGACCTTGGCCTCGACCTACGCCGACGGCTTTGCCCGACTGGGCTTCAAGATCAAGAGCCAGACCGGACAGGTCAACGTGATGCGCATGCGTGATACGGCTGGCAACTCGATCGGCTACCTCTATGTGACCGCTGGCGGATTCCTCGGATTTCACAACGATGCATCCAACACGAACACGGTCAGCACCACGGCGGTGGCTGCTGGATGGCATGCGTTGGAGCTCCACGTCGCACTGAGCGGTACGGCCAGCACGGTCGAGGTATGGCTGGACGGTGCCGCCGTGTCCGCTCTGACTTCAGTTGGCACGGCCACTACAACTGCGGCATCGATCGGTCAGTTGCAG
>CAIVIS010000323.1 GCA_903906055.1 uncultured Acidimicrobiaceae bacterium
CAGGATCGGCGCACCGGGAAGCACCCGGAGGAGCACATCCGTTCCCGAGTTGGCACGGACCGTACCGAGTTGTTCGCGCCATTGCGCCTGTAGCCCAGCCACTCGTCGTTCATATGCGCTGGCAGCAGCGACAGACCTCGTACATGCGCTGGCAAACCGGCCGATCCACGTGTTGAGCCCGTCGAAGGCGGCAGGGGACATTGGCGATCCCACATACCGGAACAGCGTCAATCTGTCGATGTAGCTCTGTGCCCACGTGGCGAGCACCAGCGACACAGGAGGGAGCGTTCGGAGCGCGAGTCCCCGACGTCGAAGCACAAGGTGGATCAGGGCTCGACCAGTTCGACCGTTCCCGGCGCTCCGGGTTTCGGTCAGCGCCACAGAAGGTCAGCGACGGGGTCGACTCTGCATCTGCGGCTCCCGGCGCCTGGAGCGTCCCGGCCGCAAAGTGCCCACCCGGAATGTCTCGATGGAGATGTGGGCCTGAAGCCCCGCACCGGGCACGAGATGAGTAGATTACATTCTCGATACGAGAAGATAAACTGCACGTATGGAGTTCCAACTCGATGCCTTGGAGGAGGCCCTCGGAACCCTCGGCGCAGTCCTCCAAGAGCGCAAGACCCGGTACAGCCTGCTCATCGTGGGCGGGAGCGGGCGCATCGAAGTTCGTTCCTACGGCGGATTGGAGCTTCACATTCCTTCCCGGTTCGATCAGGTCTGCTTCAAACTGTACGCGGCAGTTGATCGAGGCCCCGACGACAAGCACTTCAGGGACCTCCACGTGCTCCGACCCTCTTCTGACGAACTGATGCGAGCGGCTCGGTGGACGGTGACCCACAACCCGTCGGCGGCCTTTCGCCACGAACTGACCGAGTGCCCAGGCAGCATGGGTGTGGTGATGACCGATGCCGACTTCTAAGACGACAACGGACCTCGTGGCGGACCTCTGCTGGGGCGCGTGGTCGGAGCTAGGGGTCTCTGGCTGGGGGCGCACCCATCAAGACTGGGCCATCGACCCCGAGCCCCTGATCGTGTTCACGGCATCGATCGGTACGTCTGAGCCACGCCTACGAGACGAAGCCATGGACTGGTGCATCAGGAACTGGCGCCACATCTCCCAGACTCGCCTGCGGAACATCCTGCGCGGCCGACCGGCCCTGGCATCAGAGCCATGGGGAACGTTCGCAGCCACCGTGAACGCTCGCGCAGGTGCCAACTGGCCCGAAGCAACGGCTGAGCGTTCGACCTACCGCACCACGGGGCGCTCGACCCTCCGCCCGCTTTCTGAACCCTCGCTCGTGCACTTGAGAATCCGAGCCATGTTCGGGGTCAGCGCTCGCACGGAGATCCTCACCTACTTCCTGCTTCATCAACGGCTCAAGGTGTCTGCTCAGGCGCTCGCTGACGCCACGCTCTACACCAAGCGCAATATCGCTGAGGCCTGCGACTCGCTCGTTCTGGCCGATGTGCTGACGCCCAAGACTGTGGGTAATCGCTTCTACTACTCGTTCACAGATCCCAGGGCACTCGAAGCCTTCGTCGGATCAGTCCCGGTGGTTACTCCTGACTGGAGTGCGCTCCTTCGGGTCGTGCGGACGATCTGGGATGTCGGACAAACAGCCGAGAATCGCTCCGCTGATGCACGCTCGGTCGACGTTCACCAGGCAGTCCGATCCATCGACGATGACCTTGTCGATCTGGGTATCGACAAGCCGCAGCGGGTGCGAGGTGTCGGAGTGCTGGACGAATGGGACCA
>CAIVIS010000324.1 GCA_903906055.1 uncultured Acidimicrobiaceae bacterium
CCCAGACGGCACCGACGACGGGCACCGTGGCCACCACCGGCTCGTCGGCATTCACCGACCAGATGGCGACCTCGGGTGCCATGAGTGCAGTCACCTACGGCGAGACCTCCTCGCCCCATTCGACCCAGATCATCGTCTCCTCGACGGGAGCCGTCACCACCTCGGGGACCCTGGCCGCAGGTGACTACACCGTTGGCGGCTCCACCTCGGACACGTTCGGCAACGCTGGCACGTGGACCTACACGTTGACCGTGACAGCGGGGACCATCACCCAGACGGCACCGACGACGGGCACCGTGGCCACCACCGGCTCGTCGGCATTCACCGACCAACTGGCGACCTCGGGTGCCATGAGTGCAGTCACCTACGTGGAGACCTCCTCGCCCCATTCGACCCAGGTCCTCGTCTCCTCGACGGGAGCCGTCACCACCTCGGGGGCCCTGGCCGCGGGTGACTACACCGTCGGCGGCACCACCTCGGACACGTTCGGTAACACCGGTACTTGGACCTACACGCTGACCGTGACGGCCGGGACGATCACCCAGACGGCTCCCACCACAGGGACTGTCTCGACTGCCACCTCCGCAGCCTTCACCGACCAGCTGGCCGTGACCGGCAGCACCGGCCCCGTCACCTACGTGGAGACCTCCTCGCCCCATTCGACCCAGGTCATCGTCTCGAGTTCGGGTGCGGTCACCACCACGGGAGCCCTGCCCGCTGGCAGCTACGCCGTGAGTGGCACCACCTCGGACACGTTCGGCGACACCGGCACGTGGACGTACACGTTGACCGTCGATGAAGCGGCGACCATCACGTCGGTGGACCACGCCACCTTCGACAAGAGCAGCCTCGGTACCTTCACGGTGACCGCCACCGGCAGTCCGGCCCCGACCTTCTCGGAGACTGGCGCCCTCCCGTCCGGGGTTACCCTCGACTCGACCACGGGCATCTTGTCCGGTACGCCAAGTCAGTCCGGCTCGTTCCCGATCACTATCACGGCCGCCAACGGTGTCATCCCGGCTGCGACTCAGCCGTTCACACTGACAGTGGACGACCCGGCTGCCATCACCTCGATCGACCACGTGACATTTGCCCAGGGGAGTGCCGGCACATTCACGGTCACAGCAGCTGGCTACCCGGCACCGACCTTCTCGGAAACCGGGCCCCTCCCGACCGGGGTCGCACTCGATGCGACCACCGGCGTCCTGGCTGGTGCGGCGGGTGAGTCGGGATCGTTCCCGATCACCATTACCGCGCACAACGGCATCGGTCCCGATGCGACCCAGCCGTTTACGCTGACGGTGAACCACGGGCTGATCTCCCAGTCATCTCCGACCGGCGCAACAGTGGCCGCCACGAGTTCGGCTGCGTTCACCTCGCAGCTGCACACCACCGGCAACGTGGCTTCGGTGACATTCATCGAGACCGCATCCTCGGCTTCTGGTCAGATCCTGGTGTCGACGTCGGGAGCCGTGACCACCAGCGGTCCACTTGCTGCGGGCGGGTACACGGTCTCGGGAACCACCAGTGATGGAACTGGGCGGGTCGGCACGTGGACCTTCACCCTTGCGGTGACCGACTCACAGAGCACGTCTGGTTACCGGCTCGTCGGCTCCGACGGCGGTGTGTTCAGCTTCGGCGGGCCTCCCTACGAAGGATCACTTCCCGACCTCGGCGTACGGGTCAGCAATATTGTCGGCATGGTCTCCACGACCGACGGTAAGGGCTACTGGATGGTCGGCTCTGACGGCGGGGTGTTCGCCTTCGGCGATGCCGGCTTCATCGGATCACTCCCTGGGCTCGGCGTGCACGTGAACGACGTGGTGGCATTCGTTCCCACGCCGACGGGTAAGGGCTACTGGATGGTCGGCTCCGACGGCGGCGTCTTCGCCTTCGGCGATGCCGGCTTCGTCGGCTCACTCCCCGGACTCGGAGTCCATGTCTCTGACGTCGTCGGTGTTGTACCGACCAGTGATGGCCTGGGCTACTGGATGGTCGCCTCTGACGGCGGGGTGTTCGCCTTCGGCGATGCCGGCTTCGTCGGATCTCTTCCCGGCCTGGGTGTCCACGTAGGCAACATCGTGGGACTCATCGGTACTGCCGATCACCTCGGATACACCATGGTCGGCTCCGACGGCGGTGTGTTCCCCTTCGGTGATGCCAAGTACGAGGGATCGCTTCCGGCTCTTGGTGTTCACGTGAGCAACGTCGTTGGGATCCTGGCATCTGGCACCGGGAACGGATACTCCATGGTCGCCAACAACGGCAGTGTCTACACGTTCGGTGATTCCGTGTTCGCTGGTTCTCTCCCTGGACTCGGGGTCAACGTCACGAACATCGTGGCCATTGTGGCCGGATGACATGGGTGGTAGCCGAGCGACAGCGCTGACCCCTCTCGTGGAGGTCTTGCGCTGCTGTCCTGCCCGCCTTGGTCAGCGCGTGAATGAAATCACGGGTCGGCGTTTCATCCGCTGCACTATTAGAACCGGTGCGGACAGTCCGGAGTTGGGCCGGACCTACCGCTGGGCCGCGGCGTAATTTGCGCCGACCTCTGTGAGGATTAGCTACGCGCACACACCCGAATGCTCGTCGAGCCCCGGACCCTCCAAGGAGTCAGACATGTTGAAGAAGTTCTTCGCCCCCGTTGTCCTCAGTGGCGCCCTGTTCTCCAGTCTCGCCATCGGTGGGGCTGCCTACGCCGGCACGCCGACAGCGACGACCGCAGTGTCCGCACCAGCGCGGACTCATCAGCACGCGCTCCATTCCTGGCTCAAGGCCAACCGCAAGGGCCTCCGCAAGGCCGCCATCACCATCAGCGCCACGACCATCGGCATTACGCCCCAGGCCCTGGTCGCCGAACTCAAGTCGGGGATGTCCATCGCCCAGGTGGCCGTGGAGCATCACAGCGCCGCACAGGCGGTCATCGACGCGCTGACTGCCGCTGCCGACGCCAGGGTGGCCCAGGCCGTCACGGCCGGGACCCTCACGCAGCCTCAGGGGGCCAAGATCGACGCCGTCCTTTCGACCCGCTTGGTCAAGATGGTGAACCGAGTCCGCTGATCAGGAGACCACTTCGGTAAGTCGGGCCCGATCGAGGGCGGTGATCTCCGACCTTCGCAAGATCGCGTCTTGGCTCGCCCGTCCATACCGGAACTCGTGACCGTGTTGGCGGCCGCGCCCCACCCCTGCGCGGATGGTGGCCTTCATGATGCTCGCATGTTCGCTGGCCTTGGTCGTAACCAAAATATCCGGAAAAAGAGCGACTCCGGCTTCTTGGGCTCTGATCTGACCATCGGGACCGATCGACGGGCAGTCCAAGAACATTCCGGCTACTACGTTTCGCCTGGTGATGGGTTCGCCGAGGTTGAGCTCGACGATCAGTTCGGCAGTTCCCCTGCTGGCCTCTCCGATGACCAACGCTTCGGAGTAGCGGTCGACTCGCTCGAGCTTCGCCTGGCTGCCCGATGGGGCGAGCATGATGATCTGTGAACCCCGCGTGGTCAGTTGGACCAAATGAGCCCGGGTTGCATC
>CAIVIS010000325.1 GCA_903906055.1 uncultured Acidimicrobiaceae bacterium
GTTGACCCTGCCGGCTCGCCGAGGAGGCGCTGTTGGAACCAGGTCGACACATAGGGTGCTGCCGCCAAACCCGTGGTGACGTGATCTTGGATCCCGCTCGACTTGCTCGGGTTGCCGGTGCCCCCGATGTAGTCGGCCGTGATGGCAGTCCCAGCCGTGCACGCCGTGGCCACGTAGGCAGCAGTCGAACCGGCCAGCACTACTCCGTCGGTGGTCTCTTGGACGATCAGGGTGGGAACGGTGGGGGGAGGGGGCACGTTGGCTTCGATCTGCATCCTCCACGACGGAACGTCGATCGGATTCTTGTCGAACAGGTTGGTGTTGACGAAGAGGCTCTCGATGGTGAGCGCCGTGGCCGCTGGGGTGACGCAGGTAAAGGCCAGGTCGTGGATGCGTGATGCCGAGGCACTCGAGACCGTGGAGGCCGAAAGCGACGGGTAGGTCAGTGGCCACGCGGTCAGCACCTCGGATCCGATCAGCGAGCCGACCAGGTTGTTCCACTGATGAGAGATGAGCACCGCAAGGTCGGCAGCCGGGGCGGCGGCGGCCACGGCTTGCACGTGGAGCTCAGGCGCATAGGTCGGAGCGGTGTCGGCGGCCCACAACGCGCTGGCCCCACCTTGCGAGTGACCCCACAGAAGCACGGTGGAGCCGGCGTTGGCGGCCGGAATGGTGCGGACGGCCCGGATGGAGTTGAGGACGTCGTAGGCCTCGGCTGTCCCGATCAGGTACTCCTGGGTTCCCGCCGTTCCCAACCCGGCGTAGTCGGTGGCTGCCACTACCCAGCCGGCCCGTAGGAACTCGGACAGACCCTTGACGCTGGCCTCGACGACCGGTGTCCGTGATGGAGCGCAGGCCACGCCCATGCCCGTGGTGCCGTGGGACCAGGCCACCACCACCCGGCCGCCCAGGGGAGCAGCGGGCGCACTGGCTCCCGGCACGAAGATCAGACCGCCGCTGACTGCCGGCACCCCGGTGGACCGCTGGGTCCGATACAGGATCCGCCAGCCGGTGCCCCCATCTGGCACCCCGCTCACAGTTTGATGCCGCAAGACGGTGCCGAGCGCCTGGTGCTGCCACCCGACGGGTGGCACGTAGAAGGACTGGAGGGCAGCCTGCTGGCGGTCCGTCGTGCGCTCTGTGGTGACATGTCGCAAGGCGAGGAACGCGGCCAGTACCACCAGGACGACCAGCACCGTTGCCGCCAGGCCGATCAGATAGCCGCGGATCCGGTGTGACTTCGGGTGCGTGGCGGGCTCCGAAGTCTGACTGGCTGCCTCCTGCATGCGTGCCTCCGTGTCGGGTGCGGGTCGGGTCGATGTCGGCGGGTGGGTAGTTGCTCAGGCGATGAGGCCTAGGACGCGTCGTGGATGGCGTCGAGCACGGCCACCTGCTCGGGAGTCAACTGCAACGTGGCTGCCTCGCAGTTCTCCTCGACGTGGGCCACTGACTTCGTGCCGGGGATGGGCAGCATGACCGGCGATCGGTGGAGCAGCCAGGCCAGGGCGACTTGGCTGGGGGTGGCTCCGGTTTCGGCCACCACGGACCCCATCGGGGTATCTGGACCGGTCAGCGCGCCCGAGGCCACCGGAAACCATGGGATGAACCCGATGCCCTCGGCTTCGCAGTGGGCCAGCACATCAGCCGACGACCGATTGGTCAGGTTGAACAGGTTCTGCACCGCTACCACCGGGACAACCTTGCGGGCAGCCTCGAGTTCGGCCACTGTGACCTGGGACAGTCCGACCTGGGCCACTTTGCCCTCGGTGATCAGATCGGCCAGCAGCCCGAACTGCTCGTCGGCCGGCACCTTTGGGTCGATCCGGTGGAGTTGGAACAGGTCGATGCGCTCGAGGCCGAGGCGACGCATGCTGAGTTCGCACTGCTGGCGGAGGTACTCGGGGCGCCCCACGGGGAGCCACTGTCCCGGGCCTTGGCGGGTGAGCCCGGCCTTGGTGGCGATGATGAGACCGTCCGGGTAGGGGTGGAGGGCCTCGTAGATGATGCGCTCGCTGACCTCGGGTCCATAGGAGTCGGCGGTGTCGATGAGGTCGACGCCCATGTCGACGGCCCGGCGCACGGTGCGGATGCACTCGTCGCGGTCGGCCGGATCTCCCCAGATACCCGTGCCGGTGATCTGCATGGCGCCGTAGCCGAGGCGGTGGACGGTGGTGGCCGCTGCGGTGCCTACGCCCATGGTGAAGGTGCCGCTGGAGCGGACCGGCTTGGGGCTGCGGGCGGTGTTGGAATCGGTCATGGATGCCTCCAATGTGGTGGTCGAGCTAGGGATGGTGATCGAGATGGGATGCGCGGGTGTCGCCGCCGTTGCCCTTGTTCTACACGGCGAGCGGGGGGTCAGCGCTTCCGGTAGCGGGGTACGCGTTCATTGGCACGGGCCGACTTCATCTCGGCGTAGTCTTCGGAAGCGAAGACCATTGACTGGGCGACCGCCTCCTCGGCGATGGATCGCTGTACCTGGTCCGTCCCCAGACTGGCGATCGTGCGCCGGGCCATCTTGACGGTGAACGCCGGAGCCGAGGCGATCGTTTCGGCCATGGCCATGGTCACCGCATCGAGCTCCTGCTCGTCGGCGACCAAGCGGCTGACGATGCCGTGGCTGAGCGCCTCTTCGGCCGTCATGACCCGACCAGTGAGTGCCATGTCGGCGGCTACACCGTGCCCGGCCATCTGGAACAGCCGGGCCACACCCCCCGAATCAGGGATCACACCGTGAACCACCTCGGGCAGCATCATCCGGGTGCCGACGGCAGCTACCCGGATGTCGCAAAGCAGGGTGCGCTCGAAGGCTCCGCCGATGACCCATCCCTTGAGGGCGCAGATGATCGGACACGGCATGGTCAGGAACATCTGCGAGGGACGGTGCCCCCGCTCGATGAACTCGAGGTCGGAGATGTCCTCGACCCGGACGCCGATCTGGCCCGTGTCGCGGCCCGACGAGAACGACTTCCCTTCGCCCCTCCAGACGATGGCCCGCAGCTGGGGCAACTCGTGCACTTCGGCGAGCACCTCCCACAGGCGGCGGTCCATCTCGTCGCTCATGGCGTTGTGCTTGCTCGGGCGGTTGTTGGTGATGACGGCGATCGGGCCGTCCACTTCGAGGAGGACCAGGCCCCGCTCCTCATCGGTGAGAGGCGGACGGGTGTCGGTAGCGCTGGTGACTCGAGGATCGGTCATGGGGATGGCTCCTTGTGGGTGAGGACTGGTCGTGTGTGACGATCAGATGTGATCGATTGCGGGGGAGTGCTTCACTCGGGACGCGGGGCGGTGGGCTCGCCGAACGGGCCTCGTCCCAACTGCTCGCGTATCGGGGTGAAGGCCGGCTGCACCGTGTGGCGGCGCTGCCAGTTGGCGCCGTCGACCACCAGCGAGTGCCCGCTGATGTAGGACGCGTAGGGCGAGCACAGGTAGGTGGCGGCCCACGCCAGTTCGCGGGGGTAGCCGACCCTGCCGGCCGGCACTCGGGCGTCTTGTCCTTCGTATTTGCCGGGGACGGCAGCGATGGCGGCCACCTCGTCCTCGTGGGGCATGAGGCCCGGTACTAGCCCGTTGACCCGGATGCCGTAAGGGGCCCACTCGACCGACAACGTCTCGACCAGGTTCTTCACTCCGGCCTTGGCCGCCGCAGAGTGGGCGAAGCCGGGCCCGCCGGTCCAGGCGTAGGAGGCACCTACGTTCACGATCGACCCGTCTCGGCCAGTAGGGATGAGACGGCGGGCGAACTCCCTCGAGCACAGGTAGGTCCCGTTCAACACGATGTCGACCACCGTGCGCCAAGCGTTCGGACTCATGTCCTCGGCGGGCACCGGGAAGTTGCCAGCTGCATTGTTGATCAGCACATCGACTGGACCGAGGCCGACTTCGACGGTGTCGAAGGCTGCGGCGATGGCACCGGCATCGCGGATGTCGCACGCCACAGCGAGGGCCCGACCGCCAGCTGATTCCACCGAGGCCACACCGGCGGCACGGTGGTCCGGGTCGCGGCTGAGCACGGCGACTGATGCGCCGAGCCGGCCGAACTCAGTGGCGATGGACTTGCCGAGTCCGGTGCCGCCTCCGGTGACGATCACCACCTGGCCCTCGTAGGTGCCGGCCGGAAGTGCGGAGGCACCGGTGGGTGGGGGCTGGGGGAGTCCAGGGGGAGCCATGGGGCCGATCCTACTGATGGCCCAGGCTGACCCCCCGCAGCGACGAGCGGTGGATGGCTCCTCGGTTTGGTGTGCCACGACGCGCCGAGTTCGAAGGCAAGGTGACACAGGGGCAGGTATTTGCAGGCTCGCAGAACCCTGAAGTCCGTCTTCTTGGGGAGCCGCTACGTCGAACGTACGCCCCGCGCCCTCAGCGCCTTGGCCGCGTCGGGGCCGCGCCCTCAGCCCCTTGGCCGCGTCGGGGCCGTGCGCTTCGGAACCGTGCGCGTCGGAACCGTGCGCTTCGGAACTGCGCGCTTCGGAACCGTGCGCGTCGGTCTGGCCGAGGCGGTATCGGCGGCTGGTGAAGCCAGTTGCCGCTCGAGTTGCGTGATCGCATCGAGAAGGTCTGTGACCTCGAAGACGCGATTGCGCTTTCCGACAGTGCCTTTGTGCAGGACTCCGGCGGCCCACAACGCATTGACCGCGTCATTCACGTTGGACCGATGCCGCCCAA
>CAIVIS010000326.1 GCA_903906055.1 uncultured Acidimicrobiaceae bacterium
GCATCAGGTGCCGCGGTGCACCACGGGCCCCACTACACCATGCCCCGTCGATCCCCGATTCCCTCGGTGGTCACGGTCCACGATCTGAGCTTCTTCGATGCCCCACAGTGGCACGAACGGTCAAAGGTCCACCTGTTCACCCGGGCCATCACCCGGGCGGCAAAGGATGCCGCGGTCGTGGTGTGCCCGAGCGTGGTGACCGCCGATGCGCTGCAGCGGTGGTGCGAGGTGACAGGTGAGGTGGTGGTGGCCCCGCACGGAGTCGACACCGAGCGATTCCGACCCGAGGAGCCAGCCCCAGGGGCAGATGCCGCCCGGCTGGCCAGGATCGACACCCGGCTGACCTCGGGCCGGCCGCTCTTGGTGTTCGTCGGGACCCTTGAGCCGAGGAAGGACGTGCCATCCCTGGTGAAGGCGTTCTCGGCTGTGGCAGCCCGCCATCCAGATGCGCTGCTGGTCCTGGCTGGCGGAAGAGGGTGGGGTGCAGACGATGTCGAAACCGCCGTCGTGGCTACCGGCTTGGGTCAGCGCATCGTCCAGACGGGCTACGTGGAGGACGATGACATCCCGGCACTTCTCCGTTCGGCCCGAGCCGTCGTCTACCCGTCGCTGTACGAAGGGTTTGGGCTGCCGGCACTCGAAGCGCTGGCCTGTGGGGCCGTGTTGGTGACCACGAGCGGCACGTCCATGGAAGAGGTGGCGGGAGCAAGCGCCCTCCTCGTTCCCCCCGGAGACAGCGATGCACTGGCTGATGTGCTCGACGAGGTCCTGCGGGGGTCTGGTGATGACCGGGCCGCGTTGCAGCGGCGCGTGCTCGGGTTCGACATCGTCGAGCAGCACACATGGGAGCGGAGTGCAGAGATCCATGTGGCGGCTTACCGGTCGGCGGCTCAATCCCGCGGCTGAACGCAGAGCGCCCGGCCGGTTTCTCCGGGTGCGTCCCGAACCGGTAGGGTGACCTGTCGTGCGCTCCTTGATCACAGGTGGACGCGGCTTCGTGGGAACGTGGCTCGCCGATCATCTCCGTAACAGCGGGGACGATGTCGTCCAGATCGACCAAGAGGTGGAGATCACCGACCCCGGGGCTCTCTTGGCTGCGGTCTCGGAGGCCGCCCCCGATGCCATCTACCACCTGGCTGCCATCACCCATGTGGGCCAGTCCTGGGATGAGCCGCTCCGGGTGCTCGAGGTCAACGTGCTCGGGACCGCTGCTCTTCTGGCTGCAGCACGCGAGTGCGGCAGCAACCCCCGGATCCTGGTCACCAGCTCCGCCGAGGTCTACGGCGCCATCACCGATCCGAGCCAACTTCCGCTGACGGAGGACTCCCCGACGCTGCCGCTGTCGCCGTATGCGGCATCGAAGCTGGCGGCCGAGGCTGTGTGCACCCAGGCGTGGCTAGGTCACGGCCAGCACGTGGTCGTGGTCCGGCCGTTCAACCACATCGGTCCGGGCCAGTCACCCAACTTCGCGGTATCGGCGCTGTCCAAGCGGATCGTCGACGCCGAGCGGTCCGGAGCTGGCGAGATACGTGTGGGGAACCTGTCGGCCCGCCGA
>CAIVIS010000327.1 GCA_903906055.1 uncultured Acidimicrobiaceae bacterium
ATCAGCATGCGCTGGGCCCGCCCAGCGGACGGGCTCCGTCCAGGAGCACCGCCACCACCCCAGTGACCCAGGCGTCGTCCACACCACGACTGCCGTTGGTCACCGCCATCTGGAGGACGGAACCTGACATCATGGCGACTAGTACCGAAGTGTCGACGTCGGAGCGGATCTCGCCGGCAGCCTTGGCTCGCTCGAGCCGCTCCCCGGTCCGGGCCATCACCCGGGTGGCGTCGGCGCGGCGCCCCTTGAGTTCTTCGTGCGACTCTCCGAGCAGGCCGACCAGCGCCGCACGCCCGGCCGGTCGCCAGAGCTTCTCGACGGTCCACCAGACCATGGTGGTGATTTCAGCGGCCAGGTCACTGGTGTCGGCGATGACGACGTCGCCCTCGATGCGCAAGACGGCCTCGACGACAAGACCAGCCTTGGATGTCCACGGTCGCCTGGAGGATTGCACTGTCGAGGCGGGCGTCGCGGGGACGCCCGGCTTTCGGCTGTGCGAAACCGTGGCGATCGACATTTCGTTACTCTCCATAACGGAACCACGGCCCGTTGCGGCTATTGGCTGCGTCTCGAGCACAGAGGTCGATCACGATGCGTCAACGGCCCCTTCGGCGGCGGCAAAGCACTCAGTGGCGATGCGGGTGAGCACGAGCGCCTGCTCCCATCGATCGCCCTCCTCTCGGAGGACCCCGCCGGGGCCGGGAACGAGGCGTGCGTAGCCGAACTCGGGTGGCAAAAGCTCGGGAGCGAAGCCGAGTTGGATTTCGAGTGCGACCACCGGATCGCCGTGGGCGTTGGCCAAGAACCCGGCCATGGCTCGGGTCCACAAGGCCCGGAAGTAGGTGACCGATGCCTCGTCGTCCGGACCTCCCTCGCCGACGTCGACCTGGATGCAGCCCGATGTACCAGTGAGAGAAGGCGCCGTTGAACCGAAGGTCCGGAAACCGGTCCACCGGTCGGACCGTCCGCCAGGCGTCCTGGGTGAGCGTGGCTCGGTGGGTCTCGACATAGAGAGGAATGCCAGCGGTCGTGCTGGCAAGGAGTACCTCGTCCACCAGCCGCGCCGCCTCGTCGTCGTCCTCCATGCCGGTGCCGAGGAGCAGCGTGCAGCAGGCGAACCCACGGTCGGCCCAGCGCCGGGCTTGGTCGAGCAGGCCACCGGGTCGCTCGTGGATCCCGAAGGTCGAGGGGATCAGGCTGAGCTCTCGACAGCGCCGAGGATCAGCGCCCTGGACACCCTGGTAGCCGTCAGCACGGGCGGCCTCGAGCACCGCTTGTTCGTCCCCCTAGGGCCCGCGGCTCCATGACGGGAGCGACCACGAGGTCCCCACGTTCAGGTCGGGCCGCAGCGACGGGGCTGGCCCGCTCATCGGGCTATGTCGCAGTCAGCGGGAGGCCCGCAGTCCAATGCCTGGGGGGAGTGTATTTCGATACGCTCCTGAACGTAATACGTCGAAGGCGAAGTCGAGGGAGGTGTGATGAGCCTGGATCTAGGTGACCCGCGGTTGTTACTGCGAGCGGACGTGCTGGAGGATCCCCGGCCCTTCTACGACCTGCTGCGGAGCGAAGCACCCGTCTGGCAGATCCCCGGCCAGGACACCTTTCTCGTGTCAGACCCGTCCTTGATCCGCGAGGTCGTCCGTCGAACCCAAGACTTCTCCTCCAACTTGGTGAGCATCCTTCACGACGACGGCACCGGCTGTCCGGTGGCGTACGCCATGGCTCGCTTCGGCGACCCGATTCACGTGCTGCCCACGGCCGATCCGCCGCTGCACGCCCGGCACCGCAGGTTGCTCCAGGCGCAACTCAGCCCCGCCGCGGTGGCTGGCCTGGATCCGGCCGTGACCAGGATCATCACCGAACGCCTCGATGCGATGCTGCAGTCAGGCCGCGTGGACTTCGTGGCCGCGTTCAGCGACCCGGTACCGGCGCTGACCATCTGCGAAGTGATCGGGCTCGCACCTGGTGACGCACCGCAGATCGTCACTTCCGTGTCTGCGCTCGGGGCCCTGCTCGACGGTGTCACCTACGCAGACGGCATCGGCCCCGC
>CAIVIS010000328.1 GCA_903906055.1 uncultured Acidimicrobiaceae bacterium
GCGTCATGCTCCCACTGGTCTCGACGGCTCGAAGACACCGTACCGCCCGTGATCATGTGTCGATCCGGGGGTCGGCCCAAGGGCCGTGGGAAGGGCGCGCACTGACCTGGCTGTTCCTAGAAAGTCCGCCGATGTGGGACTTGAGACCAGGAAGCGGCTGCCATGGAGCCCCTGCTGAGCGAGACGACATGTCACTACACAAGTCCAGCATCTTGTGTGCGGAGGGGTTAGATCCGCCGTTTTTGGAGGTGGGTTTACCTCCCCTCAATCACGTGGGAGGCCTTCTCCCAGTGGAACCCGCCGGATGATCCCCGACGAATGCATCGATCGACCTACATGGACTATAATCATGGTCTATGCAGACCATACCGCTCTCCGAGGCCAAAGCCCGCCTTTCTGAGTTGGCTGACGAGGTCAATCGGACGCATGAACGAATTCAGGTCACGCGGAATGGACGCAAGCACGTGGTGCTGATTTCCGCTGACGACCTGGCCTCGCTCGAGGCGACACTGGAGCTGCTGGCGGACCCGGACGCCGTTGCCCGACTGCGTGAGGGCGAAGCAGCGGTCGAACGGGGCGATGTAACGATCGGCGACGAGATGCGGACGCTGATGGACGAGCGCCGACGGGCCGAGAGCCCCGATGGATGATCAGGGCGAACGAGGGCCGACATCACCCGAGTCGGCACGCTACGAACTGGTGGTGACGCCAGGCGTTCGCAGGGCCCTGAGCGAGTCCTTACCGTCAGCGGCAGCGTTTGCCGCATGGGAGTTCATCTCCGGTCCACTGCTCGATCGTCCTCGAGCCGTCGGCACGCCGCTACGGGTTCCGTTCGAAGGGCTCTGGAGAGCACGGCGGGGAGAGTACGGAATTCGGTACCGAATCGACGAAGCGAAGCGTAAGGTCGTCGTTGTCGATATCGACCACCGACGGGATGCCTATCGATCCTGACCCATGGACAACGAGGCCGGTGACGGGCGATTGGAAGCGTCTGATGGCCGGAACTGGGTGACCGTCGTTGTGGCCATGCATGAAGCGACCCGACGGCCCGCACGAGGGCGGACCGGTCTCGGAATGAGGATCGGAACGGTCGATCCTGTGTCGTCCGATGCAGGACAGTTGTACCAACGAATCCATCTACATCTACCTGAACCGGCCGAGCTCCAACCTCATGCTGGGAGATCCAAGATGACGGCGATGGTCTCTCGGATTTGCGCCAAGACCGCAGGCCCGACTGTCCCTCGCGTCGGCCCGATGCGCTGAAGTGCTACTGCTCGCAGGTGCTGGCATTGCGCAGCAGAGGCGACGCTCAGCCCATTTGATTCATCGGGCTCGATGGAGACTTCGGATTGAAATGCTCGGAGAGTCGAGGTGAGAGGGACGACGTGAAGCACGGAAGGTTGCACGTCAAGGATTCGCTGACTTGTGACTACCACGGCAGCACGCGAGAAACCCGCTTCTCGACCTTGCGGCAATCCGAGGTCGAGATCGACGACGTCACCCGAGTTCGGCATCGAGCCACGCTGATTCGTCTGGTGCGAAGGGAGCCCGGAGATCTTCGCCGATTCGGTCCTGATTGAGGGCCCTGACGGCAAGCGTCACCGTTCGCCCGACCGTCGTGCCGAGAGACTCGGCCAGTCTCTTGAGTTCCTCGTGGGTTGCCGTATCGATTCGTACGCTGGTCGACTGCATGCAAATAAGCATACAGTTGTCCTGACGACACGAGCCGGAACTATGCGAAGACTCCAGAACGGGCCCACTGATGAGGGGCGTGTGCGGAGGGCCGTGTGGGTCTCGAGCCACCACTTTGGGATCACAAGTCTCGACTGAAATGCCCTACCGTCCACGGACTGACGACGCACTGGTCAGGTTTGGGGCAACACCCTTCGAGTCATGGGCCTACCGGTTCACCCGCTGGACGATCTGCATCGGTGCACACGTAGCTGCCGTACCCTGGCGTGTGGCCGCCCTCCCTCACCCAGCTGCGACCGGGCTACCGATCGAAGAGGTCATCGACGAACTTCGCGTGGCACTCGCTGAGGTCGGCGCTGCGGTCCTCCAGGCGGAGCCGGGCGCAGGAAAGACGACGGTCGTGCCCCTCCGCCTACTCGGGGAGCCCTGGATGGATGGCGGTCGCATGCTCCTGCTGGAGCCTCGTCGGGTCGCGGCCCGCGCTGCGGCCACGCGCATGGCGGCCCTCCTCGGCGAGCGCGTAGGGGAGACGGTCGGTATCTCGACGCGTGACGAACGCCGGGTCTCGGGGGCAACCCGGATCGAGGTCGTCACCGATGGCATCCTCACCCGACGTCTTCAGCGAGACCCCGCCCTCGACGGTGTTGCGCTCGTGATCTTCGACGAGTTCCACGAGCGCCACCTCCAAGCGGATCTGGGCTTGGCTCTTACGCTCGATGCCCGTAGCGGATTGCGGCCGGACCTTCGAGTCCTCGTCATGTCTGCGACGCTCGACTCGGGCGCGGTCTCGGTCCTCCTTGGGGGCGCGCCAGTTGTGTCGAGTCGGGGACGCTCCTTCCCGATCGATGTGCGCTATTTGCCGCGACGACCCAACGCCCGCCTCGAGCAGAGTGTGGCCACGGCGGTGCATCATGCGCTCGAGCACGACCCCGGGGATGTCCTCGTCTTCCTTCCCGGGGTCGGAGAGATCGGAACCGCCATCCGTTCGCTCGGCGATCTTGGTGACGTCGACGTCCTCCCGCTCCACGGCATGTTGCCAGCCGCGGCGCAGGACCGGGCGTTGCGTGGGGGTGCTCGCCGCCGGGTCGTCATCGCAACCGATATCGCGGAGTCGAGTGTGACCGTGGAGGGCGTGACGGTCGTCATCGACAGCGGATTGGCTCGACGGCCAGCGTTCGACCCCGCAAGCGGCCTCAGTCGGTTGCGGACGCTCACGACCTCGCGTGCGTCAGCTGATCAACGCGCTGGTCGCGCTGGTCGCACCGCTCCCGGCACTGCCTATCGGCTGTGGTCCGAATCCGAGCACCTCGGACGCCGTGCTTGGCCCGACCCCGAGATCGTCGGCGCCGACCTCGCGCCCCTCGCGCTCGAACTCGCCGTCTGGGGCGCGCACGTCGAGGCGCTCTCGTGGCTCGACCCGCCGCCTCCCGGCGCATTCGCGGTCGCTACCTCCCTGTTGATCGAGCTCGGCGCACTCGCCAACGGCCGCCCGACC
>CAIVIS010000329.1 GCA_903906055.1 uncultured Acidimicrobiaceae bacterium
GCCGAAGCGATCGCCATTGTCATCGGCACTGTGCTCGTGGGTGCTATTGCCGTCTATGTCGCATCGATGGCGAGCGCCGCTGTCGCCACCATCGCCGCCACCTGGCCCCTACTGCTCATTGTTGCCGCCGTAGCCCTCGTGGGTGTTGGCATCTACGAGCTTCATCAGCACTGGAAGCAAGTGTGGGCGCTCATCGGTCCCTACGTCCACGAGGCGTGGGCGATCATCAAGCCGATCTTCGATGTGCTGAAGACCGTCCTCATGGTTGAGATCAAGGCAGCGGTCACGATCGTTCGCACCGAGTTCGAGATTGCATGGACGCTGATCTCCACCGCCATCAACGTGGCGTGGGCGATCATCAAGCCGATCTTCGACATTCTCAAGACCGTGCTGACGATCGACATCAAACTCGGTATTGAGATCCTACGTACGGCGTTCGACGTCGCCTGGGGTGCTATCTCGGCGGTGATCAAGGTCGCCTGGGACATCATCAAGCCGGTATGGGGGTTCATCAAGGACGGGATCACTGACGTGCAGACTGTTGTCGGCGCACTCAGCACCGCCTGGTCGAGCATCTGGCAGGGGCTCGGCGCAGCAGTCACGTCTGCCTACAACACGTACATCAAGCCGGCTGTCGACGTGGTCATGGGTGCCGTCAACACCGTCAAGAACGCCTGGGACGCAGTTTTCGGCGGCGGGGGCAGCTCGAAGCCGGCCACGCCCGCACCGCCCACGGGGGCAACAATCAACCACGCAGGCCGTGCATCGGGCGGCCCAGTGTCATCACTGTCGACCTACCTCGTCGGCGAGCAGGGGCCGGAACTGTTCACGCCCTCGAGCAGCGGAACCATCATCCCGAACGGTGCCCTCGGTGGTGGCGGATCGGACACTCCTGTTCACATCACCGTCCAGATCGCTGGCACTGACGTGGGCAGCGTCCTGTTGCCCTCGCTACTCCGACTCAAGCGCACCGGCGGCTACGGCACGCTGGGCCTGACGTGACCCGCACCTTCGAGGAGCTCGGGCTCTCGCAGCTCGGGACCGTCGGCCTCGCCGGCCAGCGTGGCTCATCAGCAGTCACCCCGCCGGTCGTGCAGCCGGGTGGCATGGTCATGCCGACCATCCAGGTGCAGGTGTCCTTCACCGACCCATGGACAACGCCCGACTGGGTCGACATCACGCAGTACGTCCAGGCGGCCAACACGAAGCGAGGACGCCAGCACGAGCTGCAGCGTGCCACCGCTGGCACGGCACAACTGAGCGTCTATAACCAGGACGGCCGGTTCTCCACGTTCAACACCACCGGCCCCTACGTCAACCTGCTCAGTGGGCCGACTTCGTTCTTTCAGGACAACTCGCTTGACGCCTGGGCCGCTGCCACCAACGTCGCCACGCCCACTCTCAACCTGACCGCCGGGTATGACTCCCAGCCCGCCCTGGTGATGTCGTCCAGCGCCGCCGGGTCGATGTCAGTACGTACTGCGACAGGCACCGCCGGGGCTGCGGTCACCGCCGGCCAGACCTACACCGCCATGGCTGGGTTCCTCGCAGATGCCAACTCCCGAGTGTGTCGGGTAGACATCGCCTGGTACAACGGAGCCACACCCAACGGCACAACTACCGGCACCGCCGGGGGCGACTTCACCGGGTCGTGGACGAAGAACACCTGCGTGGGTACAGCCCCTGCGGGCACCACGAACGCCACGATCATCTGCAACGTCATCTCTACCGCAGGTGTCGCCGAGATCCACTACATCGACCGAGTAGCCCTATTCACCGGGGACTCTCACGGGACTGGCTCAACCGGCTGGGCCCCCGGTGGTCGAGGTGGGCTGGTGCCGACTCGCTCGGTACGCATCCTGGCGACATGGGCCGGAGTCACCTATCCGGTGTACCAGGGCTTCATCGACTCGTGGATTCCGTCCTACGTAGAGACCAAGTCGCTGCAGACCATCAACTGCGTCGACATGTTCTCGATCCTGGCCCTCGGCTACCTGCTCGCCCCGGACTACTACCCGAGCGTCGTCAAGGC
>CAIVIS010000330.1 GCA_903906055.1 uncultured Acidimicrobiaceae bacterium
CACGACATCATCTCCGTGGCTGTGGGGGGATACCTGGCCTCTACCGAGCCGGCGGCCGCCGGCGGACCGCCAGTGTCGGGTGCCACCATCGCCGATGCTGCCGGTGGAGGGATGCAGGCAGCCATGGCTGTCATGGCCGCCCTCATCGGCCGGGGCACGGACGGCCCTGGCGCTCACCTCGACGTGTCGATTGCCGATGGCGTTCTGTGGCTCACCTCGCTGGCCGTCGACGAGTACCTGGCCACCGGCGCCCCTGTCGGGTTCGGGCACAACATCATCACCGGCCGGTACGCCTGTTACGACACCTACGAGTGCGCCGACGGGGCCTGGGTAGCCGTGGGGGCCATCGAGGCGAAGTTCTTCGCCAACCTTTGCCGCCTCTTGGGATGCGACAGGTGGATCGGGAGTCAGCTCGACGATGCGTCCCAGGATGCCATCCGAGCAGACTTTGCCGCCGCCTTCGCCACCAAGGACCGTGACACGTGGGTGGCCGAGCTGGCCGCGGCCGATACCTGTGTCAGCCCAGTGCTGTCGGTGGCCGAGCTGGTGGACGACGAGCAGTATGGCGCCCGTGGAGCCTTCGTCGAAGCAGTGCTGCCCGGCGGCGACCGTGGGGACGATGGGCCGACGTCGTTCCGGCAAGTCGGCCCAGTGCTGGCCGGCATGCCCGGTGCGGGCGACCAGGTGCTGGCTGGGGATCCGTCCCGTTCGGACACCGACGAGCTGTTGGCGGCCGCCGGTGTGACGGCGGAGCGGATCGCGGAACTACGAGCGAAGGGAGTGGTGGCATGAGCGCCATCGGAATCGACGACATCGAGGGTGCCCTCGGGGTCAGCCAGTACGAAGAGGTGGGGGAGTTCCCCGTCGAGCAGGGCTACATCTGGACCACCTGCTCATCGGTCGAGAACGGCAACCCGCTGTATTGGGACGCGGAGGTGGCAGCCGAGGTGACCGGTGGCCCGATCGCCCCACCGACCATGGTGTCGGTGTGGTTCCGGCCCCACCACTGGGCCCCGAACCGCTCGACCCCGGGCTTGCCGCTCCAGATCCACTTCGACCTCAAAGAAGGTCTCGGCCTACCCGAAGCGGTCATGAGCGACAACACCATCGTCTTTTACGAGCCGGTCCGCCCGGGCGACCGCCTGAACACCCGCCAGATCCTGAAGTCGGTCAGCGACGAGAAGACGACCAAGCTCGGAACCGGGCGGTTCTGGGTGATCGACGTCGAGTACCACAACCAGAAGGGCGACCTCGTGGCCGTGGAGAGCTACACCGGCTTCGGCTACCGACGTAGCGAAGCGGAGGTGGGCAAGTGACCGCTCCTACGCTTCTGCACGGACAGGTCGCTTCGGGCGACGCGCTTGGCGACCTGGCCTACCCGGTCACGGCCACCACCATCGTCCTCGGGGCGCTGGCGGCACGCGACTGGCGGCCGATGCACCACGACAAGGACTTCGCCGTCAACCGCAACGGCACCCAGGACATCTTCATCAACACCCCGAACCTGGCATCGTGGTTCGAGCGCTACATCACCGACTGGACCGGACCGTTCGGACGTCTCCAGCGGGTGACCTTCCGGATGCTCGGGTCGATATTTCCGGGGGACACCATGGTGTTTCAAGGGAAGGTGAGCGATACCGGCGTGGACGACACCGGCTGCGGCTGGGTCGCCCTCGATATCGCCGTATCGGTCGACGGCGTGGCCAAGACGACCTGTACGGCCCGGGTAGCCCTGCCCATCGATGCTGACGACAACCCGTGGTCCCGCTCCGGCGACCGCTGGACACCCTGACCGACTACGAACGCAACCGCGGCACCCTGATCACCAGACGCACCATCATTCGCACCACCACTCGCACCACCACCAGAGGAGAGCACCACATGTTGGACCTGACCTTCACCCCCGAGCAGGAGATGCTCCGTGAGACGGTGCGCGGCATCGTCGCCACCGCCAGCCCGCTGAGCGTCGTGCGCGAGTTGGAGGACGACCCCATCGGCTACTCGACCGAGCTGTGGAAGCAGCTGGCCCACCTCGACCTCATCGGTCTGCAGATCCCCGAGGAGTACGGCGGCTCGAGCATGACCACCTTGGAGAGCGTGGTCGTGTACGAGGAGTTCGGACGGGCCATCACTCCCTCCCCCCATTTCGTCAGCTCCATCATCTCGGGAGGCGCGCTGGCCCGCTCCGGTAGTGACGAGCAGAAGCAGGCCTGGCTGCCCGGCATCGTCACCGGTGAGGCCATCCTCACCCCGGCGTGGCTCGAGCCCGAGAACAGCTCGGGGCCGACCGGCGTGCAGGTGCGCGCCGTGCCCGATGGCAACGGATGGACCATCACCGGCATCAAGCGCCATGTGGCCTTCGCTTCCTCGGCCACCCGCCTGATCGTGCTGGCCCGGACTGGTGACGGAATCGAGGACATCGACCTGTTCCTGGTCGACC
>CAIVIS010000331.1 GCA_903906055.1 uncultured Acidimicrobiaceae bacterium
CACCTCGAGGATGTGCTCGGCCGGCCTGACCGCTGCGGGCACGTCGGCGGCTGCCGGTGTGGTTACGACTGCGGGCGCGCCTGGCGCAGCATCTGCGGCAGCCTCTGCGGTAACTGCCGACGCCATGTCCGAGGCTCCGGCTTCGGCGCCTACTGCGGCTCCGGCATCGGGGTCGATCGGGTGGAAGCAGGAGAACCGGTGGGTGCTCCCATCCGCGGTGACTGCGTCGGACAGGAGCGGCTCGTCGGTTCGGCAGTCGGCGGCGGCAAACTGGCAGCGGGGGGCGAATCGGCACCCGGTGATGGGCTGTGAGAGATCGGGCGGCAGCCCCGGGATCGACAGCAGGCGCACGTTACGGTCCTGGTCGATCTTGGGCACCGAGGCCAGCAGCGCCTGAGAGTACGGGTGGTGGATGCGGCCGAACAGTTCCGCTGTTTGCGCCTCCTCGGCCACTTTGCCGGCGTACATGACCACCACGCGGTCGGTACGTCCGGCGATCACCCCCATGTCGTGGGTGATCAGCACCACCGCCATCGACAGCCGCTGGCGCAGGTCGTCGATGAGATCGAGGATCTGGGCCTGGATGGTGACGTCGAGGGCCGTAGTCGGTTCGTCGGCGATGAGGAGCTTGGGCTCACAAGCGAGGGCCATGGCGATCATCACCCGCTGGCGCAGCCCCCCGGACAGCTCATGGGGATACTGATCGAGCCGTTCTTCGGGCTGGGGCATCTCCACTTGACGGAGCACCTCGAGTGCTCGGGCCCGCGCCTCGGGCCGGCTCACGTCGCGATGCAGCAGGACCCCTTCTGCTATCTGTTTCCCGATGGTCATGGTCGGGTTGAGCGAGGTCATGGGGTCCTGAGGGATGAGCGCCACCTCGTCGCCCCTGACTTGGCGCATCTGCTTTTCGTCGAGGCTGGCCAGGTCGCGGCCCAACAGGGTCACCGACCCCGACGTCAGGTGACCGTTGGTCGGCAGCAGCCGCATGATGGATAGCCCGGTAGTGCTCTTGCCACATCCGGACTCGCCGACCACCCCCACGCACTCGCCCTCGCCCACATCGAACGAGACGCCGTCGACGGCCACGACCGACCCGTTGCGCATGTTGAACTCGGTGCGCAGGTCGCGCACCTGCAGGACGGGGGGCACGAGGCGAGTGTAGCCAGTGGACCTGGCCGCAGGTTGGTCCAAGAACGGCTGACCGGTCAGGCGGTGACCTCGACGTTGAGGCGCTCGCTGGCCTCGATGAACTCCTCGACCATGGAGAAGACCACGTCCTTGGCCTTGCGCACCTTGGTGGCGCTTCCGATGACCTGGCCGCACGGGTTGAAGTTCACGTCCCGAGCTTGTTCGGGGTAGCGGTGCCCGCGTGACACAGCCTCGATGGCCACCATCATCTGGAGCGGCATGGGCAGCGGGTCCGGGGTGTCCTCGGCCTCCCAGGCGTCGGTCCAGTCGTTGCGCAGCATGCGGCACGGCTTGCCGGTGAAGCTGCGCGACCGAATGGTGTCCCGACTGGTGGCGGCCAGATAGGTCTCCATCTGCTTGGGTGGGATGTCGGCCTCTTCGACGGTCAGCCACAAGGTGCCCGACCACACGCCCTGGGCGCCCAGCGCCATGGCTGCAGCCATCTGGCGTCCGCTGCCGACTCCTCCGGCGGCCAGCACCGGGGTGGGGTAGACGGCGTCGATGACCTCGGGCCACAGCACGATGCTGCCGACGTCACCGGTGTGGCCGCCACCCTCGGATCCCTGACAGATGATGAAGTCGAGCCCGGCGGCCTTGTGGCTGAGGGCGTGCTTGACCGATCCGGCCAGGGCACCGATCAGCAGTCCAGCACCTTGTACTCGGGCGATCACGTCATCAGGGGGCGTGCCCAGGGCGTTGGCGATCAGTTTGACGTTCGGGTGGCGCAGGGCCACGTCGATCAGTCCGGCGGCGTGGGCCGCAGTCCAGCCGATCATGCCGTTCGACGTCCGCTCGTCCTCGGGGATCTCGGGTACATCGTGGTCGGCCAGGATCTTCATGGCGAACTCTTTGTGCTCGGCCGGGATGAGGCCGCGGATCTGCGCCTCGAGCTTGTCCGGGTCCATCTCGTCCATGCCTTCGTACTTGGCCGGAATCACGATGTCCACGCCGTAGGGCTTGTCGCCGACATGCTCGTCGATCCAGGTCAGTTCCACTTCGAGCTGCTCGGGGGTGAAGGCGATGGCGCCGAGGACGCCGATGCCGCCGGCGTTGGTGACTGCAGCCACCACGTCGCGGCAGTGGGTGAAGGCGAAGATGGGGAACTCGATGCCGAGGCGGTCGCAGATCTCAGTGTGCACGGGTGGTCTCCTGGTAGTTGGGTGAACGGTTGGTGGTGATGGTGTCTGAGGTGATGGTGTCTGAGGTGATGGTGTCTGTGTTGCAAGATCGATATGGGCCGGGGCGCTCGTCGACAGCACTTGCCGGCAGTCCGACAAGGGCCGCCAGTCCCCGCAGAGCCAGATCGTCGGGAACCGAGTCAGGGTCGAGCCGCTTCTGCATGGCCAGCCCCGCCAAGAGCGCCTTGACCAGTACGGCCAGCTCTTGGGGATCACCAATCGGCCGAGCGCCGACCGAGGTGGTCCATCCATCGAGCCGTCTGGCGCTGTAGCGCAGGGCCTCGGCGTTGCGCTCCCGGATGATGTCGGCCACCTCGGGGTCACGTGCGGCCCGCAGCCACAGTTCGTGCTCCAACAGGGCCCACCGCGACGAGTCGCGCTCGCTGGTATCGGACACGTTGGCCCACACCGCACCGAGTTGGCCAGCGGGGGAGTCACTGACCGCCACCTCGGCCAGCAGGACGGTAAGGACCGAGTCCTTCCACTCGTCGAGCAAGGCCATCAGCAGCCCCTGCTTGGAGCCGAAGTGAGCGTAGACGGACCCCGAGGTCCTACCGGCAGCTTCAGCCACAGCATCCACCGACACGGCATCGATACCCTGATCGGCAAATAGGGCGGCGGCGGCGGCAAGGAGCCGGGAGCGTGTCTCCGTCTTCCGCTCGTCCTGGGTCCTGGCCATGGTCTCCATCCAATGTCACTGCGCCCGCCGATGTGCCTCCGACTGCCTCATGGAGGGTACTTATATCGGTAGCGTTATGCAACAAGCAGCCCCACGGATGCCCCCGAGGGCTATGTGCGGGTTCGCTACGGGTTCGCTGCGGGTGGGCAGCGAGTCGGGCATCGACGCCAGCAGGCACCTAGAGTGACCGTGTCCTCCGATCACCACAGACGTAAGGGAGCATCATGGCTACGCACGAGACCAACCGCACCAGCCTCTACATCGACGGAGCCTGGGTCGCTTCGACCGGCACGGGGATGATCGATGTCATCGACTCGACGACCGAGGCTGTCATGGGATGCATTCCTGAGGGCACCCCGGCTGACGTCGACAGTGCCGTAGCCGCGGCCAAGGCCGCCTTTCCGGCATGGTCGGCCCGTCCCGTCGAGGAGCGCACCGCGCTGCTCAGCAAGGTGGCTGAGGCCCTCGGGGCCAACATGGACTCGCTGGCCGATCTCATCACTCATGAAGTGGGGATGCCGAAGATGCTGTCCCAGTTGGTCCAGGTCGGACTGCCGCTGAACTCGTTCGCCACCGCCGCCCAGGTAGCCGCCGACTTCACGTGGGAGCACACGGTGGGGAACTCGCTGATCGTGCGCGAGCCGATCGGCGTCGTGGGGTGCATCACCCCGTGGAACTACCCGCTGCACCAGATAGCGGCCAAGGTGGCTCCGGCCCTGGCTGCTGGCTGCACCGTCGTGGTCAAGCCGAGTGAGATCGCCCCGCTCAACGCATTCGTATTGGCCGACATCTTCGAAGAGGTCGGGGTACCGGCTGGTGTGTTCAACCTGATCACCGGGCACGGCCCCGTGGTCGGAGAGGCCCTGGCTGCCCACAAGGACGTCGACATGATCTCCTTCACGGGGTCGACCCGGGCCGGCAAGCGGGTCACCGAGGTGGCGGCCGGCACCGTCAAGCGTGTGGCATTGGAGCTCGGCGGTAAGTCAGCCAATGTGATCTTGGCCGATGCTGATCTGTCCAAGGCCGTGCCCGACGGTGTGGGCAAGTGCTTCCTCAACTCCGGTCAGACCTGCAGCGCTCTGACTCGCATGCTGGTGCCTCGGGACAAGCTGGCCGAGGTCGAGGAACTGGCTCGCACCGCGGCCGAGTCGTTCACCCCCGGCGATCCCTTCGATCACTCGACCCGCCTCGGTCCGTTGATCTCGGCCGCCCAGCGCGACCGTGTTCGCGGCTACATCGACAAGGGGATCGGCGAGGGCGCCAAGCTGGTCACCGGCGGAGGAGAGACCCCGGACGGGCTCGACACCGGCTACTTCGTGGCACCGACCGTGTTCTCAGATGTGACCCGGGACATGACGATTGCTCGTGAGGAGATCTTCGGTCCCGTGCTGGTGATCATGCCCTACGACTCGGAAGAAGAGGCCATCGAGATCGCCAACGACACCGACTACGGCCTGGCAGGAGGCGTGTGGTCCGGCGATGCCGAGCATGCCCAGGCGGTGGCTCGCAGGCTCCGCACCGGCCAGGTCGAAGTCAACGGCGGGGGATTCAACCCGATGGCACCGTTCGGCGGCTACAAGCAGTCGGGCAATGGACGCGAGTTCGGATCCTTCGGTCTCGAGGAGTTCCTCGAGGTCAAGTCGATGCAGCTCTAGGGAGTTCCACGCAGAACCAGGTCCGCCGGCTCTGGCCGGCGGACCGTTCTGTGGCTGGTACCGCCAGGTTGATGCTGGCGGGGCTGATCAGAACCCGAACTGGTCCTCGTTCAGCCCGAGGTAGATGCTGGCGGCATCGATGTAGGTCTTCTCGCCGATGAAGACGTGCTGCGTACCGGTGTAGAGGTCGCGGAAGGCCCGCTCGAGCCGGGTTCCTTCGCGGATGGCGGACGTGCCTGCGGCCAGGTGGGCCCACTGCACCACTTCTCGGCTGGCCTCGGTGGCGTAGGTGGCCGCCACCCGCAGGTCGGCCCGCATCATGGGGGTGAGCTCGCCACCGCCGTCCACGAATACCTCGGCCTCGGCGAATGTATCTTGGACGAGCAGGCGCGCTGCCTTCCACATGGCGGTGTGGTGGGCCAGTCCACGCTGAAACGTGGCTCGCTTGGCCAGTGCGCCATCGTCACCCATCCGGACCTTGGTCATGGCCAACTCGGCGACGTCGTCGAGCATGCTCTTGGCCACACCCAGCGCCCAGGCAGCGTGTCCGGCTGCCGTGATGGGGATGAGGCCCATCTTGAAGGCGGCGGAGTGGCCTCGTTGCGGCGTATGGGTGAAGAGTTCGAAGACCCGGGATTCGGGAACGAAGACGTCGGTGACGTTGTAGTCGTAGCTGCCGGTTCCCTTGAGGCCCTGGACGTGCCAGCCATCGGTGAAGACGATGTCAGCGCGGGGGATGACCGCCACCAGTAAGGGCGGGATCCCGTCATCACCTACCACCATCTCGCCGTCCACCGTCGGGATGAATCCGCCAGCCACGTACTCGGCATGCCCGGTGCCGGATCCGAAGTTCCATGCACCGGTGACCCGGTAGCCACCGTCGACGGTTGCGCCCATGCCGTTAGGGAAGAACTGACCACCGACGGTGACCCGGTTGGCATGAGCGGTGAAGACTTCGGCAAAACCGGCCGCCGGCAGGTAGGCGGCGCAGGCGGCAGCCGAGGGGAGGTTGGCGATGCCGATCCACCCGAGGGAGCCGTCCTGCCAGGCCATCTCGATCCAGGTGTCGATCATCTCGGCGAACGACGGCTCGGACCCACCGGCCTCGGCCGGGTTGAACCGCTGCATGAGGCCGCTGTCCCACAGGGCCTCGACCGACCGAGCCGTCATGGTCCGATCGCGCTCGGCCTTGGGTGCTTCCTCGGTGGTCAGGTCACGCAGGGTGCGGGCCGCTTGCGGCCCCGTCAGTGTGGTGGTGCTCACAGCATCCCCATCTGCTCGAGCAGGCCGACCCGCAGCCCAGCGGTAAACCCGCCGTCGACCACCAGGGCGTGCCCGGTGATGAACGAGGCATCCTGGGAAGCCAAGAAGGCGGCGACGGATGCGATCTCCTCGGGCCGACCGAACCGGCCGAGCAGGTGCTCGTCGCGCATGCGCTCGCGATAGGGCTCAAGCCCGGGAGCATCGGTGATGTCCCGCAATAGCGGGGTGTCGATCCCACCAGGACAGATGCAGTTGACCCGGATGCCCCGACGCCCGTAGTCGATGGCCATGGACTTGGTCAGCATGACCACACCGCCCTTGGAGGCGTTGTAGGCACTTCCCCCCTCGGTGCCCTCGATCCCTTCGATGCTGGCGATGTTGATGATCGACCCGCTGCCTTGGGCAAGCATGTGGATGGCGCTGTACTTGTCGACCAGGAAGGTGCCCTTCAAGTTGACGTCGACAACTCGGTCCCACTCGTCGGCGTCGAGCATGTGGACGGGGCCGCCGCCAGCCACACCGGCGGCGTGCACCACCGAGTCGAGGCGGCCGTGCCGGGCCACTACGTCGGCAAAGGCATCACGGACCGCAGATTCGTCGCGGACATCGAGGGCGTAGTGGACGCCGTCGGTGATGTCCATGGTGGCCACGGTGGCTCCCTCAGCGGCCAGGCGCTCGGCGGTGGCTGCACCGATACCTGAGGCTGCTCCGGTCACTACGGCGACGGTGCCGTCCAGTCGTGCCATCGATTCTCCCCATTTCGTCGGTCCAGGGCATCGTCGCCCCTTGCGGTGAGAGGCAACGTAGGGGGCATGGAGGCACGGGTCAAGGCTGGCGAGGCTGCGGCCGTGGCTGCGGCCGCTGCGGAGCCTCCGGTCCATGATCGCCAGTCAGCCGCAGCGACGATGAATGGCCGTGGATTGACAAACTGACGTCATTTGTTAACTTGTCATCCGTGACCGCCGAGCCCACCATCGAGGAACGCATCCTCGACGCCACCCTCGAAGTGGCGGCGTTCCACGGCATCAGCCGCCTGTCGGTGGGCGATGTCGCCAAGCAGGCCGGATTATCGCGCCAGACCCTGTACAAGCACTTCGCCTCCCGAGACGAGTTGGTCAACCGCACCGTCATGCGCGAGGCCAGCCGCATCGTCGAACAGGTCATCGCCGCCGCCGCCCGCTACGACAGTCCGGTTGCCTCCTTGGAGTCCGCCATCTTGGAGACGCTGCACCTAGTCCGGGGTCACCCCCTGCTCGACCGTCTGGTGGCCACGGAGCCAGAGGCGTTGCTGCCGCTGCTGATCGGCGGGCAGTGGGGGGTGCTCGGAGCCATCCGGGCCATCAGTCAGCAGATCCTCGAGGAGCGAGTTCCGGGGGCCAGCGGAACCGAGATCGGCTTGGCCGCCGACGTACTGAGCCGCACGTTGATCAGCTACACCGTCCGGATGCCGGATCAGCCTCCTGAAGAGATTGCCCGCTTCCTCTCCACGGCCATCGTCGCCGGTCTCACCGCGGCGCCGACTCCTGCCCACCGATAGCCCCGAAAGGCCTCACGTGACCCGCTCGACCCTCTCACGTAGCTCGACCATCTCCACCACTATCGACGGGACCGTCGTGACGTGGCGTGACGAGAAGCGTTACTCCTGGGCGCACGCATTGGTGGTACCGATGCTGCCCTTCCTCGCTTGGGTGGGAGCATTCACCACCGGTCTAGACGTCTTCTGGTACACCGGCCCGTTCTGGATCTTGATCGGCCTCCCGATCATCGACACCCTCGTCGGCATCGACCGGGGAAATCCGCCGCCATGGGCCGAGTCCACCCTCGATAAGGACCAGTACTACCGGGTGTTGACCTACTGCTACCTGCCGTTGCAGTTAGCCGGGTTCTTCTGGGGGGCGTGGTTGATCGCCCAGGGCCACCTGTCGTTGGTGGCGGAGTTCGGCCTCGCCCTCACCGTTGGGGCGGTCGGTGGCATCGGCATTGCCAACGCCCATGAACTGGGCCACAAAACGGATTCGTTCGAGCGGTGGATGGCCAAGGTGGTCTTGGCGCAGACCGCGTATGGTCACTTTCGGGTGGAGCACAATCGCGGCCACCACGTGCGGGTCGCCACCCCCGAGGATCCAGCCAGTGCCCGCATGGGCGAGTCGTTCTGGGCCTTCTTCCCTCGTAGCGTGGTCGGGGCCGTCCGTTCGGGGTGGCGGATCGAGAAGAACCGGCTGGGGCGCAAGGGCGGCAGTCCCTGGAATATCCACAACGAGGTGCTGACTGCCTGGCTGATGTCGGTCGTCCTCTTCAGCTTCACCATCGCCATCTTCGGCGTGCGGGTGATCCCCTACCTGGTGGTCCAGGCGGTGTTCGGCTTCTCACTCCTCGAGGTGGTCAACTACCTCGAGCACTACGGCCTGCTCCGCCAGAAGGATGCCCAGGGAAAGTACGAGCGGTGCGCCCCTCGCCACAGTTGGAACAGCGATCACATCGCCAGCAACCTGGTGCTCTACGGTCTCGAGCGACACTCGGATCACCACGCCAACCCCACCCGTCGCTACCAGACCCTGCGCACCTTCGACGAGGCACCGCAACTGCCCTCGGGTTACGGCACCATGATCGGCCTGGCCTATCTGACCCCGCTGTGGCGCCGGGTGATGGACCAGCGGGTCCTCGCCGTCTACGGAGGAGATATCACGCTGGCCAACCTCGATCCGAGGAAGCGTCAGCGACTCCTGGCCAAGTACGGCGCCGAAGTCTGATCTGGACGGCTCCGGCCGGGCGTCTGCGAGCGGAACGGGCGCCGAGGGCTAGGCGTCGGGCAGGGCGGTGAGCATGTGGTGGCTGAGGTCGCCGACCAGGTCGATGTGGAACCGTCGTTCGGCGAACCTCCATACGTCCGCCTCTCGCACGAAGCGGTCGTGGTAGCG
>CAIVIS010000332.1 GCA_903906055.1 uncultured Acidimicrobiaceae bacterium
AGCGTCGTGCGCGAGTTGGAGGACGACCCCATCGGCTACTCGACCGAGCTGTGGAAGCAGCTGGCCCACCTCGACCTCATCGGTCTGCAGCTCGCCGAGGAGTACGGCGGCTCGGGTATGACCTCCTTGGAGTGCGTGGTCGTCTACGAGGAGTTCGGACGGGCCATCGCCCCCTCCCCCCACTTCGTCAGCTCCATCGTCTCAGGAGGCGCATTGGCCCGCTCGGGTAGTGACGAGCAGAAGCAGGCCTGGCTGCCCGGCATCGTCACCGGTGAGGCCATCCTCACCCCAGCCTGGCTCGAGCCCGAGAACAGCTCGGGGCCGACCGGCGTGCAGGTGCGCGCCGTGCCCGATGGCGACGGATGGACCATCACCGGCATCAAGCGCCACGTGGCTTTCGCCTCCTCGGCCACCCGCCTGGTCGTGCTGGCCCGCACCGGTGACGGGGTCGAGGACATCGACCTGTTCCTGGTCGACCCGGCAGATTCCGGTGTCACCTTGACCCAGCAGATGACCATCGCCTCGGACGCTCAGTACAAGGTGGAGCTCACGGGCGTGCGTGTCACCGAAGCCGATCGGATCGGGGCGGCCGGCACCGGGTGGAACACGTGGAACGCCGTCATGCACGAGGCCATCATCTTGGCTGCTGCCCAGGCCGTCGGCGGCGCTCAGTACGCACTCGACATCACCGTGCAGTACGCCAAGGACCGTCAGCAGTTCGACAAGCCGTTGGGCGCCTTCCAAGCACTGGCCCACTACCTGGCCGACGCTGCCACCAACGTCGACGGCGCCCGGGTGCTCGTGCACGAGGCGGGCTGGGCCCGCTCGGACGGCCGACCGGTGGGCAAGCTGGCCCCCATGGCCAAGCTGTACGCCTGTCAGACCTTCCGCGACGTGACGGCCATGGCTCAGCAGATCTTCGGCGGTATCGGATTCACCGTCGAGTTCGACATCCAGCTCTACTTCCGTCGGGCCAAGCAGCTCCAGATGTCGTGGTGGGACACCCGGATGCTCGAGGAGCTCATTGCTGCCGAGGTGCTCGACCGCTGAACGGCGTAGCAGTGGCGGCCGAGGTCGACCAGTTGTCGAGACGTTCGGGTCTCAGGCGGCGGGAGCGACCACTACGCGGTGGACACCGACCGCTAGGGCGATTTCGATCTTTGCTGCGAGCTCGGCCTGAGTGAGGCCTGCGTCTTCACGAGCGTCGCGAATTGCGATTCACGTCCGGAGTTGTGCAGAAAGTTCTGCCCGTCGGCGATCGTGGAGCTCTACCTCTTGGGCCGTCATGGCGGCTCGTGACCGCTTATCGATGTCCGAGAACTTTACGGCCATGAAACCCTCGGCGGCTTCGAGTGGTGAGCCAAACGCCAGGGCATGACCAGCCAGAGCGTTGAGGATGCCGTGGTCCAAGTGACGCCACTCGGCGGGACGTGATCCTTACGCCGAGGGTTTGTCGACATGAACCCATCGGTTCTGTCGATACTCCGCCTAGTTGCCCCTCATGGGACCAAAGTCCCTAATCGCGTCAGAACCCATGTTGGGCCTGTAGGAGTTCGTTCACCCGAGGTACGGTCGATAGGTGCACCAGGCGGGTGCGAAGTGCGGATCCAGGGGGTTCGACATGGCGGACGGTACAGCGGCGCTGGCAGGACAGACGAAGGAGCCGAGCGGGCTCACGAAGTTCTTGTTCGTCCATGAGATAGACGAGTATCCGGGCAACGGCAAGCGCACCGCGTACCTGGCCCTGGCCGTACTGGCCACCATCATCTTGTACTACACGTACTTCACCCAGACCGGGGTGACGCCGCAGATCCTGGTGTCGTATCACATGACGTTCTCGTTCTACGTGTGGATCGTGGTCATCTCCAACCTGATCGGCGCCTTCGCCTCGTTGCCGGCCTCCAAGACCGACAAGCTCGGGCGCTCCAACGTCGTGATCTACGGACTGCTGGTCATCGGCATCCTGGTGGCCTTCGGTGTCCCGGCCTGTCAGACCGAGTGGCAGTTCGCCGGAGTGATCTGCCTGCTGGGCTTGGTGGAGGGCGCCATCTTGGTGGCTACTCCCGCCCTGGTGCGTGACTTCAGCCCGCAGCTGGGCCGGGCCTCGGCCATGGGGTTCTGGACCATCGGTCCCGTAGCCGGCAGCCTCATCACCTCCATGGTGGCCGCCCGCACCCTGGACCACTTCATGGCTGGCAACACGACTGGCTGGAAGAGCCAATTCGTGATCTCAGGTGTGTCCTCTCTCGTCGTGTTCGTGCTCGCCCTCTTCTTCCTCAAGGATCTCTCCTCCAGGCTCCGGGACCAGTTGATGGTCAGCGAGCAGGACCGGGCGCTGGTCGAGGCCAGGGCCCGAGGGATATCCGAAGAGGAAGTGCTGGCCGCTACTGCCCACCCGTGGCGTCAGATCCTGAAGATGGACCTCATCGGATCGGCCATCGGGATCTCCCTCTTCCTGTTGCTGTACTACGCCGCCTCCGCCTTCTTCACGATCTACTGGTCCACCGTGTTCAAGAACCCGAACGGTGTCAACCTGTCCACCTCGCAGGCCAACGGACTGAACTCCTGGTTCTGGTGGGCCGACGCCGTGGCATTGATCGTCTTCGGCATCCTGTCCGACAAGCTCAAGGTGCGGAAGCCGTTGATGCTGGTCGGTGCCATGGGGTCGATCGTGATGCTGATGGTCTTCCTCCATCAGGCCGACAACCCCCACACTCCGTTGGACACCCTGATCCTCATCGAGGTGGCCCTGGCCGCGTGCATCTCCCTCACCTACGCCCCGTGGATGGCCGGCTACACCGAGATGGTGGAGGCCAGGAACCCGGCGTTGGTGGGGACCGGCCTCGCCCTGTGGGGCTGGATCCTGCGGCTCACGGTGGGGCTGTCGTTCATCTTCTTGCCCCTGGTGGTCAACTCGGTCAACCCGGTGGTCGACAACCTGCAGTACGCCCAGCCAGCGCCGAATGGAAATGCGCCCTTCAGCGTCCAGCAGTTCCAGGTCGAACACCCGAAGCTCGTGGCCTTCGCCACTTCTAACGCCAGTTGGCTGAAGGTGCTCACCTCCAAGGAGAACGCTCCCATCGTGGCTGCCGCCCATGCCGATCCGTCGACGGCGAACATCAACGCTCTGTCTGCAGCGGTGGGACCAGCGGTATTCGCCAAGGTGACGGCTAACTTTGCTGAGCTCAACGGACCGGTGTTCAAGTATCAGTCTCAATTGAGTTACCTCGCTCTCCATCAGGACCAACTGACCAACCTGGAGAATGGAGTCTCCAAGTCACCAGCACAGTGGCAGCACTGGTTCTGGGTCTGCCTCGGGGGCATGGTCCTCTTCATCCCGACCATCTGGTTGAACCGGGGCCGGTGGAGTCCGGCCCGAGCGCGTGAGGACGAACGCAGGCACGAAGCCGACGTGGCGGCCGAACTGGCGGCTCTGGACCTCGAGCCCGTGCCGGTCTGACCCCCCGCTCGGCACCTTGACACACCCACCATCTACGGTGTCGCCCATGCAAGACATCGCCGACCAACGGTCCGGATTTGCTGTGGTGGACCTCGAGACCACCGGATTCTCCCCCGAGCACGATCGGATCGTCGAGGTGGCAGTGGTGGTGCTCGACGCCGATGGCAACGAGCTTGACGCCTTCTGCACGCTGGTCGACCCCGAGCGCGGCCCTGGGCCCACCCACATCCACGGCATCACGGCCGCCATGCTCGAAGGTGCGCCGACCTTCGCTGAGGTGCATCCCTATGTGGCTGACCTGCTGTCTGGGCGCGTCGTGGTCGGGCACAACGTGGACCGGTTCGACCTCGCCTTCTTGATGGCCGAGTGCGGGCGCCTCGGTGCCGCAGGCATGGCCCCCGAGTCCGTCGTCACCATCGACACCTTGTTGGTGGCCCAGAGCTATCTCGACCTGCCCGGCAAGGCACGACTGATCGACTGCTGCGACCGGTACGAGCTGACCTGGGACGACCACCACAACGCCCTGGGCGATGCTCGGGTGACGGCCGCCCTGCTGATGGCGATGCGGGGTGAGTTGGGCGACGACCTGATCGGGATCGACCGCCCACTCGAGGCCGCAAGCACGCTCCGGTGGCCGGGGGCGGTCGACGTGCCCATCGAGGGATACGGCCGCACCACACGGGTACTGGCCTGACGATCAGGGCATGGCCTCGATGGGTGGTGCCGCCATCATCCGCCCTCGGGCCCCGCCGAGCATCTCCCCGTCGGTGCCGTCATCGTCGGCCCCTGCCACCAGCGGCGACCGGGTGAGCACTACGACACCGGTCACCAGGACGGCTAGCGCCAGTACCTCGAGGCTGATCCACAGCGCACCACTTCGGAGCACGTCACCGAACAAGGTGACCCCGAGCACGATGCTGACCAGAGGATTCATGGTCACCAATGTGGTCCGCGACGCGGTGATCGGCCCGGCGTGCAGTGCGTTCTGGAGAAGAAAGACGGTGCCGAGTCCGGTGACGGCCAGCATGTAGGGCTCGAAGTGGGTGAACACCTGGTCCCACCCTTGAGAGATGTAGCCGGTGATGGCCTTGGTCAGGGCCGCGCCGAACGCTGCCGTGATGGCGGTGGCGGCACCGAAGGCGGCGGCACGCCACCACCGAGGTCCTCGCATGGCGGCCACGATGCAGATGGTGATGACCGACAGCAGGACGATCGAGGCGACCAGCCACTCGGCATCCGAGGGGAGGACCTGGCCTCCATGGGGCCGGGCAGCCAGGAAGAATCCGCCGAGTCCGACCACCACGGTCACCGCCCCGAGCCACTCGCGTGCGCCGAGGCGGTAACGGAACCACACAGCTAAGACCAACAGGAGGAACAGCAGCTCGGTGGTCAGTACTGGCTGGACGGTGCTGAGCTGGCCGAACTTGAGAGCAGTGGCCTGCAGGCCGAACTGGACCAGCATCAGGGCGAAGCCGATCAGCCAGATGCCCTGTTTGACGGCGTGGGCGATGAGGCTCGGACGCATGGTGGACGACTCGGGAGCCGACTCCACGCCGATGCGCTGGAGCACCGAGGTGATGGCGTTGGTGAAGGCGGCAAGGGCAGCAAGGAGAAAGGCCACGGCACTGTTGTACTCGCGTTTGGCGGCTCCGGGGTGTCCGGAGGCCGGCGGGCCTAGTAGATGATGCCCCCGGGAGCGGGGTCGTCGCCGTCGGGTGCATCCACGGCCGGTTCGCAAGATGGGTCGGTGCCGTCGGGTGCATCCATGCGGAGCCCGAGACCGTAGCCCTCCAAGAACAGGTCGGCATCGTGCTTGCGTGGATAGCGAGCCTCGAGCTCGCGGAAGCGGGCCGAGTGGTTCGGTTCGATCAGGTGGGCCAACTCGTGGACGATCACCGAGTCGAGCACCCAGGTCGGTGCGGCCCGCAGCCGCGAAGAGATGCGGATCTCCCGGGTGGCCAGCGTGCACGATCCCCACCGCTTGTTCTGGTTGGTGGCCCACCGGATCGATTGTGCCTCGACTCCACCAAGGTAGAGGCGCCCCAAGCCCCGGGCCCGCTCGGCCAGGTGCTGGTCGGAGGCGTGCAGGTGGGGCCGGTTTCGGGTGAGGCGACGGGAGAGGTTCTCGACCATGTCGTCGAGTGCGGTGCCACGCAGGTGGGTCGGCACCACCACGATGATCCGGTCGCCCTCCCAATGCGCCCCGGCCGTCTTCTTCCGACGGGCCGAGACGCGCACCTCGACTTCGGGTTGAGTCAGGGCAATGGGCTGGTGGTTCAACTTCATGACGTCACGATACGGCCGGGGTGTGACCAGTGGTCCGTGCCGGTCGGGCGGCGGAGCCACTGCCCGTACCGGGCGAAGTCCCTACTGGCCCGGCATCTCTCGGCGGCCATACGGGGCAGGGGCCACGGCTTCGGACTCCTCTTCGGTCTCCTCATCGGTCTCGGGACGTAGGAACTTCCAGATGGCGCCACCCAAGATGCCACCGACGATCGGGAACACGATGAAGACCCACAGCTGGCTGAGGGCCCAGCTGCCCTGGAAGATGGCGGTGGCCAGGCTGCGTGCGGGGTTCACCGACGTGTTGTCGATGGGGATGCAGATGAGGTGGATGACGGTGAGGGCGAGGCCGACGGTGACGCCGGTGAGTCCGACGGGCATCGACTTGCGGCTGGTCGAGGCGATGATGAACACGAACACGGCGGTAAAGAAGACCTCGGCCAGCATCACGGCCGGCAGGGGGAACCCGCCCGGCGAGTGAGCACCGAAGCCGTTAGAGGCGAAGCCGGTGGCTTGGGCGCTGAAGGTGCCCGGAACCGCAGAGGCTGAGGCCACCCGGTTGGAGCTGGCAATGATGAAGATGACCAGGGCACCGAGGATGCCGCCCACGATCTGGCCCACCAGGTAGAACGGAAGTTCCTTCGTCTTGGTCTTCCCGATGACCCACAGTCCGAGGGTTACGGCCGGGTTGATGTGGCAGCCCGAGATCGAACCGATGGCGTAGGCAGCGACCAACAGGCTGAGGCCGAAGGCCAGGGCCACACCCAAGATGCCGACCGAGCTGGCCGCACCGGTGAAGTGACCGGTGGCCAGGATGGCCGTTCCCGGACCTCCGACGATGAGAATCATGGTCCCGACTGCCTCGGCAATACCGATACGCACACTCTGGTTCATGGCTGCTTCCCTTCCTTGGGTCCCCCGGCTACTGCCGACTCCCGTAATTATGGATCTATTCCTTCCTGCAGGCTAAACAGCCGGTCGGCGGCTGAGGTGGATGGAGGGCACACCCCACCAGTCCCAGGGCACGGAAGTTCGAGGCCGACAGGCGTCGAATGGGAGCAGGCTCTGGTGGCCGGTACGATGAGGGCGTGAGTCGCTACTTCACGCCCCGGTGCATCGGGATGCACGTCACCTTGTTGATCGTGCTGCCGATGTTTGCCTGGCTCACCTGGTGGCAGTGGAACCGTGCCCAAAGTGGAAATGTACTGAGTTGGGCCTACGTGATCCTGTGGCCGGCCTTTGCTGCCTACGCCATCTACACCTGGTGGCAACTCATCCACGACCAGGCCGCACGGGTACCCGGGCGAACGGGGCAGGCCGCCGCAAGCGATCAATCGACGCGAGATGCCAGCCTGTCTGGCGACGAACCATCGGCACTGCCACCGGGATGGGCGCTGACCGGTGGTCGTTCGAAGAACGTGGCTATCGCTGCTGAAGCACCCATCGATCCGAAGTTGGGTGGTCGGGGGGAGCGGTTCACGGCCCAGACGCCAGAGGAGGCGGCACGCATGGAGGAGTACAACCGATACCTGGAGGCGCTGAGCGCCGACGACCAGGCCGCAGCCACCGGCGGGTCTGACGGCGTGGCGCAGCCGTGACCGGCATGGCAGTACCCACTGCACCCGACTCGTCCGACTCGTTCGGTCGACCTACCTGGGCCGGTCTGGTCCGGTGGGACGTCGACGGTGCGCTGATGCGCTACCGGGTCATGGCGTTCGTAGTCGGGGTCGGACTGATCCTGCTGGTGTTCGTGGGGATGCCACTGCAGTTCTTGGCCAAGGAGAAGGTAGTGGCCCAGATCGTGGGGACCCTGCACGGCTACCTCTACCTCTTCTACCTGGTGGCCGCAGCCGACCTGGCTCGTCGCGCCCACTGGCGGATCGGCCGCATCCTGGCCGTGGTGGCCGCTGGCTTCGTCCCGTTCCTGGCCTTCGTGGTGGAGCACCGCGTCTACCGCCAGATGCGCGAGGAGCATGCCGCAGCTCTGCTCGTGCCGCCGGCTCCCGTCACCCCGGCTGACGATGACGGGCAGCCAGCCGACGCTGTCGGCTAGCGGGCGCCGCGCACCAGCACACCCGGGCGTGCCCCGGTGTCGACCCCGTCACGGAAGGTGGTCACCCCGGACTTGATGGTCTCCACATAGCCGGTGGCTCCCTGCAGGATGCGCTTGCCCCCAGCAGGCAGGTCGGCCACCACCACCGGGTTGGTGAGATGCAGGTTGTCGAAGTCGATGATGTTGATGTCGGCCAGCGCCCCGATCTCCAAAGTGCCCCGGTCGGTGAGTCCGTAGAGCCGAGCGGTGTCGTGGCTCTGCTTCTTCACGATCCACTCGAGCGGGAGCTGCTCTCCTCTGGTCCGGTCACGGGTCCAGTGGGTGAGCATAAACGTGGGCTGGGACGCATCGCAGATGACACCACAGTGGGCTCCGCCGTCGCCGAGTCCGAGGGCCGCCCGGGGGTGCAGCAGCATCTCGCGGGCGGCGTGCAGGTCACCGCCGGAGTAGTTGAGGATGGGCACGTACAGCAGCCCGTGGCCATCATCTTCGAGCATGGCGTCGTAGGCCACCGTGAGCGCCGGTATGCCGGTGGCCTCGGCGATGCCGGCCAGCGACCGCTCGGGGCCGGGCTCGTACTCGGGGGGGCTGCCCAAGGTGAACGTGCTGCGGTAGGCCTTCTCCATGCGCTCAGCCGTGACCGGGTCCGGATCCCACGACTCGATGGCATCGCGCCACTTGTCGGTACGCAGGGCGGCCACCAGCTCGTCGGGGGACAGGCCCTTCGCCTTCAGCTCTTGATAGGCGGGGATCTGGTCGAGGAGGCTGTAGGTGGTGAAGTGACCTGACAGCAGGCCGAAGCCGCGACCGGCCACCTGGGGCCAGAGGTCAGCGCCCTCGTCGACGGCCCGCAGTGACTCGTCCATCAGCTCGCGCCACAGGTCGGGGGCGTCATCGATCTGCACCATGGCGAAGGTCACCGGCCGGTGGATGGTGGCCGACAGACGCCGCATCCACTCCACCTCCTTCTGGGGAGCCAGGAGGTCCTCGCCGGCCGTGCCGGCCGGGGCCAGTTCGAAGATGCCGGTGCCGAGCTCACCCAAGGCGCTTCCGATGCCGAACAGCTCGTCCTCGGCGGCATGGGTGCCGGGGACGGGCTCGCCGTCGATGGCTCGGTGGGTCATGGTGCGCGACGTGGAGAAGCCGAGGGCCCCGGCGGCGATCGCCTCTTTCACCACCTGCTTCATGGCGGCGATGTCCTCTGCGGTGGCCGGCTCATTGCGAGCCCCCCGCTCGCCCATCACGTACGCCCGGACGGCACCGTGGGCCACCTGGGTGCCGATGTCGACCGTCCAGTGGTGGGCCTCCAAGGCATCCAGGTACTCGGGGAAGGTCTCCCAGTTCCAGGTCATCCCTTCCGAAAGGGCAGATCCGGGAATGTCCTCCACTCCTTCCATCAGTCCGATCAGCCACTCATGGCTCCCGGGCCGGGCCGGAGCGAATCCGACACCACAGTTGCTGGTGACCAGGGTGGTCACACCGTGCCAGCTGCTCGGGGCCAGCACGTCGTCCCAGGTGGCCTGGCCGTCGTAGTGGGTGTGGATGTCGACCCAGCCGGGGGTGACCAGCAGGCCCTCGGCATCCACGGTCCGAGCCGCGTCCTCGCCTCGGTGGTCGCCGATGCCGGTGAGGATGCCGTCGGTGACGGTGCTGTCCGCCGTCCGGGCCGGAGCACCGGTGCCGTCGACGACGGTGCCGCCCTGGATCACGAGGTCGTGCATGGTCAGGTTCCCCCTGTTAGTGCGTGAGC
>CAIVIS010000333.1 GCA_903906055.1 uncultured Acidimicrobiaceae bacterium
CCCAGGGCGGTCGTCTCCACCGACTGGGGACGGACCACGTCGATCCGGGCCTGGTCGGCCAGGTGCTGCAGCAGCAGCCCCATCACTGAAGCCCCGCCGTCGACCCGCACCACTGATGGCGCCGTGCCGGTAGCGGCCATGGCCTCCAGCACGTCTCGGACCTGGAAGCCCATGGCTTCGATCATGGCTCGGGCCAGATGGGCCCGCCCGATGCCACGACTGAGCCCAGTGATGGTGCCCCGGGCTCCCGGGTCCCAGTGCGGGCTGCCGAGCCCGGTGAAGGCGGGGACGAGCGTGACCCCTTCGGACGAGTCGACCGTGCGAGCCAACGGCTCGAGGTCCGAGGACTGTTCGATGATGCCGAGCCCGTCGCGCAGCCACTGCACGCCGGCACCAGCGACGAACACCGAGCCCTCGACCGCGTAGGCCAGCGAGCTGCGCCCATCTCTCGGGCCACCGTCGGCACCGATGGCGATGTCACCGTCGGTGCCCAGATCCCATGCCAGCGTGGTCAACAGGCCATCGACCGGAGCCGGGCAGGTGTCCCCGACGTTCATCAAGATGAAGCTCCCGGTGCCGAAGGTGGCCTTGGTCATTCCTCGGTCGAAACAAGCCTGGCCGAACAGGGCGGCGTGCTGATCGCCGATCATGGCGCTGACCGGCACCCCGGACAGGGGAGACGATCCACCGAGTACTTCGGGTGCCACCTTTCCGAACCGACCACACGAGGGCTGCACGTCCGGCAGCACGGATGCCGGTATGTCGAACAGGGCGCAGAGGTCGTCCGACCACCGCCGGACCACGATGTCGAAGAGCATGGTGCGCGAGGCGTTGGTGACGTCGGTGGCGAACACTCCGCCGTCCACACCTCCCGTCAGGTTCCACAGCACCCATGCGTCCACGGTGGACAGGGCCAGGTCAGGTCCGACCGGCACACCACCGTCTTCGAGGAGCCACTGCATCTTGGACGCAGAGAAGTACGGGTCGAGGACCAGACCGGTCTGCTCGCGCACCAGAGGCAGATGGCCGGCTTCGTGCAGGGCGGCACAGCGCTCGGCGGTACGGCGGTCCTGCCACACCAGTGCATGGTGCAGCGGCCTGCCCGTAGAGCGGTCCCAGGCCACGACGGTCTCGCGCTGGTTGGTGATCCCGACGGAGCGGGCCACCCGGCCGGCATCGTCGAGTCGTCCTGCCACCTCGGACAGGGTTTGGCGTACCGTCCGCCAGATCTCGTCGGCATCGTGCTCGACCCACCCGGGCCGAGGGAAGTACTGGGTCAGCTCCTGGTAGGCGATGTCCACCACCCGGGCCTGCTCGTCGACGACCAGGGCACGCACCCCGGTGGTGCCGGCATCGATGGCGATACTTACGGGGGTTCGAGAGGCCACAGAGGGGACTGTAGCGAGTCGAGAGCGGGGGAGTGGAGCCTTCGCGGCCCCCGAATTGTGCTCGCGCTCAGCAATATTTTGCAAACCTTCGCGAACGCCCTCCGAACAGGGATTTCATCAACCAGATTGCAACCAAACCGGGCGAGGTTCGTTGACAGGGACGTAACTACACTGCTGTAATAGACCCACTATCTCGTACCTCGGGGGAGGGTCAACCACAACATATTGTGTCTACATCGGAATTCACGGTCATCTGGGCCGGTTACGATGGTGGCAGTCCCGGGCGGTCGGGCAGGGTGGAGCTGGCGGAATATCCGGCGGTTCCAGACCTGTGGATGGGGCAGATGTACCGCTCTGGCAGTCATCAGGCACAACATTTGGTGGTCGTTCCTCGAATCGGGAAGCACCAAGGCAGCAACTGCAAACACAAGCACCGCACCAAAGACGAAGAAAGAAAGAGGTCCACCCATGGCCATCGCACCCCAGCGAGTCGGCATCGGCATCCGCCGTCACTTCACCAGCGCCGACACCCACCCTTATGACCAGGTCGTCTGGGAACGACGCGATGCCAGGATCACCAACTACCGCGACGGTTCTGTTGCCTTCGAGCAGCTCGGGGTCGAGGTTCCGGAGAGCTGGAGCCTGAATGCCACCAACATCCTTTCGCAGAAGTACTTCCGGGGGACCCCGGGCACGAGTGAGCGCGAGTGGTCGCTCCGCCAGGTAGCCGACCGGGTGGTCGACACCATCACGGCGTGGGGCATCAAGGACGGCTACTTCGTCGACGACGAAGAGGCTGACGCCTTCCAGGCTGAGCTCAAGCACCTGATCGTCCATCAGATGGCGGCGTTCAACTCGCCGGTCTGGTTCAACATCGGCGTGGCCGGAGTGCCCCAGCAGGGTTCGGCCTGCTTCATCCTGGCCGTCGAGGACACCATGGACTCCATCCTCAACTGGTATACCGAAGAGGGCGTGATCTTCAAGGGAGGCTCCGGTGCGGGCGTCAACCTGTCGCGCATCCGCTCCTCCAAGGAATTCCTGAAGGGCGGCGGCACCGCCTCGGGCCCGGTCAGCTTCATGCGTGGTGCTGACTCCTCGGCTGGAACCATCAAGTCGGGTGGCAAGACCCGACGGGCCGCCAAGATGGTCATCTTGGATGCCGACCACCCTGACATCGAGGACTTCATCTGGTGCAAGGCCATCGAGGAGCGCAAGGCGCGCGTGTTGCGCGACGCAGGGTTCGACATGGACCTCGACGGCAAGGACGCCATCAGCCTGCAGTACCAGAACGCCAACAACTCGGTCCGGGTGACCGACGAGTTCATGCAGGCCGTCGTGGACGGCACTGACTGGAATCTGGTCACCCGTGGTGACGAGGCCGACGTGGTGCGCACCGTGCCCGCCCGCGAACTGTTCCGTCAGTTCGCCCAGGCCGCATGGGAGTGTGCTGACCCCGGCATGCAGTTCGACACCACCATCAACAAGTGGCACACCGCTTCCAACACCGGCCGGATCAACGGATCCAACCCCTGTTCGGAGTACATGCACCTCGACAACTCGGCGTGCAACCTGGCCAGCCTCAACCTGATGAAGTACCTGCGCGACGACCTGTCCTTCGACGTCGAGGGCTTCCGCTCGTCGGTCGAGGTCATCTTCACCGCCCAGGAGATCATCGTGGGCAATGCCGACTACCCGACGGACATGATCGCCGAGAACTCGCGGCGCTTCCGCGAGCTCGGCATCGGATACGCCAACATCGGCGCTCTCCTCATGGCCCAGGGACTGCCCTACGACTCCGACCAGGGCCGAGCATGGGCCGGTGCCATCACTGCGCTGATGACCGGGCACGCCTACGCCACCTCAGCACGCACGGCAGCTCGCATGGGACCGTTCGCCGGCTACCACGAGAACGTGGAGCCGATGAACAACGTCCTGAAGATGCACCGCGATGCGGTGGCCGACATCGACGAGGAGCAGGTGCCGACCGAGCTGCTGTCTGCCGCCCAAGAGGCGTGGGACCTCGCCGTGGAGCTCGGTGAGCAGTTCGGTGTGCGCAACTCGCAGGCTTCGGTGTTGGCCCCCACGGGGACCATCGGCCTGCTGATGGACTGCGACACCACCGGTGTCGAGCCCGACCTCGGTCTGGTCAAGACCAAGAAGTTGGTCGGCGGCGGCACCATGTCGATCGTCAACCAGACGGTGCCTCGTGCGCTGAAGCGGCTGGGTTACTCACCCGACCAGGTGGACGAGATCATCGCCTACATCGACCTGAACAAGACGATCGTCGGAGCCCCGTATCTGGCCGCCGAGCACCTGCCGGTGTTTGCCTGCTCGATGGGCGACAACACCATCCACTACCTGGGTCACGTGCGCATGATGGGTGCGGTCCAGCCCTTCATCTCGGGTGCCATCTCCAAGACGGTGAACCTGCCTGAGGACGTCAGTGTCGAAGACGTGGAGCAGCTGCACATCGATGCCTGGAACCTGGGCATCAAGGCAGTCGCCGTGTACCGCGACAACTGCAAGGTGGGCCAGCCGCTGTCGACCACCAAGAAGGATGGCGCCGAGGACGACGAGACGGTAGCTCCGGCCGGTTCTGAGGCCGAGGCCCACGCCCGTGAGCTCACCTCGAAGATCGCCGAGCTCGAGTCCGCTCTGGTCCACGAGCAGGCCCGCATGCAGGACACCCTGCTGGTCGGGGCGGTGCGCGAGCGCCTGCCTCGGCGTCGCAAGTCGTCGACGTTCTCGTTCCGGGTGGCCGACTGCGAGGGCTACGTCACCGTCGGCGAGTACGAGGACGGCCGTCCGGGCGAGGTGTTCATGAAGGTGTCGAAGCAGGGGTCCACCCTGGCCGGCATCATGGACGCCTTCTCCATCTCGGTGAGCCTCGGTCTCCAGCACGGGGTGCCGCTGTCGACCTACGTCCGCAAGTACGCCAACATGCGGTTCGAGCCGGCTGGCATCACCGACGATGCGGACCTCCGGATCGCCACCAGCCTGGTCGACTACATCTTCCGTCGCCTCGCTGTGGACTACCTGCCCTTCGACGAGCGGGCCGATCTTGGCATCCTCTCCACGTCGGAGCGGATGCAGCCCACGCTGCCCGGTGTGGAGGAGACGGCGACGCCGTCGTCCAGTGTGGTCGAGGCAGCAGCTGTCGATCCGATCATCACCACGGTGGTCGAATCTGGAGCGACAGTTGCACCCGAGCAGATCGCACCGGCAGCCCAGGCCGCACCGGCACCGACCAGCGGACTGCTGGCCCGGGCCGAGCAGCGTGACGCTCCCTACTGCTACCAGTGCGGCAACGCCATGCAGCGGGCCGGCTCCTGCTACGTGTGCTCGAGCTGCGGGACGACGTCGGGCTGCAGTTGAGGGTGGGTAAAGTTCTAGTGTCCCCTAGGTAGTTCTCCAGAGGAGTTCCCGGGCGACATCTGGGTAACGCGAGTAGGTGAACGAACTGTCCCCCCTTCCGGTTAGGTTGGGGGGACGGTCGCGTCCGCGGGAGACGCGGCACCGAAGGGGGTGGAGTGGCGGGTCACCATCAGGTCAAGGTGCGGGTGCCGATCGAGTACGACGCCTCGGTTGTGGCTTCCTACCTCGGCGACGACCCGCTGCCCATCGACGTGGGCGAGCGGGTCCTCGCTCCGTTCCTCACCGTCGACGGCCGCATCCACGGCCCAACCAGCGACTTCCTGCGCCACCACTGCCTGGCCCGGCCCAACCCCGCCACAGCCCGGCGCATCGCCTCCGACCTCGCCGCGTGGCTCGGGTTCCTCTGCAACGACTGCGGCCTGGCGCCCTTCGAGGACCGGAGGGACCCGGTCCTCTTGGCGAGCGAGGAGGACTGGGCCCGCTTCTACCGCCGGTGCCAGTACGGCAGCGAGGAGGAGGTGATCAGCCCCGACGGGTGGAGGAAGCGCGCGTCAGCCATCAAGCGCCTCTACGAGTTCGCCCGGTCGCGCTACAACCACGTGCCACCCTTCGACATCATCTCCTTCACCACCGCCGAGGGCTTCGCCGGGACGGCGATCGCCAAGTACAAGCCCCGCCGCCGCAACACCGGGTCTGCGGGCACCCCCATCACACCGCACTTCGTCGAGCAGCTCATCATGGGAGCGATGCGCGTGGACCTCGAGGGCCACCAGGAGTTCTACAAAGGCGCTGACCGCGATCAGGCCATCGTCAGCCTGGGAGTGGGTACCGGCCTGCGCCGCAACAACCTCGCCAACATCACGACCTACGAGATCCCTCCTGCAAGTGACCTCCCTTTGACCGTGATGCGGGTGGCTGACCGGATTACGAAAGGCGACGCTGGCGGGGACGCCTTTGTCTTCTCCCACCGTCTTCCAGCGGTCCATGGCTACATCGCGGGAGCGCGTGCCGATGCGGTGGCACGCGGGCCGTATGCACCGACCAAGCGGCTCGACATCATTGAGGCGGACGACAGGTCGGTTCGCTTCACGCGGGAGAGGAGTGACCAAGTGGTGACCAAAGAGTGGACGAACATGAGTGAGGACGACCGCCGGCGGCTCGTCGACGTCGACGGGACGACCCCCGTTCTCTTCGTCAACGAGTACACGGGTGCACCGCTCGCCTACGACAGCTTCTCCAACGCCATCGAAGGGGCCCGGCGCTTCGCCCACGAACGCATCAACCCGTCCTTCCCTCAACGCTTCCGGCTGCACGATCTGCGCCACACCTATGCGGTGCACCTTGCTGTGGCTATCTACCGAGGCGTCTTGAGCGACTCGGTCCGAGAGGACCGGAGGGATGACTGGGTCGTCGATCACGTTGCCGATGCGGTCGAGTTCGTCAAGTCCTCACTGGGCCACGCCAGTGAGGGCTCGACTCGTCTCTACATCCAGACCGCACACCGGTTCCTGACGATCCCGACCGAGCAGTTCCTGGGGCCGGCCTGATGGCGCATCCCACCCGAGGTCATCGCTCGGCGACCTACGAGATCGAAGAGATCGTCGACGTCGA
>CAIVIS010000334.1 GCA_903906055.1 uncultured Acidimicrobiaceae bacterium
CGATCCGGTCGGCGATGTCTACGCCTGCCCCTTCGCCATCCATGACGAGTTCCTGGCCGGCAACGTGCGCTCGACCGGAGGGTTCACCTCGGTGTGGCGGACCTCAGACCTCTTCCTCGAGTTGCGGGAGCCGCAGAGCGCGGGAGCGTGCGGGTCGTGCGGTCACTACGACGCATGTCGGGGCGGGTGCATGGCCGCCAAGTTCTTCACTGGCCTCCCTCTCGACGGCCCCGACCCGGAGTGCGTCCTCGGCCACGGCGAGCACGCCCTTGACGCCCTGGGCGAGGTCGAGACCCCCCGTCCCTCCCCCGACCACTCGTCTCGCCCCCGCAAGGTCCCGGTGACGTTGACCCTGGGTCCGCCGCTTACGGGGGCTGAGTCCCCCGATGGATCAGCCACTGCCCTCGTCACCCCGGCCCGTCCTCCCGACCGGCAGTGTGACGAGAGCCCGCTGGCGGGCGCCGCGCTCGGCCTGCAGACCGACTGACCAGTGGCCGCTCTCACCGGCCCGTTCGTCCTCGGACCGCGCACTACTCCGTCCCGGGTGCTGTTCGGCCCCCATGAAACCAACCTCGGGGATATGCGCGCCCTCAGCGGTCGCCACGTCGCCTACTACGAGGCCCGGGCCGCCGGTGGTGCCGGCGTGCTCGTTACCGAGACGGCCTCGGTGCACCCGTCGGACTGGCCCTATGAGCGGGCCCCCTTGGCCTCGGATTGTGGGCCGGGCTGGCGCGACATCGCGAGCGCCTGCCATCGGTACGGCACGGTGGTGCTGGCTGGCCTGGGGCATGCCGGTGGTCAAGGATCGAGTGCGTTCTCTCAGTCAGTCCTGTGGGCCCCGTCCCCGGTGGCTGACGTGGCCACCCGCGAGATGCCGATGGCCATGGGACGACCCGAGATCGACGCCCTGGTCGCCGGGTTCGTCTCGGCTGCCCGATCCGCAGTCGACGCCGGAATGGACGGCGTCGAAATCGATGCCGGTCCGCTCTCGATCCTTCGTCAGTTCCACTCCGGTCTGACCAACCAGCGGTCCGACGCTTATGGCGAAGACCGGCTGCGACTGACCACCGAGGTGCTCGACGCCGTGCGCACGGCTGTGGGTCCAGACAGGTTGGTGGCCCTGCGCCTGTCGTGCGACGAACTGGCCCCGTGGGCCGGTGTCACTCCGGAGCACGCCACCGAGCAAGTCGATGCACTGGCCGAGCGGATCGATCTTTTGGTCGTCGTGCGAGGTGGGCCCTACTCCGCCACCGCCTACCGGCCCGATGCTCACACCCCGGCTGGGTTCAACCTCGATCTGTGTGCGTCCATGCGCCGGGCCGCTGCCGGCCGGGTACCGGTGGCGCTGCAGGGAAGTGTCGTCGACCTGGACCAGGCCGAACGGGCCCTGTCTGAAGGTGCAGCCGACCTGGTGGAGATGACCAGGGCCCAGATCGCCGAGCCCCGGCTGGTGGTGCTGGCCCGCGACGGTCGAATCTCTGAAGCCCGACCGTGCGTCCTGTGCAATCAGGCCTGTCGAGTGCGCGACAACCGGAATCCGGTGATCAGTTGCATCGGCGATCCCCGTGCCGGCCACGAGACGGTCGACCTCGATCCGTCGGTCATCCATCAGGCGGTCCCTGGGGGGTCGACGATGCCTGGGTCGCAGGCCGCCACCCCCGGCAACACCCTGGTGGTCGGGGCCGGTGTGGCTGGCCTCGAGTGCGCAC
>CAIVIS010000335.1 GCA_903906055.1 uncultured Acidimicrobiaceae bacterium
CCAGAGCAGCGCCCACATACCCTTTGTAGCCAGGGCCTGCTGAGAGTCGACGGCATTTGCCGCCTGTCCACCGATCACCCCGTTCGCCTCGGAGACGACCGACCGGATGGAGGCGACCAGCGCGGCAGCCTGAGGTGAGGCAAAGGGGACGGAGGTCACTACCCGCAGGTGATCGGAGGAACCTCGGGACCAGATGCCGAAGTACTTGTTCGGACCGGTCGCTACCCCGTCGGCATAGATGGCCTTGGGGGTGATGACCGAGTCCACGTGGGGAAGCTTCGACAGTCGAGCCCCGATGACTGCGGCCGACGGAGAAGTGGGCGAGGGGCCCCCGATGATCACATCGATCGACGACGGTGAGCTGGCCGGGTCGACCGACTGGAGGAAGTCGGTGGCCACCACCACTTTGTCGGTGGCCGGAAGCACCCGCAGGTCGGGTTGGGCGAAGACCGCGCCCCACGCCGGGATCGACAGGACGATGAGCAGCACGGTGGCACCGACGGCGGCCACGACGCGGTGGGTGATGACAACCCGGGCGATGCGGCCCCACATGCCGTCCCCTTCGGGCTCGGGTCGTGGATGGAAGAGCCGAAAGGAGTTCAATCGGGGACCAAGGGTGGCAAGAGTGACGGGCAGGACCACCAGGGCACCGAGCATGGCCAGCAAGGTGGTGGCAACCCCGGCGATTCCCAACGACCGAAGGAAGAACTGCGGGAAGAGCAGCAGCGACGCCAGCACGATAGAGACGGTGATCCCCGAGAAGAAGACGGTTCGACCGGCAGTGATCACGGTATGAACCACAGCATCGTCGACCTCGGCGCCATCAGCTAGCTCGTCGCGCATTCGATTGACGATCAGTAGCGCATAGTCGATTCCCAGGCCGAGTCCGAGGCCGGTGACCAAGTTGGCAGAAAAGTTGGAGATGGGAGTGAACAAGCTGGCGATCCACAGGGCGGCAAAGGCACCGACCACGGCGACTATGGCCACGACGAACGGCATCCCTGCGGAGAGCAGTGCACCGAAGACGATGAGCAGCAGCAGGGCCGTCAGCGGGACCGAGAACATTTCGGCTGTGGACAGGTCGCTCTCGACCTGGCGGTTGATCACGGTATTGACTACGTCGACGCCGGTCGACCGAACTACAGCACCCTTTACCGGCACAGCGGCCACAGCCAGGACGGATTCGGACAGCGCCGCTCGTTGCGCGTCCGAGATCCCCTTACGAGGGAGGACGATGACCACCCCGGTCCGATGATCAGAGCCCTGCAGGTCGACCAGGTGGCCGGTGTTCCAGTAGGAGAACACATTGGCCACGTTGGGTACACGTTGTAGGCGGGTGACCACGCCTGCAGCTAGGTTCGCCGCCTCGGGACTGTCGACCGGGGACGCGGTGGTGACGGTCAGGACAGCAGAAGGGGACAACGCTCCGAACTTCGACTGCAGAAGCTTGTCCACCTGAGCGGATTGACTCGAACTGTCGTTGTAGCCGCCGGTCTGCACAGTCGAGAAGAGCCTGATCCCGAAGAAGAGGGAGGCGAGCATGGCCATGATGGCCAGCACGAGGATCGACCGGCGGAAGCGGACCAGAAACCTGGCGAACCGCTCGAACCCTTTGATGCGATCTGCTCCGGCTTGATCCTTGCTCATTGGTCAAATGTAGTCCGCAACACGGGCGATACCTGCTGATTCCTCGGGACGAGGCCAATCCGTATCAACGCGGGCGCACAAGAGTTGGTGAAGGAGGATCGAGCGGCACCGCTACCGGCAACAGACCGACCGTGATGGTCACGCATGCTCGCTGGTCGAGGCCTCGGCCTAAGGCTCCGCTCACACCCGAGGCACAGGCTCCGGGGGCTTGTCGATGCCGAGCCCTGGCTCTTGCCCGAAGGGCGGCTCGGGGGTGAAGGACCATTGCGGGTCCTCGTCGGTCGGGCCGTGGCGAGCAAGCACCCACCCGCTGTAGGTCTTCAAGGAGTGATGGTGGTGACAGATCCGAGCCAGGTTGCCGAGTGCGGTGGGTCCTCCCTTGCCGAAAGTGATGCCGTGATCCATCTCGAGTGAGTAGGCGACACCACAGCCCGGCACCACGCAATATTTGTCTCGGAAGGCCAGTGCGGTGCGCAGGACGGCGTTGATGGTCCGACCCTGGTGGGAGATGGCCTTGATGTCGCCGGCTTCTACGAATACCAAGGACAAGAAGGCGTCGTCCATCAGGTGCTGGATCACCGGGATGGGGACTGGCCCATGGCCGTCGATCTCGGAGAGCTCACCAGGCAGCGCAGTACCTCGTCGCAATGCTGCGAGGTCGACTCGGACCATGACGGTGGCGGGCGGTGGTGCCTTGGTCAGATCGTTGGGTCCAGCCAGCACGGTGTCGAGGCCGAACTCGGTGTCGGAGTCGGCGTCCGTGTCAGTGTCGGAATCAAGGCTGGCGTCCACCTCTGAGCCAGAGCGACCGTCGCTGCCGCCATTGGGGCTGCCAGTCTTTCGTTTGCCGCCGCTCGTGTTGGTGGTGGGAGGCGCTGGTCGTCGTCCGGTCACCAGTAGGTAGAAGGCATCGGCTTGCAGGGCGCCCTGGGACTCCGGAGGCGGACCAGCAGCACCCTTCCGACCCTTCCCACCCTTCCCGCCCGGCGAGTCGCCAGTAGCGGCGGCTTCGGCGGCTGCTTTGGCTGCCGCTCGCTGGTCCTTGCCCAGGTGGGTAGCCATCGAGGTGAGGTGGGCCATGAGGCGG
>CAIVIS010000336.1 GCA_903906055.1 uncultured Acidimicrobiaceae bacterium
CACGCCTATATCTTGCCAGTATAGCCGGATCTCGTGCGTGTCCCCCAATGGCAGACCGCTGCGTTGCCATAGACGGGCCACCGCACCTTCCACTGCCCTCGTCATCTGGCCCATTGTCGACGCCTGCACCCTAGGAGCGTCCACCGACCCCACCGGTGAGTTCACTTCACCATAAGCTATCTCCCACGCCTCCGTCTGCTGCATCTGCTCGTATGATGGAAACACCGTGAACTCGGCGACCGCCCGCCCCTGTAGCACCATGGCACTACTCTCCGTACGTACTCGCACACCCCGTTTCCGCGTTGTCTTGTATCCCCACGTGCCCACCAAGCCCTCCATCGCCTCCGGTGACATGAGCGTCTCGGTCAGTCCCCAAAAGACCAGCTGCTCCGCGTCCACCAATACCCCTGCTAGCGCTAACGCCGTCGCCAGCCGACTCTGCACCTCCGCGAACTTCATGACGCCACTGATTACCACGTTGCACGTCACTGATATCGTAGGCCCATTCGCAGTGCACCCCTCTTGCTGCCTGAGCTTGACGATACGCCCCTGCGTCCACCTTTCGGCCGGTTCCAACGCTAGCCCTCCCACACTGCAGTACTATCTTACCCTCCGCCTCGCACAACTCAACCAATACCTCCCCCGCGTCCCTAGGAAGTGGTCCCAGTACTACCTCACCCTTCGCCTCGTGTACGAACCCGTAAAGCTGTACTACCTGCCCCGCAAAAAGATCCTGCAGACACCTCTGCACATCCTTCACCATCATACCCGGGTGCCCAATAATTCCCCCGCTCGCGCGTACCTTCGGACTCGGTCCCGCGCGTTCCACCAGGTTAACCATCAGGTAGAAGTCGCTCATTACCTCGTAGCCACGTGCCTCGACCGTGCCTACCGTGAGCCGCGCTAACACCCCCGGGTGAATCGAATATTCCATTCGCCCCAGTTCAATGTTCTCACCCGCCAGCGCGCCATGCAACCCCCGCAGACGCACCTCCACTCCCTTCCTCCCTTCGTGCCGTTCGATGGCCCGCTCCACATGCTCCACCAGGATCGTGGCCTTATCCCCCTTAAAAGCCGGAATATAGCATGCTCGCGGCCGTCGCGCGACCTTGACCGTATACTCCCCCAAGCCCCTCCGCTCGACGAACGCCTGACAGAGTTGTACCAGCACAACCAGCGTCCGCCGGTCGTCCACTCGCACTTCTGCCCGTTGCTGGGTCCCGTCATGCTGGTCCAACTGCACGATCCGCCGTGGGTTCAGCGGCAGTGACACCATCAATTGCGTGTTCGCCCTCGGCTCCCGCTGCTGCTCCAGAGTGGTTGTGTCCGCCAATTCCACCATCGCCTCTCTGACCAGTCTTCGGCCGCGTATATCAATCGGGATGCCGTTGTAGCGCAAATCAGGATGTATTCCCGCCGCCACCTCCGCTGCAGCGTCCTCATCTTGCCGCCGCAACTGCCCCAGAAGCTCCCCTTCCACCTCGTCGATCTGCCGCTGCAGCGCGAAACTAAACCGCACCGGCTGTCGCTGAAGCCGCCCCCTCCGATTCATATACTTGCCCGTCACCTGCAATTGTCCAAGCACCTGCAGAATCGGCGCCGCATCACCCGCCACGAGGCTCGTACTACCCCCACGCAGGTACCGCCCCAGAATTTCGCGACCCATCGCCTCACGCTCCACCACGCCGTACTCCTGCAAGTCACTCTCGAGCTCCGCAGACCGCGCGTCCGCCGGCAACTGCCGCTCCCCATTCACCGACTCCACGTCCACCGACATCGCCACTGCACCCAACAGTGAGTCATCCCCACCCACCGACTCCACCTCCATCGCCCCTCCCGGGACCAACTCCATCAACACCGCCTCGGCTACCCGGTCCGTCTCCTCAGCCACCACCGCTGTCTCGGGACCATCCGGTAGCGTCGCCGTCATCTCCCCACTCACCTCCAGCACTGCAGCCACAGCAGCCCCCGTCGCTAATGCCTCCACCAGCCAAGCTCCCGCCGCCCCAGGCCCCAGCGTCGCCGACCCCGCCCCGACTCGTTGTCGCTTCGCTAAGCTCTCCCCTGAAAGATGCGTGAGGATTGGCTTCCCGGAGTCTACCGACGACCCTGGCCCCGCATAACAAGGCCGCGTGCGCTTCATCAGCGCCGTCGCTATCGACTCCCTCATCCGATCCGCCACCTCCAGTCGATCCAGAAACGCTTCTCCGGTTGGGAGCTCCCACTCCTTCGCCAGCAACTCGACCGACCCCAGTATGCGACTCTGCTCGGCCACCGTCGTGTCCGTCTGCCGTTGCAAGTACTCCCTCGCCCGGATCACCTTCCTGGTCTTCTCGACCGACTCCACCAACGCTGCCGCCACGATGCGCTCCCGCCACCGCCGCTTCCTTTCGCCTGCCCGCGCCTCTTCCTCCTCCGCCACGCGCTGCAACCTCAGCTCCTCCCGCTCCGCGAACTCTGCTTGCCTTCTGCGGTGTGTCTCCCCGAGCTGCTGCGCCTGCTGTTGCCGTCCCGCTTCGTTCACCGCCAACTGCTCCTGCAGCCTCACTCGCTCAG
>CAIVIS010000337.1 GCA_903906055.1 uncultured Acidimicrobiaceae bacterium
ATCGACGATGGAGGGCTCGTCATCGACGACCAGGATGCGCTGGCTTCGGGTGGGCTCCACGGACTCTCCTCGGGTGGGTGGTCATCGGCACGGATTCACACTGGGGTTCAGTGCGTGGCGAACTGTCTTGTCCCCCGAGCATCGCGCCAGGGACTGCCCTCGAGGTGTGACCTACCTGTGAGCCGGCTGTGAGCTCGACGTTGAGATCGACTCGACCTATGGCCGTGAGACGGGGCCTGACCGGAGGTGCCCCCGAGGATTCACAGGAGACACCCAGGTGGTCCGATGCTCACTCTGTGGTCAGCGCGGTGCACTGGATGCATCAGGCCGACCGGCCTCCAAAACCTCCGAACGAAAGGTGCAGCCATGGCTCACACTCCCCACTACCGCCCCAACTCTGCCGATGCGGTCCGATCACGCGACGAGGCACTGGCACGCATCCGCCGTGTCACGGTGGCCATCGGCATGACAGCCACGGTGGCTGCCGTGGCCATGACCGGGGCCATCGCTGTCCAATCCCAGTCGCATGCAGTCGCCACGAGCGCCACGGGTGCGACAGCCGCGACGACCACATCGGGCCAGTCGGCAGTAGCCAAAGCGCCGGTGGCTGCCCCTCAGGCAACTGTCGCTCCGGCCGTGGCAACCCCGGCCCCCGCGGCGACGACCACTTCGGGCCAGTCATGAGCGGCCCCGCCGTCACAGACACCCAGTCCACGCCGACGGTTCGCTCCATGTCCGCCATCGGCACCACGGCATCGGTGGTGGTCGAGGACCCGGCCGTCGCAGATCAGGCCCTCGCACTGCTGGCCGCCGACATGGCTGCGCTCGATGCCGCCTGCAGTCGGTTCCGTCCCGATTCTGAGATCCGCCAGCTCGAGCGCAACAGACCGGGGCGTCCGACAGTGGTGAGCCCTCTGCTGTTCGATGCGCTGGAGGCCGCGTGCGATGTGGCTGCCGCCACGGCCGGCATCGTCGACCCGACCATCGGGTCTGCTCTGGTGGAACTCGGCTACGACCGGGATTTCGCTTCGCTCCGGGATCGAGGCACCGGCTCTGGGCCAGCACCGTCCCCGGCCCCCGGGTGGTGGCAACTCGAGCTCGACCGGTCGGCGGGAACGGTCGTCATTCCGGTCGGTATCCACGTCGACCTGGGCTCGACCGGAAAGGCGTTCGGCGCCGACCGCTCGGCCGCTGGGATCGCCGCCGCACTCGACTGCGGCGTCCTGGTGAACCTGGGAGGCGATGTGGCGGTAGCGGGCCCGGCTCCACATGGAGGCTGGGGTGTCGGTATCGCATCCTCCTCGGCAGCGGCACCGTCCGAGGCTGACGAGGTGGTGGCTCTGTGGCGTGGCGGCCTGGCCTCGTCGGGCACCACAGCTCGAACCTGGGAGCGCGGTGGCCGCCGGGTGCACCACATCATCGATCCGTGGACCGGCGAAGTCGCACCGTCGACTTGGGCGCTGACTTCGGTGTTGGCCGCGACGTGCCTCGAGGCCAACGGGTGGTCGACGGCAGCTGTTGTTTGGGGCGCCGATGCCCCGGGCAATCTGGCCGCTCACGGGGTGTCAGCTCGGCTGGTGGCCGCTGATGGGACCGTGGTCCTGGTCGGGGAGTGGCCTACCTAGCCCGGGGGCTCGATGGTTGCCTGGCCGCCGGATGATCAGCGGCACACGGTGCCCGGTGCGGGCAGTCCCATGCCGCCTAGGTAGCGGGTCACGGCACCGGCCACGCAGGCATCGGTGGAGCCACTCAGCAACCACGTGTGGCCCCACCCGGCCCAGGTCAGTTGCACAGCGTGCGGATAGGCGGCCGCTAGGTGCCGTGCGCCGATCAGCGGGGTGTTCGGATCACCGGTGTTCCCGATGACCAATACCGGGGGCGCTCGCCGCGGTCGGATGGCCGACACCGGCCGGCGTGCATTGGGCCACGCCAGACACCCGCCCAGGTTGTAGTTGACGGCGTAGCCGCCGATCAGCGGATCTTGAGCGGCCAAATGCCGGGCCAGAGCCCCGGCGGCTGCTGGGCCGAGGTGGCCCGTGGTGTCGTTACAGGTGATGGCCCACTGGGCGTCCACCAGCGAGGTGCCGTCGATGTCGATCACGAACTCGAGGGCCAGCCCCCGCAGTGCCCGGCCGTCGCCCTGGGTGGCATCCACCAGGGCGGCGTAATACAAGGGTGTGAACCCGGGGACGCTGAGCGTAAACAGGGTGGCTGTGTCGAGGTCGCCGACGGTCACCGGAGTGTTGTCACCGTTGCCAGGGGCCACACGCGGGTGGGTCCGCATCGAGGTTGCCAACCGGGTGAAGTAGGCCGTCGGGTCGGCCCCGAGCGGGCAGGACGGGTCGTTGGCGCATAGCGCCAGCAGGTGGATGAGGGAGCGCTCGGCCGCCGGAGCTTGCTCGGTGGCCTGGGTGGACAGCGAAGCGTAGAGATCTACGGCCCCGTCCAAGACCATGGCCCGGACGCGCTGAGGAAAGAGGGAGGCGTAGACAGTGCCGAGGACGGTGCCGTACGAGAGCCCGTAGAAGTTGATGCTCGCCGCTCCGAGGGCTTGGCGGATCCGGTCGAGGTCACGGGCCGTGTTCACCGTGTTGACCAGGGGCGTGCGGGCTGGTGCCGCCGCCGCACATGCCGGAGGGATGGCAGCGAACACCGGCGTGCCCGGGAGGTCGTCTCCGGGGCGAATCGGCACCGGGATGGCGCTGGTCACCGACGCGGGGTTCGTCCCGCACAGGAGTGGGTCGCTGGCCCCCGTGCCTCGGGGATCGAAGCTGACCACATCGGCCGCAGTTCGGACCCCGGCTGGCAGATACGGGTACTCGATGGGGAGGATCTGATTGCCGCTCTCCCCAGGTCCGCCGGGGTTCAGAACCAGCGTGCCGTCGGTTGCCTGCCCGCTGGTTGCGGGTATGCGGGACACCGCGATCTGGATGGTGGCGATATCTGGGTGGCGGTAGTCGAGCGGGACGGGCACCGTGCCGCACTCGACGTCGGCGTGCGCCGGGCACTGCGACCACGAGATCGACGGCGGTGGTGGGAGGGTCGCAAGAGTCGTCGTCGGCCCCGATGTGTTCGAGGTCCCAGTAGTCGAACTCGCCGTTGTCGTGGCGGTGGATCCGCACCCGACGTCCATCAGTGCAACGGACCCCAGCACAAACGCCAAGAGGATGCCGAACGGCTCCCGACGACGAAAAGGACCCATGGTCCGAGACGGTACCAGCGCCGTTCGGATCAGTCCGTGCGCCAGGTGGTGGGCCAGGCTGTGGGTCTGCTCGTGCGCCGGGGACGCCCGAGAACTGGGGCGAACGGGGGCGAGCCGGGCCGAAGCGAGCCGGTCTTGGCCCGTCAGGCCGAGGTGCCCGAAATGGTCCGAATTGGCCTGTTTGAAGATTTGACAAGCAGACAGCGCACCGACCGCCTAGGGTATGAAGTACATAGGCCCTATCACGCGGGTCCATGCAGGTAGGGCTTCGAATTGGATCCCCGTCGTTTTCGTGCGTGAATTTCAAGGAGACTCAGTTATGGGTGTAGGTGCAGTCAAGTGGTTCAACGCCGAAAAGGGCTTCGGATTCATTACGCCTGACGGCGGCGGGGATGACCTCTTCGTTCATCAGTCCGAGATCCAGATGGAGGGCTTCCGCGACCTCGCGGAAGGCCAGCGTGTGGAGTTCGAGACCAAGCAGGGCCAGAAGGGCCTTCAGGCCAGCCAGGTTCGCAAGATCTGATTTGGACTCTGTCGGACTCCGGTCCGGCGGGTTCTACCGGTTCGCCGGTGCGCCCGTCGGCTCGGGTCCAACAGATGCTCCGAGCACCGGAGGCCCTCGTGGCCTCCGGTGTGGCAATTCTGGGGGAGTTTCTGGGGAGGTTCCACGGGTGCGCTGGCTGATACGAGCGCGCCCATAGGCACTACTCCCCGTAGAGTTCGACGGTGTTGCCAGCCGGGTCGGCCACGAATGTCTGGCGACCCTGGCCCACACGCGTTGGGTCACCGACGGCGATACCCCGATTCCGCAGCTCGGCTACCGCACCATCCAGATGGGCCACGCCGATGGCGAAGTGCTGGCCGAAGCTGGGTGGAACGGGAGCCTCGAGCAGGTGGACCTGACTGGTGCCGAGGTTGATCCATGCTCCGCCGAAACCGAAGTCTGGTCGGTCGGTGCGCAAGGTTCCTCCCAGTACCTCGGTGTAGAAGGTGACGGCTAGGTCGACGTCGGTCACATTGATCGAGACGTGGTGGAGGGCCAGTGGCTGCATGTGCAGAGTCTGCTCGCTGATCGGAGCCAGCACTGCACATTGCTCGGATCTATCCTCTAGGCATGTCCGGAGTACGCAGTGCAGCACCTCGAGGTCTGGCCGGGATCTTCGTTGTGGCCGGCCTCCTCCACTTCCTCCGCCCAGGGTTCTTCGACGGCCTGATGCCCCGGATGATCCCTGGCCGCTTCCACCGGCCGCTGATCTACGGGAGCGGGGTGGCTGAGTTGGCTTGCGCCTACGGTCTGGCCCGTCGCACGCCGTGGGCATCAGCCGCATCCACGGCGCTGCTGTTGGCGGTGTGGCCGGCCAATCTACAGATGGCGCTTGACGCTGGGACGGGTCGGCACCCTGACGGCATGGACTCCCCTCGGGTGGCATGGGGACGGATGCCGCTGCAACTGCCCATGCTGTGGGCCGCTCGCCAAGCCCGCCCCGGCGGCTCGAATTCCTCTACCCGGCGACCCTGACTGGACCGGGCGGCCCTTACGAGAGTCGGCGCCCCTGGCTGAACCAGACGCCCCTGGCTGAACCAGACGCCCCTGGCTGAACCAGACGCCCCTGGCTGAACCAGACGACAGGGCCAGACGGCAGGGCCTGAACGCGGTCGAACCCCGGCCGACCATGTGTCGAGCGGGGTCCGAATCCACAAGTGCATCCCGTACTGTGAGAGGCAGGGAAGGGGGCTACTACGCCAGGGTTACGTGAGCGCTACTGCTACCAGCCGTGGCACCCGTGTTGGTCAGGGGCGTTCGACTGGATCCGCTGGGCGACCATGATCTGCTCGTCCGGGGTGGCCAGGGCGCCCCTGGGCGCATACCGCAGGCCTCCGTAGATGGCCCAGTTGGAGCGGGTGATACCGAGGCCACCGCTGAACCTGGGGCCATCGGCTTGCCAATTTCCCCCCTCTTCGCAGATAGCGACTCGCTGCCATGCAGCACGCTCCGCGGGGGTGACGGTATCGATGATGACCGGAGCCACCTCCTTGACCCCGGCGACCTTCCCCGTCAGCAGCGGTGCATCGAGGTGCATCCCTGGTTGCAGGGACGTTGGTACGGGGGTCGACCCAGGCCGGACGAAAGACGTCAGCTGGTCAGTGGTGGCATTGGGTGATGGTGCGGTCGACAGGTGCGGCAACCGAACGGAAGCCCGAGCCGGCTGCACGGTGACAGCCTGAGTCAGGAGTGTGACGGTGATGAGAGCGATCGAGACGATCGCCACGAGTGCAATGCGGGTCCGCATGGCACCTCCCTTCGTAGGGCGCGCGATGGCGCCTTCCTCTGATTGGTGTTGGCGGGCGACGGCCGTTGCATTCGGACCCCGGACGAAGAGCGGGCAGGCTTCGTTCGTCCTGGCGTAGCGCCTAAGGGTGTGCGGCCGGTGTTGTTATGCCCGGGATTGCGTCGTGGTGACACCACTCTTTTCTGTATGACTGATTCGATACTTTGAAACCGTGGTACATCCTGCCACACGGATGTGACGAATGGAACTCCGAACTTCTGTGGAGTCCCACGGCACTACCGTAGCAAGCCGAGTGACCGGCGGTGCCACAGGGGTTGCATGGTACTGGCAACCCGACGGGCAGGTGGCTTCTTAACAGAAGTGTAGCGGTAGGTGGAGTGCACGGGAAAGAAGAGGCAAATACGCCCGTGTACTGGTAGAACGTGGAACCTGTCGTCCCGATATCGCCGGTGGAGGCAGGGGATCACCGCCAAGAATGACCGAGATACATATAGACAATTTGGGCCGCAGGTTGCCGAGTGAATCCCATGAATTGATACATGTCGTTCCCGGACGGGCCGATGGCTGATTTCCACGGATTGCAATCGTGATCCGTGCCATCAGAAGTTCTGATAGCAGCAGGTCACAAGGGTAGTTTGGGTCGGATGAGCCCTCGTCAGATTTGATGAACTTGAGAATTTCGATTCATCGACCCCATGACCCCGCCGCAGGCAGCAGCGGTCCCCACGATCGGGTCCGCAGACACCCCAGCCACACCCCGGCGCCGTAGGCCACGTCGTCGGCGATCGATGCCGCCACCCAACGAGGAAGATCGAGGTCAGGCCGGGTGCGCACCCATTCCACGACCGGTGGCAGCAACGCCAGAGCCAGGGCCGCTCGGCGACTCCTCCCTCCTCGGACGACGGCGACGGCAAGCACCGGGCTAGCCAGCATGGTGGCGCTGCGTCCCAGCCCGATCGCCGTCCAGGCTGCCCCTTGGACGCTCCAAGTCCAGGCCTGGGCGGCTGGGACCCCGAGGGAACGGACCGTCCGCGTCAAGGCGAGTGCCGAGCAGGTAACCGCAGCGATGGCCACTCGAGGTCGTCCCGACAGTGCGGCAATGGCGGCCACGGTGGGGAGTGGGCGCAGCTCCAACGGAGCGAGGTTGCCAGGGTGGCGGGTGGACAGCGGTGCAGCCGAGGTCCCGTAGCGGAGCCGCCGGGCCAAGAGCTGGCGCCAGCGGTCGGGCTCGGCGTGGGACACGGTGATGTCCGGAACGTAGCGGACACGCCATCCCGCCTCGACCAGCCGCCAGACCAAGTCGACGTCTTCGCCCACGCGGAGGTCGGCGTCGAATCCGGTGACACCATCCATGACGTCCCGTCGGACCACCAGGGCGGCGGTGGGAACGTAGCGGACAGCCCGGCGGGGTCCGACCTCCCCCTCGTGAGGGCCGAGATCGAGCGGCGAGTGCGACCGGGAGAAGCGGTCGATGGCCCGGGTGCCGGGTCCATGGCAAGGATCAGCGGCTCGGATCCGAGGTGCGACCGCTGCGATGGTCGGATCGTCGAACAGCCAGGTGAGACCGTCCAGCCACCCAGGAGAGACGGTGCAGTCACTGTCGACGAAGGCCACGAGTTCGGTGTCGACCACGGCGAGGGCGCCGTTGCGGGCGGCACCCGGTCCGCCGTTGTGGGTGCGCCGGATGAGGCGGGCACCATGGGAAGCGCACACCGCAGCAATCGGTGCGGGATACCGAGAGGCATCGTCGACAACGATGACCGGGACACTCCCGTCCATCGAAGCGAGACATCGCTCCAGCGCGGCGGGTCGGTCGTGGGCTGGCACCACGATGGTGACTGACGCGGCGGCACTGGCGGCCACTGGCGACTCCATCGAATGCCGGCGGCGGGGGTGCGCCATGCCGGATTCCACCAGACGCCCAGCCAGTTCAGCCATGGCCCCGGAGGCCGCCTCGCCGCCGACCACGGCATCGAGTGCGTCAGCACCCTGGGAAGTCAAGGTGATCACCCGCCCAGGGTGACCGCCGGCCAGGACGGTGCCGTCCTTGAAGCGACGCAGCGACCGGTCGAGCGCGAGTGCGAACCCGTCCGGCAACACTCCCATCAGCGGTGCGTCACAGGCTGAGGCCGCCGTCCACCGGGATCACCGCACCGGTCATGGCTCCACTGGCCTCGCCAGCCAGCCACACCAGGGCGGCGGCTACTTCCTCAGGTTCGAGGAGTCGGCCGACGGCCTGCTGGTCGGCGAAGGGAGCGGTGTCGGCCAGCCCATACAGCCGGGCGCTCTCGGCCAGCATGGCGGTGTCCGTCGACCCGGGGCAGACGGCGTTGGCGGTCACGCCGGTACCGGCTAGATCGGCGGCCAGCCCTCGGACCAGCCCAGCCACACCGGCCTTGGCCGCGCTGTAAGCGGCCAGCTGAGGAAGTCCCTTGGTGGCCGCAGCCGAAGCCACGGCCAAGAACCGACCGTTGCGAGGCGCGACCCTGCGCAGCAGGGCCGGCACACCGACCCGGGCGGCATGGATCGGGCCCCACAGGTCGACGTCGATGACGGCGTCGAGTTGGTCTGTCGGCATCTCCCACAGGGGCACGCCCCCGGCAATCACACCGGCCACGGCGATCATGGCATCGAGCCCGCCGAACCGTTCTTCGGCCACGGCGACTGCTGCGGCCAGGGCGGCGGCATCGGTGGTGTCGGCCACGTGAGCGACCACGGCATGGGGATCGCCCCCGAGTGCACCTGCCCGGGATACGAGCTCGTCGAGTTGCGTGCGGGTGCCCATGGCGTAGGGGAGCCGGGGGTCGTCATTGGCCCGATCGACGGCCACTACTGACCATCCGGCCTGGGCCAGGCCGCACACGGTGGCGGCTCCGATGCCTCGGGCTGCGCCGGTTACCACTGCGACTCTGTTCATGCCGTTGCCTCGCTTGCTGTTCGGATGCCTGCGTTGGTGGCGATGCGCCCGGAATCGGTTCCACTGGAACTAGCCATCTGGGAAGCGGCACCCTTTCCTGGTCGAAGAGTGGCGACCAATCCGGCCAGATCGGCTGCTGAGGCGTGGATGAACAACCGCCCTTCGTCGGCTGTGGCGCCGGTCGGGTCCCCGAGCACACCGTTGGGGCTCACCGATCGCACGCCACCGGACTGCATCAGCGGAAGTAGTTCAGCCAGCGGGCTGGTGTTGCCGGGCATCGCGTCGGACAGACGTACTCGGTCGGGGTCGATGGCCAGCATGATCGAGGTCTCGGTCCGCCCAGCGTGGAGGTCCCCGCCCCAATGTGGCCACCATCCGGTGACCGGTCGGGACTCCTTGGCCAACTGGGTCAGGGCCCGCTGCAGCGGCATCGAGTTGCCACCGTGGGTGCAGGCGAACACCACATGGGCGAACTGGGCAGTGGCGGAGCGACCGAGTTCGACGAGGAGCGACTCGATGACGTCCTGTCCGATCGAAAGGGTTCCGGCAAACCCGTCGTGCTCGCCGCTCGAGCCGTATGCCACCACGGGGGCAGCTATCAGCAGGGGATCAGCTGCGGCTGCGGCCTCGACGACCGCGGTGGCGATGTCGGAGTCCGTAGTGACCGGGAGATGGGGACCATGCTGCTCGGTGGCCCCTATGGGCACGACCAGGACGGCCCCAGCCGCGGCCAGCGCAGCCAACTCCGGCCACGCAGTGTCGGCCAGGCGGGTCATCGGGCCTGACCATCCCCATCGATTTCGACATCCCCATCGACAGGTGAGGGCCTCGTTGCCCCTGGAATCTCGTCCATGTACCCGTGACGGGACAGGAAGGCCAACAACAGATCAGCGGCCTCGGATGCATCGGCAGGGTGGAGGACTGTAGGTGGGTCGTGGGCCACCAAGGCACCGGTCAACTCCAAGAGACGCACCCGCGGATCCGGGTCGGCGGGGGCGGCAAGGATCCGGGTACGAGGTGTGAAGGGGCGGGTCGGACCCACATGGATCGAACCCGGACCTGCCGTTATCGGGTTGGCGGCTGAAGCCACAGCAGCCGACGTAGTGCCGGTCGATCCGGCCGCCGGGGTGGGGTCGGTGGCGGCCAGCGCCCCCGATAGCGAGGCACGACGTAGCCGGACGCCGGCGCCCTCCACCGAGCAGACGGCAGGCAAGGAGACCCGGAGCCGCTCGCGCCACCCGCCATCGAGGCGACGCTCGACCAAGAGCGTCCAAGGTGCACCGTCGAGCGCACTTTCCGCTACCACCGACACCAGGCCGAGCGCCTGGGAGGCGCCGAGTTCATGGGCCAGGTAGGCGGGCACGGCTCCGGTCCCACGGTCGGCGGACCGGTCGCCGCACAGCACCAGATCCGGACGGCCGAAGGGGGCGATGGCGGCCACCAAGGTGCGAGCCAGGGCCCGCTCGTCCTCGACCAACTCAGCCACGTAGCGGTGGCCATCCCCCTCGTCTCCCAAGGGGACCCGAACTACGGAAACCCCCAAGGCGACCACATCACGCAGGACCGGCTCGACCGATTCGGGCCCGACGCACACCACGACCACGCGGCCCGACCATGCGTCAGCGATCCGCAGGGCGTGCTCGAGCGCGGCGCCATCCGCCGGAGTCAGTCCGACGCCGAGGCGGTCGCGGGTGACCGTCCCCACGAGGGGGTCGACAGCCGGCCGCAGATCGGTGATGCGCAGGCAGACCATGATGAGCGGCCCACCGCCACGTCCTGGTGTGGTGCTGCCCGCAGGCTCTGGAGTCACCGGTCGAACGCTCATCCGTGGTGGAACACGACGCCGTGGCCGCCGTCGGGGTAGGTCCAGGTGATGGCGCCCTCTGAGTTGCAGACCATGTAGCAGGTGCCGCACTCGAAGCACTCCTCGTAGTTGAAGAGGATGCCGCCATCAGCCGTGGGGGCGAACAGGTTGGCTGGGCACGCGCTCACACACGCCTTGGTGGTGCAGGAGCGGCAGATGTCCGAGTCCACCGCGATATGGGCCCGGGCACCTATCCGGAAGTCGACGGTGGCCATCCGCTGCGCAAACGAGATGCCGTCCCACTTGCCGGCACCGGGCATCACCGCGCTCATCCGAAGATCCTCAGACCGCGAAGCGTGTCGCCGGCCAACTGGCGGAGCTTCACGCCGTGGCGTGCTGCCACCTGTCGGGTGAGGGCGAGTGCCCCGGCCTTGGGGGTCGGATTGGTCACGGTGAACATCCCTTCGGCCAGGTCGCAGATGAGTCCGGGATAGCGCTGCTGCACCCGCTCCGACAGCACCAGGGACGGGGCTTTGCGTAGGCGCTTGTGGTCGGCGAGGACGAACTGGCCCTCGAGGTCGGCACGGTAGGAGGCGAGGCCCTTGGCCGTGCAGTCTCCCTTGGACAGCGCCCGGTCCACCGCCCGGCCGGCGGCATATCCCGACCCGATGGCGAAGTTGACGCCTTCGAGCCACAGCCCGGCGGCCAGGGTCATGGCACCAGCGTCGCCGGCGATCAGCAGGCCGTCGGCGGCCAGGACCGGCATGGTGTCGTAGCCGCCCTCGGGGATGAGATGGGCGCCGTACTCGCGCAGCGTCGACCCGGCCAGCAGGGGCGCGATGGTGGGGTGGGCCTTGAGGTCGGCGATGAGCGCCTCGGGCCGCACGCCGGAGGCGGCCAACTCGGGAAGGGAGACGACGACACCGATACTCACCGTGTCGGCGTTGGTGTAGAGGAAGCCGCCACCGGGGATTCCCCGGGTGCAGCCGAGGATCTCCATGTCGACCCCTTCGTGGTCCTGGACCCCGAACCGCTCGTTGATGGCGCCGGGGGGAAGGTCGAGCACCTCCTTGACGCCCAGGGTGTGGTGGGAGGCCTCGGCCCGGGGCAGCAGACCGGCTTCCTTGGCCAAGAACGAGTTCACCCCGTCACACGCGATGACTACCGGTGCGCGCAGCTCGGCCCCGTCACGGTCGGTGCGCACGCCGACCACACGGCCGGCGGAGTCGCGGATCAGACCGGTGGCCACGGTCGAGGTGACCAGTCGGGCCCCGGCATCGGTGGCTTTGCCAGCCAGCCAGGCATCGAAGTGGCAGCGCAACGTGGTCATGCCGTTGTAGGGAGCGGATCCCCAAGCTTGGGATCGGAAGTCGACCGAGAGCGACTGCGTGCCGGTCATCATCATGGTGGAGCGCCGGACCACCCATCGCTCGACCGGCACCTCCTCCCACCAATTGGGAACGATGTCGTCGAGGACCCGGCCATAGACGACGCCCCCGTAGACGTTCTTGGAGCCAGGGAACGGTCCACGCTCCACCAGCACCACCGATCGGCCCGCTCGGGCCAGGGCCAGGGCGGCGGATGCGCCGGCGGGGCCAGCGCCGACCACTACGGCATCGAACTCGATCTGCTCAGGCATGGTTCCCCTCAGAGGTTCCCGACGGCGACCCCAGGGCCGGCGACCCCGTCGAGGCAACGCCAGCCACGTCCACACCCAAACGTCGTGCCAACTCGTCCACCAGGTCGCCGGCGTCAGCTACCAGGCCGAGGTCGGCCATGGCCGTCATCGGGCACGAGGGATCGGTGTTGATGCTGACGATGTGGCGGGGGTTGCCGAGGCCGCCGGTGTGCTGGGCTGCCCCGGATACACCGAACGCCACGTAGAGGTCGGGGTCGACAGTGACGCCGGTGGTGCCGATCTGGCGCTCGTAGCCTGTCCAGCCGGCATCGGTGGCGACCCGGGTAGCGCCAGCGGATCCGCCTAGTGCGGCTGCTACGTGGACCAGGACGGAGAATCGCGAGGTGGCTTGGTGGTCGTCGAGCCCGCTGACCATGCCAGCACCCCCGGCCACTACCCGGGTGGCGTGGCCCAGGTCCATGGTGTGGAGATGCGGGGCCACCAGTTCGATGAGGTCGGGGTCGAGCGCGTCCGGTGCGGACTCGCTGGTCGACCCGATGTCAGATGACCCCAACGCTTCGATACTCGCACCGGGGGAGACGACCGACTCGTGAGCTCCTCCGTGAGCTCCTCCGTGCCCGCCCCGGGATCCACCGATCAAGGTGACCACGGCTGCACCGGGCACGTCGACTGCAACCAGCACGTGATCGTCCACCCGGGCCACCGAGGCCTGCACGCCGGGATTCCCGTCCTTGTCGATGCGCACGTTGGCTGTCAGCACCCGGGCCAACAGCGGGCGTCCCATGGCTGCGGCCAATCGGGGGGCGAGGTCACGTCCATCGGGCGAAGCAGGCAGGACGACCAGGGTCTCGGGTCCGACCACGGGGGCCAAGGCATGGGCCAACTCGCCGGGCCGGAATCCGGGACCGGTCTCATGCCACCAGGCATGGACGACCCCGGGCAGGTCGCGTGCGGCACCGGCCGCACCGGACCCGACCACCACCACCCGACCACCGGCCTCGGCCACCGCCTCGGTGGCGCCTACCGGGAGCCGCCCGTCTCGGGCCACCACGATCGCCACCGCAGTCGGCACCTGTTCTTGGCTCACGCCACTCGCGTCACTCACAGCGACACCGCCACACGGTTTCCCTCGATGACGGCGGCGTGGGCCCGCCTCGGGGCCAGGCAGTCGCCGATGCGGTGGACCTCGAAGGGTGCGCCGTCGAGGGCGTGCCACAGATCGTCCTCGGGATGCTGGTGCACCGAGCACACCACCCAGTCGCACGCCCTGGTGACATCGGTGCCGGTCGGGTGGTGCTGGAGCTGGAGGACGATGCCACCAGATGCTCCACCGGTCAGGGCGTCGGCTGCATCATCGGCCGGGGCGACTCCCATGGGAACGAGGTCGACGCTCTGGGCGATCCCCTTGTCGTGCGCCTTGACGTTCCACATCTCCATGTCGAGGGTGATCCCGAGGTCCTGGGCCACCACCATGCCGTTGGTCACGATCTCGACGGCGCAGCCCCGGTCGGCCAGCAGCTCGGCCGTCGAGGTGGCCTGGTGGAAGCCGAGCTCGTCGACCACCACCACCCGACCCTCGGGATGGACCCTGCCCTCGAGCACATCGCGCACGTCGACCACCCGGGGCTCTTCGCCGGCCCACCACGGCCGGGCCGGGCGTGCACCGGTGGCCACGATCACGGCATCGGGCGACTCGGCTCGGACCATGTCGGCCGTGGCCTCCACCCCGATGCGGATGTCTACGCCCTCACGGCGGGCGGCGACGATGAGGTTGCGGGCGATGTCGAAGAACTCGGCCCGGCTAGGTACGGACGCGGCCACATGAGCCTGTCCGCCGAGTCGGTCGTGGCGCTCGAACAGCACGACCTTGTGCCCTCGCTCGGCGGCGGTGACTGCAGCCTGCAGGCCCCCCGGGCCGCCTCCGACCACAACGACCTTGCGCCGGCGGCGGGGGAGAGGGACGATCGACGACTCGCGTCCGGCCAGGGGGTTTTCGATGCAGCCCAACCACCGATTGAGACCCATCCGGCCCACGCACTCTTGATTGCACGACAAGCAGGTACGGATGTCGGTGGCATGTCCGGAGCGAGCCTTGGCCGCGAAGTCGGGGTCGGCGATCTGGCCCCGGACCACGCCCACCAGATCGCAGATACCGTCAGCCAGCGCCCGGTCGGCCTGGAGTGGGTCCTTGAACCGGCCGACCCCCACGACTGGGATATCGACGGCGTCGCGGATGGCGCTCGGGATGAACAAGGCGTACCCCGGCGGGATCTGCATGCTGGCCTCGATCATGTAGAGCGTGGCCGTGGCCACCCCGATCGAGGTGTTGATGTAGTCGACCTGTCCGGTGGCTTCGACCATGCGGGCCACGGCTACGGCATCTTCGATCCCGGTCCCGCCTTCGATGAGCTCGTCGCCGCACAGTCGAACGCCAAGGGCCCGGTCGGACCCGATGGTGGAGCGCACGGCGTCGACGATCTCGAGGAGGAGCCTGGCCCGGTTGGTCAACGTGCCGCCATAGGCATCGGTGCGCCGGTTGGTGGCGGGCGACAGGAAGCCGCGCACGATCGAGGAGTGCGAGCACTGGAGTTCGATACCGTCGAAGCCGCCAGCGATGCAGTGCCCGGCCACTGTGGCGTATCCATCGACGATCTCGGCAATTTCGTGGAGCTCGACGGCTTTGGGGACCTCGCGGAACAGCGGGTCCGGTACGGGGCTAGGTGCCCACACCGGCAGCCGCGAGTACATCGAAGAGGCCTGGCCACCGTTGTGGTTGATCTGGGCCAGGATCGGCACACCTTGGGCATGGACGGCATCGGTGATCTTGCGGTAGCCGTCGATCACGTCAGGGTGGAAGCCATGGATGAGCTTCTCGTAGGGCCAGTCCGTCGGGTGGGTGGAGTGCTCCTCGGTGATGATGAGCCCGGCCCCGCCGGCCGCCCGGGCCGCGTAGTAGGCGGCGTGCTGGTCGGTGGGCCGACCATCGGTGGCGTAGTTCGTCAGGTGCGCGGAGAAGACGATGCGGTTGGCCACCGTCACCGGTCCGATGCGCAGCGGACTGAAGAGATGCTTGTAGGTACCGGTTGCGCTCATGGCGTCGACCTGACTCGCACGATTCTCATCGGGCCGATGCCCCGGCGTCGACGGTCATGGTGAGCCCGGTGACATAGCGGGCCTCGTCGGAGGCCAGGAACAGCACGGCGTTGGAGACATCGGCGGAACGCACCAGGTCCACCGGGAGTGAGTTGAGGAAGAGCGAACCCACATCAGGGCTGGCCTCGATGCGCTCGGTCAGGCCGGTCATCCCGTTGAGCATCGGGGTGTCGACCCCTGTCGGGTGGAGGCTGTTGACCCGGATATGCCGGCCGGCCAGCTCGTTGGCCAGGCTGCGCATGATCCCGACCACCCCGTGCTTGGAGGCGACGTAGGGGGTGAGGAACGGCTGACCCTTCAGCCCGGCGGTAGAGCTGATCAGGATCATGGAGCCGCCGCCGGCCGCCTCGAGGTGGGGGATGGCGGCGGTGCAGGTGTTCCACACCCCAGTGAGATTGATGCCGATGACTGTGGCCCACAACTCGGGGGTGACCTCGTCGTAGCGCTGGATCGAGCACACCCCGGCGTTGGCGATGGCAATGTCGAGACGGCCGAGTTCGCCGACCCCGTCGGCCACCGCTGAGGCCATGGCTTGGGCATCACGTACGTCCACCAGTCCGGTGACCACCCGGGCGCCGGCCTCTTCGACGAGGCGGGCCGTGGTGGCCAGGTCGTCGGGGGTGGCGGTGGCATAGGAAATCTCCTCCACCGGAGCACAGATGTCGAGGGCGATGATGTCGGCGCCCTCCGCGGCCAGACGCAGCGCGTGGCTCCGGCCCTGCCCGCGAGCGGCCCCGGTCACCAGGGCGACTTTGCCAGCCACCCGGCC
>CAIVIS010000338.1 GCA_903906055.1 uncultured Acidimicrobiaceae bacterium
AACCATTCGGGGTGAACTCAGCGGCGATTCCCTCCATGGGGCTGGTCACAAAGACATCACCGGTGGCGTCAACGGCGAGGCCGAGCAGGGCGCTGGCGAGACCCGTGGCGACCGTCGACTCGGTGTAGCCACCCAAACCATTCGGCGTGAACTCAACGACGTTGGATCCGATGCTCACGGGAGAAGTCTCTTCAGACGTGAAGACGTTGCCGGCCATGTCGACTGCGATCCCAGACGTTCCCTTGATACCGGTAGCTACCGGCGACGCGGCGTAGCCGCCTGAACTGGTCGGGGTGAACTTGTTGATCGTTCCCGCTTCCCCGTTCGTCAGATAGATGTTCCCAGCCGCGTCAACCGCGGAAAAGCTGAACCCCGTTGCCGCTTGTCCTTCCATGTGAATGACCGACTGCGAAGGGACCACGACAGGTCCTACATCAAGCGCACTGCTTGGTCCTCCGACGTTGGTCGCGACCACGTGGAACGTATAGGGCGTGTCACTGCTCAACCCCGTCATCGTGCACGACAGTGTCACCGTCGTACAGGTCTGACCATGATCGTCAGTGACCGTGTAGGAAATCGCGTGATCACCGACCTGCGTGGCCGCCACCCATGACACCTTCACCGTTCCATTGGTGATGACCAGGGCTGATCCGCCACTCGGGGCGCTCGGCGGATCGGGTTCCGGCGTCACGGTCACCGACGTTGAAGGGTCCGAGGTACCGAGCGAGCTCGTGGCGGTGGCCGTGAAGGTGTAGTCCGTGCCGTTCGTGAGGCCATCGACCTTGCAGCTATACCAACCATTGAACAATTCGGTGGCAACGCAGGCGTGGCCCTGGCCGTCCGTCATGGAGAACTTGGTGGCATTGGGAAACGAGGCATAACCACCAACCGTCAATGTGGCCGCACCATCCGCTGGCGATCCGCTCAGGACAGGGATGTCGGGTGTCGACGGTGAGACCTGCAGGACATTGCCTCCCACGACGTCCAACACGAAGAAGTTGCCCGACGCGTCGACCGCCACCGCAGGCTCGGACGTATTGTTGCTGTCGAGGAACACCGGGACCGCTACGTCGTACCCCCCCGCACCATTCGGGGAGACTTCATCGACCTCACCACCATACTGTTGACCCACGAAGACATTGTTCGACGTGTCCACAGCCACGCTCTCGAACGGGCCGCCGCTGGCAATCCTTCGTTGCTGTCCAGCGGGGGTGATCTCGAGCACTTCGTTTCCGCAGATCAGGAAGAGGTTTCCAGTCCCGTCCACCGCCACATACGTTGGTGATGATGAGAAGCCCAGGCCACCGAACGTGCCGAGCTCGATGCCCGCTCCGTACCCCTGGCTCGGATCGTTCGGGACATTAGCCGGGAACTTCTGCAGGAATGGCATCGAGTTTTGGGTGACATAGATAGTGCCGGAGGCATCCACTGCCAATCCATTTTGGGAGGTGAATCCCGAGAGCACTTGAGTCGATGCTCCAAAGGTCCCATCACCATTTGAGGGGATCTCGTGAACCGTTCCGGTCGTTGTATCGACCACGAAGACGTTGCCTGAGGCGTCGACCGCCAGCGTTGCGTAGGCGTCTTCTCCGGAATTGGCGATGACTGAGGCC
>CAIVIS010000339.1 GCA_903906055.1 uncultured Acidimicrobiaceae bacterium
CGACACGAGACGATGCTACCGGCCGTGATCACGTCCGGCGGGCGCGCCCCCTTGTGGGCGATTCGCTCCAGTACGATCGTTTTGATCGATCCGCCGCATGCGCCGCATGCGCAGTACCCGCCAAATCCGCAGTCCACGCCAGATCCGCCGTACCCGCCGTACCCGCCGTACCCGACGACCGGCTGTGCCGACGACGTGCCTGGAGCAACGAGTGACACCGTGAGCAGAACCGAGGGTGGACACCGAACTAGGTGGATCGTGGTCTGCGGCGTCCTGCTCGTCGTGGCCGCATGGGGAGCGGTGGTGGCAGTCCACCTGTGGTCTGCCTACCGTCATGACCAACGGGGCCTTGCTGCACTCACGGCGGTCCGATCCAACCTCGATCCGGCCACGCTGACGGCATCGGCCACCGAGCGGTCCCTGCGTGCGGCTGCCGCCGAGTTCTCTTCAGCTGACGCCGCTCTGTCCGGACCGCTGATCGCCCCGGTCACCGTGTTGCCGGTGCTCGGTCGCCAGATCCGATCGGCTCGGTCGCTCAGCGCGGCCGCCGAGCAGGTATCGACCATCGGATCGAACTTCCTCGTCCAGGTCCACGATGTGCTGGACCAGCCCCATGGACCGGGCCCACAGCGGGTGCAGTCGTTGCGTCACCTGTCGGCTCTGTCGCTGGCCGCCTCGCTCCGGCTCAATGCCATCGACACTGGACCGAGTCATGCCCTGGTCGGTCCCCTCGCTGGCAAGCACGACGAGTTCGTGACCCAATTGAATGATGCGCGGATCCGATTGGCCAAGGCAGCGGGAGTATCCGTCGTTGTCGCCAACATCCTGCAGGGTCCACAGAACTACCTAGTGCTGGCGGCCAACAACGCCGAAATGCGCGCTGGATCGGGATCATTTCTCGAGGTGGGAGTGGCCGACACGGCCGATGGATCACTCCATCTAGGTGAGTTCGGACCCTCGGGACAGTTGGCCCTGGCTCCCGGGCAGGTCACGGTGACCGGTGACCTGCAACGGAACTGGGGATGGCTGAAGCCGGGAGTGGACTGGCGCAACCTCGGCTTGACTCCGCAGTTCGATGTCACTGCCCCCCTTGCTGCACAGATGTGGGCGGCCCGCACGGGCCAGCAGGTCGATGGCGTCCTATCAGTGGACATCGCCGCCCTGGGCGAGATCCTGAAAGCCACCGGGCCGGTCCAGGCCGGGGGTACGACCATCGGTCCGGACAACGTGGAGCAGTTCCTCCTGCACGATCAGTACGCCGGACTGTCCGACGACTCAGCTGGAAATGCGGCACGGGCAGATGCGCTCGGTGAGATCGCCCAAGCCGTGCTTCGCCAACTCCAAGGTCAGTCGACAGATCTACGCGCCCTGGCTAACTCAGTGGCCGGGGCCGTGGCCGGTCGCCACCTGATGGTGTGGTCCCGGAACCCGGTGGCACAGGCAGCATGGGTGACCAGTGGGGCGAGCGGATCGCTCACGCCGCGGTCGTTGGCGGTGTCGGTCGTCAGCCGTGGTGGCAACAAGCTCGATCAGTTCCTCTACGCATCGGTCGCTTTGGCCACTCGCACGGTCGGATCGGACACGGCGGTCACGATGACAACCAACCTGACCAACCGGACCCCGGACGGACAGGCGCAGTTCATCGCCGGGCCGTATCCCGGGCTCGGCCTGACCTACGGCGACTACGCCGGTGTAGTGGCCAACAACCTGCCTGCTGCGGCATCGCACATCACCATGAGCGGAACCGGACCGCTGACTGCCAAAGGGGCCGAGGGTCCGACCTGGCTGGTGGCAGGGCCGGTTCTCCTACATCCAGGAGCGTCAACGACCGTGGTGGTGCACTTCCGACTGCCTGGGGTGCACGGATCGATGACGGTGATGCCGTCCGCACGGGTCCCCTCCGAGCAGTGGACGTACAAGGGGGCGCACTTCACCGACGAACGTCCGGTGACTCTGAGGTGGTGACAGTGACAGTGACGGTGCTCAAGTGCGTTGTCACCTGAGCCGTACCACGGGGCGAGATCAACCGATTGCGCCAATAGACCGGCCGTGATCATCACGCATGCACGCTGGTCGATCCCTCCACTCACACCCGAGGCACGGGCTCCGGGGGCTTGTCGATCCCGAGTCCTGGTTCTTGCCCGAAGGGTGGCTGGGGGGTGAAGGACCATTGCGGGTCTTCGTCGGTCGGGCCGTGGCGAGCAAGCTCCCACCCGTTGTAGGTCTTCAAGAAGTGATGGTGGTGACAGATCCGAGCCAGGTTGAGGAG
>CAIVIS010000340.1 GCA_903906055.1 uncultured Acidimicrobiaceae bacterium
GCCGACTACGGCAACTAACCCCTCGGCACGACCCATTCGTGGTCAGCACCACCGACTGCCACCAGGCGCTCGAATTCGTCGTGGCCTACAACCCGAACCGGACCGTTCCCATCGCCATGCTGCACCCTCGGCGGCCCAGCCCGATCGGCTGCGCTGCGACCCGACGACCACTGTGCCTGAACAGTGATCAGGCCACGGCGAACACGGCAGGATCCAAGACCTCGGTCAGTCGACGCACCTTGCTGGCGGCGATGAGATGAGCCACTGCCACCACGTCGATCAACGGCAACGCCTCCGCCAGGTGGATCTGAGGTACGTACCAGGCCAGAACACCGACCACGCCGACGGCGCCGGCTGTCACTAGGTGGAGGGTTGCCAGGGGTGCCACCGGACGACGTCTCGAGCAGACGTCCAGACCCGACAGTGCCAGGTAGAAGATGACCAGCGGAACAGTCAGCCGGAGGATCTCGTCGTTCGGGACTCGCTCACCCAAGGCGTGTCCCACCAGCTTGGTTGCGCTGACAGCCGTGGCCGCGATGCAGATCTGCATCACGAGGTGAAGTCCTGACCATGATCGGAATCGGCGGGGGTTGATGCCGGCGGGCGGGATGTCCTCGAAGTATGTGGAGAACAGGGCGAAGACGAGGACGAATTCGAACACCAGCGACCCGAGGTCGATGGTGGAGATGGTGGCGCCGCTCACGGCGAGCGCGTTCTCGATGAAGGCCTCGCCGCAGACGATCAGGGTGAAGGCGGCCATTCGCTCGATGTAGTGCGCTTCGTCTCCGGTCGCGAACACGACTGCTCCGTGCCAGACGATGGCGGTGCCCACCACGGAGATGAGCAGACCGGTGACGAAGATCGCCAACCGCAGCGGCTCCCCCACCGTGATCCCGAGCAGGAAGCAAAGCGCTGCCACACCGTTGACGGCAGCCAGCTGACCGGCGGCCCGTGCCGCAGGGTTCGACGTCCTCCAAGCACGCAGGTACATGACGGACACCGACACCAGGAGTAGCGCGAACTCGAAGCCCAGAAGGGCGGAATCGTCGTCCACCGAAACCCGCGCCTCCATCGCCATCAGCACGATGACCAGCATCTGAAACAGGAGCAGCATCCGGTGCACTACATCAGCAACCTGGATCCGATGGACCAACAGCGTGGTCGAATACCAGATCCACCAGGCCGCCACGAAGACGCCCACGATCCAGAACGCGCCGGTGGTCGGGTGGACGTCCTCGATTCCCTTGGTGAAGATCAGGATCGCAGCGACGAAGACCAGGTCGTAGAAGAGGGCAACCCAGTTCGAGAGCCCATGATCATCGGTCGGACTGGTCACCAGACCTGGCTCATGTTGGTCATCGGCGCTGGGCTCCACGGGTTACTCCCTCCGCACGATGCGGACTCCGTCCTCGGATCTGTCATCGGTTGATCATCACGGTGCCGGCGAAGCGGTCAGGATTTCGCTACAGCAGGGGGTCATAGTAGTCGCAGTGGTGGGCTGCATCCCGTGGTGTCCGCCCATTGATCCCCCGTCCAGGCCGAGGCCACCCATCGGTCGATCGCCCGGATGAAGAAGGGGCTACGGACCCGCCAGGCGCGAGAGGAAGTGGAGCCGGTGGACTAGGCGCCGGATGCCAAGAACCCCCAGCGGGGTCGCTGGTTCTTGCACGTCAGATGATCGTTAGATGCCGTGTCCGATGCAGGCCGACCAGGACTTACGTGGCCCTGAGTTGACGAACTTTTGACATCGCTCGAATGGGCTGCGGTGGTGCCTATCAGGGGATGCATATCCTGCGAGAGGTACTTGCGGTCCATATGTCACGACCGGATATCCCCTGGCGCAGCATCGTCGATCTACGCGACGTCCTCACTCGTCACTACTGGGACACGGCTTGGGCCCTCATCGAGCACCTCCTCGATGACGAACTCCAGGAACTGCACAGGTCCGTGGCCAAGAGTTTCCTGTTATCGGGACCTTTGGTCGCAGCGGAAGACGCATCGTCTCACCAGCCCGCAGAAGGCGTGTGCCACCTGTGGATGCCACGAGCACGAACCCATTGCGTCTTGATGTCCGGTCACGCTGGCGGTTGCCGATCAACATAGATGTGTCACTCCCCGAATGGACGCTGATGGCCGGTACGTGCTGGCGATGGGATCGGAAGCGATGCGCTGTCTTGGTGTCGGAGGGGGGACTTGAACCTTTGCCGAGACCGTCCAAATGGTGCGGTCTGATGCATTTCCACAGATCACAGTCCAGACCCGTCGTCCAAACCGTCCATCCCGAGCCGTTTCGTCCAACTGGTACCAAATTTTCTGTGACCAGCGTGTGACCAGACGACACGATTTTTGGCTGCCGGTGTTGACCACGGAACGCGTTCAC
>CAIVIS010000341.1 GCA_903906055.1 uncultured Acidimicrobiaceae bacterium
CCGGCTGCGGTCACCAGGCGGTAGCCCGTGGTGTCCGCCGGGGGAGCCGGGGGAGCCGGGGGAGCGGCTGCATTGACGGTGATGGGCTGACCCTGCCCATGCACGGCTACGTAGTAAGTCCCTGGGCCCACCTGGGCATAGACGGTGCAAACTCCAACGGCGATGAAGGTCACCACCAGGCCACTGCCGGTGCAAACGCCGTTGACCTCCACGGCCACCGATTTCGTTCCGTCACCGGTGCCGTTGACGACGGCGGTAAAGGTGGTGCCGACCGTTGCGGAACTGGGCAGGTTCGTGACCGTCGGAGCGGGCGGAACGGCCTTGTTGGCGGCGATGTCCTGAGGGACACCGTCTACTGCCGCGTAGCTGGTGCCAGCCGCAACGTGCGCCGTGAGCGAACAGGTGCCCAGGCCGACGAAGGTGACGTCACCAGTGACGAGGTCGACCGTGCACGTCGACGGAGTCGATGAGGTGACTGATGTGGCACCGTCACCGTTGGTTACGACCGTAGGGGTGAAAACAGCGCCGTAGTTACTCGACGCAGGTATCGGGGAGATGGTGGGCGTGGTCGGAACGTCGAGCAGCGTCCACGTGTCGGCGTAGTACGTGTCGGTGATCGAGTCGTACCCACCGAAGAGGACCACGTTTCCGTTGACGGTGTCTTCGGCCATCGAAGCTGATCCGCGGGCCGGAGGACTGGTCGTCGGGGAGACATCGGTCCAGTCGGTGCCGTCCCAGTTCCAAGTGTCGCTAGTGGTTCGTCGCGGATTTGACTGAAGCCAATGTCGCTCGGCCCCGCTTGACCTTGGCGATGATCTCGTCGACGGGCTTCTTCCAGACGAAGGGTGTGGGGTCGTCGTTCCAGTGCTCGGCCCAGAGCTCGATCGCCTCTTCGAGCTGAGCCACGGAAGTGAAGACGCCCTTCTTGAGGCGGCGCTTGGTGAGGATGGAGAACCAACCTTCGACCAGGTTCAGCCATGACGACGAGGTGGGTGTGAAGTGCAGGTGCCACCGGGCTCGTTTGGGATGTGCCAGCCACGTCGTGATCGGTTCGGCCTTGTGGGCCGAGAGGTTGTCGAGCACGACATGGATGTCGAGGTCTCTGGCGACGTGGAGGTCGATCAGCTTGAAGAACGCCAGCACGTCGGTGGCCTTGTGGGACTTCTTCGTGTCGTAGAGGACCTCGCCGGTCCCGACGTTCATCGCTGCGAACAGATCCGTTGTGCCGTGGCGCTTGTAGTCGTGGGTCATGGTCCCCGCTCGGCCAGCCGTCATGGGAAGTGATGGCTGGGTGCGGTCTAACGCCTGGACCTGGGTCTTCTCGTCGAAACTGAAGACCACCGCCCGTTCGGGAGGGTTGAGATAGAGCCCGACGACATCCACGAGCTTGGCCTCGAAGTCAGGATCGCTCGAGATCTTGAAGCCCTCTGTCCTCCAGGGCTTAAGATTGTGATCCCGCCAGATGCGCGCCACGGTGTCCTTGCCCACACCCATCTTCTCTCCGAGAGTGCGGGTGCTCCAGTGCGTCGAACCGTCATCGGGAGACTCCTCGAGCGTGACCCGCACGACCTCAGCGACCGTTCCTGCGGGAAGCCACGAACTGCGCCCTCGACCCTTGGCGATGCGGCCAACTCCCTCAACACCGCCAGCCACAAAACGGCGACGCCAAGACCGCACCGAGTTCGATGCCACATTGAGCTGCCGAGCGACCTCATAGATCGCGACACCGTCAGCCGACAGGAGGAGGGCCTTTGCCTGGACCACCGAGCGATAGGGCATCGACGAGGACCGGGCGATGCGCTCGAGCTCAGCTCGCTGTTCCTCGGAGACTTCAAGTGGCGGGGCCGCAAGCACTGATTTCATGCTCGCATTCTATCTACTTCATGTATATCAGCGACGGACCACTAGGACCGGTAAAACGCCCTCGGATTATTGGTGGCCACGATGTCCTTGCCTAAAGGGGCGATCGCGGCTGCCGCCAATTTGAAGTCGGCGATTCCGAGGGGAATTCCGATGATGGTGAGGCAGAGAGCAATCCCCGTGATGATGTGAGCGATGGCCATCCACACTCCGGCCAGCAGGAACCACA
>CAIVIS010000342.1 GCA_903906055.1 uncultured Acidimicrobiaceae bacterium
CGAGTCACACCCATGTCGGCGATGACGACGATTCCACCTGACTGCTGGCCCATGGGCCCGATGTACCCCTTGATCAGGGTCGGGCGAGCAGCGAAGTCCGCATCTTCGAACATGCGCCATCCGGTGGGCAGTCGGGCCTCGCGGTCACCCGAGAGGAGCAGCAGTACCGGTCGCCCCTCGGCATCGATCACGGCGAGGCTCTTCAGCAAGTCCGCCGAGGTGATCCCGGCATCGTCGAAGAATCCGACCACCTGGTCGATGCCTGGACGGTCAGGGGTGTGATGCTCGACCAGCCCAGGAGCATCCTCGGCCGGCAGCGTGGGTTCACCGAACCCACCACGGGTGGCGGCCTCCACATTGGCTGCGTATCCGCAAGCTACACAGCGCACGAAGTGGTCCTCACCCACCGCCGAGGGGACCATGAACTCGTGGTTCACGTCTCCCCCGATGGCGCCCGACTCGGCCTCGACCGGCGAGACGTCGAGGCCCATCCGGGCGAAGATCCGCAGGTAGGCGTCGTAGACGACCTGGTAGGTGACCTGCATCGCTTCTTTGTCCACGTCGAACGAGTAGCCGTCGCACATGATGAGTTCACGGGTCCGCAGCAGGCCGAAACGGGGACGGGCCTCGTCGCGGAACTTGACCTGGATCTGATACACGGTGAGCGGCAGTTGGCGGTAGGAGTCGACCTCGGCTCCCACGGTCACCGTGACGACTTCTTCATGGGTCGGCCCGAGCACGAACGACCCACCCCGACCTTCGACGGTCATGGCGGGCAGGGCGTCGCTCCCGAACAACTGGGCCCGGCCACTCTGCTCCCACAGCTCGCGTGGGTGCAGGGCAGGAAGTAGCAACTCCTGGCAGCCGGCGGCGTCGAGCTCTTCACGGATGGCCGCTTCGATGTTGTGCAGGACCCGGAGTCCGAGCGGTAGGAACGTATAGACACCGGAGGCCAAGCGGCGGATGAACCCGCCCCGGACCAGCAGCTGGTGGCTGGCCACCTCGGCGTCAGCCGGGGCCTCTCGGAGGGTTCGGACCATCAGACGGGACATGCGCATGGGCGGAGAGCCTACTGTCCGTCCTCAGGCCCGCCCCACGGACCCCTCCGTGTCGATGCATCCCTTCAGAACGCCGTCCTTCAGAACGCCGTCCTTCAGGTGATCGGCGCGGCCTCGTCACCGAAGCGCTTGCGGATCAGGTCGACCCTCGTTTCCGAGGCGTTGGCATCGTCGCCCTTGGCATCGAGCAGCTCGCGCCGGTCGGCTTCGGCTTCAGCCTCGGCCCCGGCATCGGCTGCCGCCAACCGGGCCTCCACGCCCTCGGCTACCAGGCGTTCGGCCTCAGCCACCAGGGCTTCGACCATCTGGTCCTCGGGGACCACTCGGACGATCTTCCCCTTGATGAACAGGTGCCCCCGCTTGCGTCCTGCAGCGATTCCCAGATCGGCCTCGCGGGCTTCGCCCGGACCGTTCACCACACACCCCATGACCGCCACCTGGATGGGCAGGTTCCGGTTCTCCAACGCCGCTTGGGCCGCCTGGGCCACCGCGATCACGTCTATTTCGGATCGGCCGCAACTGGGGCAGGCGATGAGGTCGAGCCCCTTGCGCTCACGCAGTCCGAGGGCCTCGAGGAGCTGGCGGCCGGCCCGAGCCTCTTCTACTGGGTCGGCGGTAAGCGAGTACCGGATGGTGTCTCCGATCCCCTCGGCCAGCAACGTGGCGATCCCAGCGGTGCCCTTCAGCAGCCCACCGGGCGGAGGACCTGCCTCGGTCACCCCTAGGTGCAGCGGATAGTCGAACGTCTCCGAGGCCAGCCGGTAAGCGTCGATCATGAGCGGAACCGAAGAGGCTTTCACCGAGATCTTCACGTCATCGAATCCCACTTCAGCGAAGTAGGCCAGCTCCATGCGGGCCGACTCCACCAGCGCCTCGGGGGTGGCCCCGCCGTACTTCTTGTAGAGATCGGGATGGAGCGATCCGGCGTTGACCCCGATACGGATGGGCACGCCGCGGTCCTTGGCCTCGGCCGCCACCAGCTTGATCTCCTCGGGCTTACGCAGGTTGCCGGGGTTGAGCCGCAGCCCCTGCACGCCGGCCTCGAGGGCGGCCAAGGCCATCTCCACGTGGAAGTGGATATCGGCGATGATCGGTACCGGCGATCGAGGCACGATGCGGGCCAGGCCCTCGGCCGCGGCCTCTTCGTTGCAGGTGCACCGCACGATGTCGGCGCCAGCGGCGGCCAAGGCATAGATCTGGGCCAAGGTGCCATCCACGTCGGCCGTCTTGGTGGTGGTCATCGACTGGACCGTCACCGGCGCTCCCCCGCCCACAGCCACATCACCCACGTGGATCTGGCGGGTCGGGCGGCGTTCGGTCAGGTTGCCGGTCGGGGTGGCCATGGCGCTGATCCTACCGGGGGCAGGCCTGATGGGTGCCTCGAACCCGACCCCTATTGGAACAGTTGGTCAGGGGGCCACCTACTGGAACGGGTTGGCCATGGGGTGCAACAAGTCGGTGAGCAGTGTGGTGGCGAACAGCACCCCGAGAAAGATGACCAGCGCCCAGGTGAACGGAAGGAGCTTGGTCACATTGGCGTGGTAGAGCACCTTGGACCGACCGGTCCGGATCTTCTCGTAGATAGCGATGGCCACATGGCCTCCATCGAGGGGCAGCATGGGGAAGAGGTTGAAGATCCCGATGAACAAGTTGATCGAGATCAGGATGATCAGCAGATCGCCGATTCCGGCGTGGACGGCATCGGTGGCGGTCTGGACCGCCCCTACGATGGACTGGACCCGGGTGCCGTCGGCCCCGGCCTGGCTGGCCGCCTTGGCGCTGGTCACTTCGCCGAAGCGGTGGACGGTGGCGGACGGCGAGAAGAGATGCGCCACGCCCACCACCGATACCCACGAAAAACGTGCCATATCGGTGCCGGTCCTGGCCAGCCCGGCCAACGGCCCGACCCGCTCGACCGGGGCCCCCAGGCTCACGCCGATGAGGCCGTAAGGATCGGTGCCGGGCGGATGGACGACGTCGGATTGGCGCACGGTCCGCCCGTCGACCGGGGTCACGGTCAAGGTGCGCTCCGCGCCGGTCCGTCGCACCACGATGGTGATCGGTACCCCGGGGTGATCGTGGATCACCGAGACCAGAGCGTCGGGGTTGCCCTGCACCTTGCGCCCGTCAGCCGAGATCACCACGTCACCAGCCCGAAGCCCGGCCACCTGGGCTGGACCGGGTCGTCCGTCCACGGCCACCACCTGCTGGACACCGACATGGTCGCCGTTGGGCAGTCCGACCATGGTCACCAGCACCCACAGCAGGATGAAGGCCATCAGGAAGTGCATGGCGGAGCCCGCCACGGCCACAAGCAGCCGGGCGTGGAACGGCTGCTCACGGTAGGTGCGGGCCTCGTCGGCCGGATCGACCTCCTCCAGGGTGGTCATCCCCGGGATCTTCACGTAGCCCCCCAGCGGAATGGCCTTGATCCCGTACTCGGTCTCCCCTCTCCGGAACGACCACAACCGGGGTCCGAACCCGAAGAAGTACTCAGTGACCTTCATGTGTCCGTGCTTGGCCGCCATGAAGTGCCCGGCCTCGTGCACCATGATCATGACGACCAGGCAGACGATGACGATCAAGAGGTCGACCTGGCCGGTGAGCACCGCCAGCAACACGATGGCGGCCACCACGGCACCGAGTTCGACCAGTGACCGGGCGGCCGACTTACCCCCCACTACACCCCCGTCGCTGCTGCCCAGCGACGGATCACCGTCGCCCATCGGGGCGTCAGGGACTTGCCTCGGATGCGAATCGACGGCGCTCACCGGACGTCCTTGGTCCGCACGACTTCCTCTGCCATCCGTCGTGCGGTGGCGTCGGCGTCCAGCACATCATCGACGGTGCGCCCGCCTGCCCCCGCCCCGGCCTCGTAACGATCCAGGGTCGCCTCGACCACTTCGGCAATGCCAGGCCAAGCCAAACGCCCGGCCAGGAACGCCTCGACCGCTACTTCATTGGCTGCGTTCAACCAGGCCGGGGCCAGGTCGCCGGTGCGCCCGGCAAGGTAGGCCAGATCCAGACAGGGGAACGTTGCTCGGTCGGGCGCCTCGAACTCGAGGACCGACAAGGCCGACCAGTCGATGGCCCCGAACGGCGTGCCCAGCCGGCCCGGATACGCCAGCGCATAACCGATGGGCAGGCGCATGTCCGGCATCGACAACTGCGCCACCACGGCCCCGTCCACGAACTCCACCATGGAGTGGACGATCGACTGGGGATGCACCACGACATCGATGGCATCGTAGGGAACGCCGAAGAGTTCGTGGGCCTCGATCACCTCCAGCCCCTTGTTCATCAACGTCGACGAATCCACGGTGATCTTCGGGCCCATCGTCCACGTCGGATGAGCCAGTGCTTCAGCCACCTCGACGGTGGCCAACTCGTCGGCCTTCCGTCCTCGGAACGGACCACCGGAGGCCGTCAGCAGTAGCCGGGCTACGTCGTCGCCATGTCCAGAGCGGAGGCACTGATGGACCGCACAGTGCTCGGAGTCCACCGGGATGATTTCGGCTCCCGGGGTCTGGCGCACCCGGGCCACGACCGGACCGCCGGCGATGATCGACTCCTTGTTGGCCAGGGCCAGTCGGCGGCCAGCTTCGAGTGCGGCCAAGGTGACCGTCAGCCCGGCAAACCCCACGACCCCGTTCACCACCACGTCGGCCACGGTGGCGATCGACGCCAGGCCGTCGGTGCCGGCTACGACCTCGATGCCCGACGGCAGCCGCGAGGTCAGCTCTGCAGCCAATGAGGCGTCACCGATGGCGACAACGTCGGGGTGGAAGGCGAGGGCTTGGGCCACCAGGAGGTCGACCGAACGCTGGGCGCCCAGCGCCACCACGTCGTAACCGGACGGGTCTTGGGAGACCACGTCGAGCGTCTGGGTCCCGATAGATCCGGTGGAGCCCACGATGCTGATAGTTACCGGAAATCCCCCATCACGGGTTCCTGGCGACGGGGTCGCTACACGGCCACCAGGCGAGGGAGTCATCTCACCAGCCTGCCCGAGATTCAAGCGATGTTCAGCGCGCGCACCAAGTAGTACGTGGCAGGCAGTACGAAGATCAGGGCATCGACCCGGTCGAGGACCCCACCGTGGCCCGGGAGCATGGTCCCCATGTCCTTCAGGCGGAGGTCGCGCTTGAGCAAGGACTCACACAGGTCACCCAAGGGCGCGACCACGGCGACCACCACGCCGAGGAGCGCGGCCGTAGCCGCCGACCACGGATGGATGGCTCCAACCACGATGGTCGACACCAGGATCGAGGCCAAGGCCCCACCGGCCAGTCCCTCCCAGGTCTTGTTGGGGCTGATGTTCGGAGCTAGCTGCCGGCTGCCGATCCAGCGTCCGACGACCAGGGCGCCCACGTCGTTGGCCACGGTGGCGATGATGGCGCCGAGCAGAAAGGCGATGCCGTGCCGGTTCGGGAAGGTCCCTGGAGCCAGCAGCAGTCCGGCATACGAGCCCAGGAGCCCCACCCACCCGACAACCAAGAGGGTGGCGGCGGTGCCAGCCACAGCCGAACCCCGCTCCACGCCGAACAGGAACCACAGGAGGGTGAAGACGGTGATGAGCACCATGACGAGCGGAAGCGCGGCGATGCCCTTGTCGTACGCGCCGATCATCAACGAGATGGTGCCGACCAAGCCGAGCAGGGTCGCTGGACGCCAGCCCGCCTTTCGGAGCACGGCGAAGGCTTCACCGGCGGCGAACGTCACCACGAGCAGGCAGAGAATGAGCGAAGTGACTGTGCCCAACTTGAACGCCAGCAGCGCAATGAAGGCCACGGCGACACCGGTACCCACACGCAGTCCGGTGCTGCCGACCGGCACCGCTGAATCGCCCTTCTTCGCCCGAGTGGCGGCGACTGGCGGCGGCGGACCCCCTCCAGTCACATCGGGTACGTAGTTACTGCTGGAGCGCAACGGCCGGTCCCCCGACTTACCCGATCTCCGTTGACGCCGGCTGATCGGCACGGTGCCACTGTCGGCACCGGTGTCGTCACTCGACGCCACATCGGTCTTCGACGACGCATCCCCTAGTTCCTCACCGGCGATCCGATCGTTGGCGGCCATCTCGGCCAGACCGGTACGGCGTCGCCCAGCGCCAGGCACATCGGCCACAGAGGCACCGGGGAGGTCGGCTGCCGTTGGATCGACCGTCACTCCTTCTGCCTCGTCGGGCCGCTTGGCCTTGAGGCGGCCCGGAATCAGACCAGAGCGCCTGGCTGCACCGATTCGGGGAGTCCCCGTGGGGCGAGCATCTTCCCCAGTTGCCAACTCAGCGGATGCCGACTGGTCGGACGCATCGTCACCAGGTCCGGACACCACGGCGGCCGTAGCGGCCAACCCAGCGATATCGACATCCGGGATGCCCTGGCCCGTGGAACCGGCCGACCCGCTGCCCGCCGGCACGTGCCCCTCGAACAGCGGAGCATCTGCATCGGCGCCAGCGCGCACGACAGCCACTGGCTCTGTGATCGGATCCGCGTCTGGCGAGGTTCCAGGACCGGGCTGCCCGGGGCGGACCGAGTCGAGGTCGAACTCCCATGGCCGACGTTCTTCGTCGGTGTCATCGGTCTCGTCGAGTGCACCTAACGATGCCCGTTCATCGCTGAACATAGCGGGCTCGAACTCTTCTTCATGGGCGGTCCAGTCGGCATCTCCCTCGCGCCACGTGGGCGGAAGGACCCCGGACGCCGTGCCTGTTCCGGCATCGTCTCGGGACAGTACAGCGGGGACCTGGCCGGTGGCGGGCTCGGTCCAGTGCGGAAGCTCTGCATGAGAGGCCGTGTCAGATACCTCGTTGGCGGGCTCAGCGGAATCGGCCGAGACCGGTTCGTCGATGATCCGCACCGACGCACTGAGGACGGTATCGGGGCCGGCGGGGTCGATGTGGGCTGGCGGGACGATCGGCATCTCCGAGGTGATGTCTGCGGCCGTTTCGGCGCCGATGATGCGCACGCCACCGGTGGGCGGGCCGGACGGCTCCATGGGCGGAGCGATGTCGTCGCGGGATCCCGCGTCGTCATGCATCTCGTCATCCCGGTCCGTGCCGTACTCCACGTTGGTGAATCCTCCCCCTGAACCGACCCACGGGCCGCCTCAAGTCATTGCCGGACCGTCGATCGGCCCGACGTCATCTCCGGACCGCCGTCCGGCTGCGCTCAGATTTCGAGGAGCTCCTGCTCCTTGTGGGCCAACAGACGGTCGATGGCCGCCACGTTGTCCTGGGTGATCTTGTCGAGGTCCTTTTCGACCCGATCGAGTTCGTCGGTCGAGAGTGCCCCGTCCTTCTGCATCCCCTCGAGCTCTTGGCGGGCAGTCCGGCGCATGTTGCGCACTGTTACCCGGCCGTCTTCCGCCTTCTGCTTGACCACCTTGACAAGTTCCTTGCGGCGCTGCTCGGTAGGGATGGGGAAGGAAAGTCGGATGACCGTCCCGTCGTTCGACGGGGTGATCCCGAGGTCAGAACTCTGGATCGCCTTTTCGATGGCTCCCAGCGAGCTCTTGTCGTACGGCGACACCACCAGTGTGCGTGCCTCGGGGACGCTGAACCCGGCCATCTGTCGGAGTTCGGTCTCGGTGCCGTAGTAGTCGACCTTGAGGTGCTCGACCAGGGCCGGTGTGGCGCGTCCGGTACGGATGGCACTGAACTCCGATTGGGTGTGCTCCACCGCCTTGCCCATGTGATCGCCGGCATCAGACACTACGAGTGCAATCAGGTCGTCATCCATTAGCGCCTCAGCGTAGTCATCGTGGTCGGGGCACACCCGAGCAACCCTTGGACCTGGGACTTCATCGAACCAGCGTCCCAATCGACTCACCGCTGAGTGCCTTGCGGATGTTGCCCGGCTCCATCAGGTCGAAGACCCGGATGGGGAGTCCGTTGTCCATGCAGAAGGTGATGGCGGTCAGGTCCATGACACGAAGGTCCTTGGACACCACCTCCATGAAGGAGATCTCGTCGTAGCGGGTGGCGGTCGGGTCGAGGCGGGGATCAGCGGAGTAGACGCCATCGACGCCGCCGTGGGTGCCCTTGCACAGCAGGACCGCTTCGATCTCGGCGGCCCGGAGTGCGGCCGAGGTGTCCGTGGTGAAGTACGGGTTCCCCATGCCGGCGGCAAACACCACGACACGACCCTTCTCGAGGTGACGGATGGCCCGACGTCGGATGTAGGGCTCGGCTACCTCGGCCATCTGCACGGCCGACAGCACGCGGGTGGCTTGGCCATGGTGCTCCAGCGCGTCTTGGAGGGCCAGGGCATTGATCACCGTGCCCAGCATCCCCATCGTGTCCGAGGTGGCACGGTCCATGCCGGCACCCGCCCCGGTGGTGCCACGCCAGATGTTGCCGCCTCCCACCATCACGGCCAGCTCGAGATCGAGCTCGTCGCGGGTCTCGGCGATCTCCCCGGCCAGCTGTTCCACTGCAGCCGCGTCGATAGTCTCGTCCGAAGCCGACGAGGCCAGGGCCTCACCAGATAGCTTCAGGACGATGCGCTGTCGTTGACCCACTGCTGCGTCAGTCGCCGACGACTACCTGGGCGAACTCCGTCACCCTGGCATCGCCGAGCAGCTTCTGGATGGTCTGCTTCTCGTCTTTCACGAAGGGCTGGTCCACCAGTACCCGCTCCTTGTACCAGCCGTTCAGTCGACCTTCGACGACCTTCGGAAGCGAAGCCTCGGGCTTGCCCTCGTTGAGGGCGATCTTCTCGATGGTGGCGCGCTCGGCGGCCACTTCGGCCTCGGGCACGTCTTCGCGGTTGATGTAGAGGGGCCGGGCGAAGGCGATGTGGGCGGCGATGTCATGCGCCATCTCCTTGGTACCACCGGCGACGGCGACTACCACGGCGTTCACCCCGCGACCGGCCTGCAGGTGCAGGTAGGAGTCGACGGCACCGTCGCTGGGAGCCTCGATGCGGACCACGCTGCCGAGGGAGATGTTCTCCTTCAGGGTGATCTTCATGGTGTCGAGGTCGTCGGCCCGTTCGGCCACCGCCTCCACACCCTTGGCGGCCACCAGATCGGCAAGCTCGGACACGAAGGTGACGAACTCGACCGACTTGGCCACGAAGTCGGTCTCGGAGCGCAGCTGCACGATCGAGATGGCGCCCTCGGCGTTCCCGATGGCCACAGCACCCTCGGAGGCCTCACGGTCGGCACGCTTGGCCGTGCTCGACAGTCCCTGCTCGCGCAGCCAGGTGACGGCTTTGTCCATGTCGCCGGCGTTCTCGTCGAGGGCGCGCTTGGCATCCAACATGCCGACCCCGCTGAGCTGACGCAGCTTTTGGACGTCCTTGGCGGTGAATTCGGACACGGTCAGACCTCCTCGGTCGAAGTCGAAGTTGCAGGAGCCTCAGCGGCGGGAGCCTCAGCGGCGGGAGCCTCAGCGGCGGGAGCCTCAGCGGCGGGAGCCTCAGCGGCAGGAGCCTCGATGAACGGTGTCTCCGCAACGGGCGCGGGCGCCGGAGCCGGTGCTGGTGCCGGTGCAACGGCCTTGGGGGCCGGGCGGTTCTGGGCGATGAAACGTCCTTCGGTCACGGCATCGGCTACCACGCGGCACAGGAGCGCACCGGAGCGGATGGCATCGTCATTGCCCGGGATCACGTGAGTGATGACGTCGGGGTCGCAGTTGGTGTCGACCACGGCCACGATCGGCAAGCCGAGCTTGTTGGCTTCGGTGACAGCGATGTGCTCCTTCATGGTGTCGATCACGAAGATGGCGTCGGGCAGCTTGTCGAGGCCACGGATCCCCCCGAGGTTGCGCTGGAGCTTCTCGAGCTCACGGGAGTTGCGAAGCGCCTCTTTCTTGGGCATGGCATCGAAGTCGCCGGCCTTCTTCATGGCCTCGAACTCCTTCATGCGCTTCACCCGGGTGGAGACAGTCTGGAAGTTGGTGAGCATGCCGCCCAGCCACCGCTCGTTCACATAGGGCATGCCGCACGCGTCGGCGTAGACAGCGATGGGGCCCTGGGACTGCTTCTTGGTCCCGACGAAGAGGATGGTTCCACCGCCAGCGACGAGGTCCCGGATGTACTTGTAGGACTCCTCGATCCCCTGCATGGTCTGCTGGAGGTCGATCAGGTAGACACCGTTGCGCTCGCCGAGGATGAATCGGCGCATCTTCGGGTTCCACCGACGGGTCTGGTGCCCGAAGTGGACGCCCGCGCCCAACAGCTGCTTCATGGTTACAACGGCCATATGACTGCTCCTTGTTACGGTTGGTTTCCCGGCTGCAGCACCCCTCGTGAGGGGCGACCGTTGACGCGGCCGGGTGCGTAGTAGTTACCGCTCGGTTGCCCCACCGGACGGTGGGACCCCATCATGGTAGTACCCACGGCCGTCGACCTCCACTCGGAGGTGCTGACCGGTGCGCTCAGCTGGCAGCGGGCGTGGCCCCAGGAGCGGCTGCGACGGCCTTGTCCTTGGCTGGCTTGCTCGTGGCCACGGCCGAGTTGCGCCCCGGACCTTCGGGTCGATCCGAGAGCTTGGCCCGAAGTTGCAGTACTGCTTTGGTGTGGATCTGGCAGACACGGGACTCGGTCACACCGAGGATGTCGCCGATTTCAGCCAGGGTCAGCCCCTCGTAGTAGTAGAGCGTGAGCACGGTCTTCTCTCGGTCGGCCATCTCACTGACGGCCCTGACCAGTGCTTCCTTGGTCTCCTTGACTTCGAAGGTCTCCATCGGTCCCGCCGTGGCGTCCGGCAAGGACTCGCCCAACGTGGAGCGGTCCGAGTGGTCACCACCACGGAATACCTCGTCGAGTGCGACCACCCCGACGAAGGAAATCTTGCGGAGCGTGGTCTGGAACTCCGCGTCCGTCATCTCGAGGTCAGCTGCCACCTCGTCGTCCGTCGGTGTTCGACGAAGCGTCGACTCGAGCTTGGAGTAGGACTGCTCGACGGCTCTGGCCTTGGCCCGGACAGAACGCGGGACCCAGTCGATGGAACGAAGCTCGTCGATGATGGCGCCCTTGATGCGGGGCACGGCGTAGGTCTCGAACTTGATGTTGCGGGCCGGCTCGAACCGCTCGATGGCATCGATCAGTCCGATGATCCCGTAGCTGGCCAAGTCGGACTCGTCCACATGGCGAGGCAGTCCGACCGACACGCGACCGGCCACGTACTTGACCACTGGGGCGTAGTGGACGATCAACTGATCGCGCAGCGCTTTGCCACCTGTCTTCTTGTACTCGGCCCACAGGGCGTCGATGCCGTGCCCAGCCGTGTCCAGTTGCGTCGCCAATTGTCCCCTTAGGCCCGTGGATGCGTTCCGGAGTACACCGAAAGCAGGCGCTCTTTGCTCACATGAGTGTAGACCTGCGTCGTCTGCAGGCTGGCATGCCCGAGCAATTCTTGCACGACGCGCAGATCGGCACCCCCGTCGAGCAGGTGTGTGGCGAAGCTGTGGCGCAGTGCGTGGGGGTGAGTAGGCACCGGCGACCGGCGGTCGAGCACCCGCCGGACGTCTCGGGCACCCAGGCGATTCCCCCTGCTGTTGTAGAAGAGCGCTCCCGAATCACTACCCGGTCCGGCCATCGACATCCGGGGGCCAGCCAGCCAGGACCGGACGGCAGCCACGCACCGATCGTGGACGAGCACCTGACGTTGTTTCGACCCTTTTCCGGTGACCGTCACCACTCCTCGGCCCAGGTCGAGATCGGCGACATCGAGCCCACACAACTCGGCCACTCGCATGCCGCTCCCATAGAGCAGCTCCAGCACCGCATCATCTCGCAGGTCGCGAGCCGACGGGGGGCCAGCTGCCTTGTCATCGGCGCCCGTATGGCCCGGCGGCGGCGCAGCGGAGGCGGAATCGAGCAGCTGGTCGAGCTCGGCGTGGCCGAGGACCCGGGGCAACCTCGAGTCCGGCGACGGTGCGGTCAGCCGGACCGACGGGTCGGCCGCGATCAGTCCGCGACGAGTGCACCAACCGAAGTAGGAACGGAGCGACGCGGCCGTTCGGGAGATGGTCGCCTTGGCGTAGCGCCGAGTGGCCAGGAAGGCGAGGTAGCGGCGGAGCAGGATCCGGTTGACGCCGGACGGCCCGGTGGTCCCGCCGCGCTCGGCCCAGCCGGCAAAACGCTCGACGTCGGAGGCATAGGCCCGCACGGTCTCGGGTGACAGGCTGGCGACCGAACGACAGTAGGCCTCGATCTCCCAATCCACGTATTGAGCGTACCGGCCGGAGACAGAACTGTGCGTGCATTACTCCCTACGTCGGGCAGCGAGTATCGGTAGCGCTGACAACGGATGCTCATGGCGTACACGCGAGAGCGCCGAAGGGTAACGTCAGATTCTGACAATGCGGGTGCCGATCCCCGGGGGGGCATTCGGTGGCGTAATCACATGCAGTACGACGCCCGGCGGATGCCGGGGTCGAGCCCGAAGGGGGACCATGACTGATCGCATCGACCGCCGCTCGTTCTTGGCCAAGGGTGCCGTCGCCGGCGCCGGACTGGCCATCGCAAGCACAGCAGGAGGGCTGCTCGCTGGGTGCGGCTCAGACTCGGGATCGTCGTCTTCATCGTCGGGCACCCAGCCGAACGGCGTGTCGACGGCAACCCCTAAGAAGGGCGGCCAACTCGTATTCGGAGTCGACGCCGAGGAGAAGGGCTTCTCCACCACGCTTGGGACGTTCGACGAGGTGGGCATCATGTACGCCCGCACCGTGTTCGACACACTGATGATCCTGGACAACGACGGCGCCCCGCAGCCCAATCTGGCCGAGTCGGTCACGTCGAACGCTACGGGCACCGAGTGGACGATCACTATGCGGCCGAACGTCACGTTCCACAACGGTGCGCCGTGCGACGGCGCGGCCGTGGCAGCCAACTTCAAGGCCCACCAGGACTCACTGCTCACCGGGCCGGCCCTCACTCCCGTGCAGTCGGTCGTCGTGACCAGTCCGATGGTCGTCACCATCACCATGAAGACCCCCTGGGTCCCGTTCAACTACTACCTGTGCGGCGGAATCGGCAGCCAGTTCGCCTTCATCGCCGAGCCGAACTGGCTGAACACCAAGAGCCAGACCAATCCGATCGGGACCGGTCCGTTCGTCTTCCAGGAGTGGGTGCCGAACAGCCACTTCACCGCCACCCGGAATCCGCACTACTGGCGCAGCGGGTTGCCCTACCTCGACAGCATCACTTACAAGCCGATCCCGGACTCCCAGCAGCTCCTCGCCAGTCTGCAGTCCGGTTCGGTCGACGTCATCCACACCACGAATACCGCGTCGATCAGCACCCTGCGCAGCGATACATCGCTCGCATACTGCGATGACTCCAAGAACGTCGCCGGGGAGCCCGACATGGGCCTCATACTGCTCAACTTGTCGAAACCACCGTTCGACAACCTCAAGGTGCGCCAGGCCACGGCGTATGCGATCAGCTCCAAGCAGTACACCCAGGTCATCGACGGAGGCGTCAGCCAGACATCAAACGGTGCATTCACCTCCACGTCGCCCTACTACCTGGCCGACAACGGTTACCCGGTCTACAACGTCGCCAAGGCCAAGCAGCTGGTGTCCGAGGTGGAAAAGGAGACCGGGGCGCCGGTGTCGCTCGCCCTCGGCCACACCCCTGACCCCAAGGGCAGCCAAATCGGTCAGTACCTGCAGCAGCAGCTCCAGACCGTCGGGATGAAGGTCACCTTGAACTCCGTCCTCCAGGACTCGATCATCAATGTTGCCCTGACGGGCGACTTCCAAGCGCTCACCTGGCGCCAGTTCGGTGCGGTCAACCCAGACATGAACTACATCTTCTGGACCCCGACCAACGCCAACACGCCGCTGTTCTCCATCAACATGGCCCGCAATACCGATCCGGCCATGCAGACCGCGCTGCTGCAGGGCCGTCAGTCGACGGACAAGGCGACGCAGACCCAGGCCTACCAGCAGGTCAACAAACTCTTGTCGACCGATATCCCCTACGTCTGGTACTCCCGGGTCGTCTGGGCCATCGGGGCCAAGGAGAAGGTGCAGAACTTCAACAACCCGAAGACGCCAGCCGGCCAGGCCGCCTTCGGACTGATCGGTGGGGCGATCTGGCCCCAGCAGATCTGGCTGTCCTAGTTCCTTCAGCCCGTCCGCTGTCCACGACCGCCCTGCCCGCTGCGGGCAGGGCGGTCGTGTCATGATCGGGTCATGAGTCGCATCCTGATCGTCGAGGACGACGAACGGATCCGCTCCTCCATGCGCCTAGCGCTGGAAGAGGAGGGCTATGACGTGGACGACGTGGGCAATGGCGAAGATGCCGTCACTCTGTTCGGTGCGGAACCCTACGAACTGGTCCTGATCGATCTGATGCTTCCGGGGATCGATGGTTTCGAGACGTGCCGGGTGATCCGACGCCAATCGACGGTCCCGGTCATCATGGTGACGGCCAGGTCCGACACCCATGACGTGGTCGCCGGGCTCGAGGCCGGAGCGGACGACTACGTGACCAAGCCGTTCGTAGCCAAGGAGCTAGCTGCTCGCATACGCGCCCTGCTGCGACGCTCGCGCCACGACGGCGAGGGGAGCGCCGTCCTCTCCTTCGGCGATGTCGTGATCGAACCAGAGGCAGGCGTAGTGAGGCGCGCCGGGGTCGAAGTCCACTGCACCCGCACCGAGTTCCGCCTGCTGTGCGAGCTGGCCAACCACCCTGGCAAGGTGCTCAGCCGCGAGCAGCTGCTGGAGCGGGTCTGGGGCTACGACTACTTCGGCGACGGTCGACTCGTCGACGTCCATGTGCGCCGCCTCCGGACCAAGGTCGAGCCCGACCCGGCACTACCGCGTTTCATCCTCACCGTCCGGGGCATGGGCTACAAGCTGGCGGTCTGATCCATGGATCCCACGACTGCCAGTGGCTCCGGACCCGATCTCCAAGTCGACTCCGCCCGCGCTCACGCGTCCTGGACGCACCGTGTTGGCCGCACCCACCGGCCCGGTCTCCGGGCCCGCGTCACTCTGACCTTCGCCATCGGGGCCTTCGGGCTGTCTGCACTCATGGCTGGCATCACCTACTTCGTCGCCCGCCAGACCTTCCTGGCCGAGCGCACTTCAGCCGATCAGCGCCAGGCCTTCGCCAATGCCGCACTGGTGCAGAACTCTCTCCGATCACCCGTCACTCGGATCACCCAGTTGATCGAATCGGTGGACACCGTGCCCGGTTCTCGGTCGGTGCTGCGCACCGGCAACCAGTGGTATGCCACGTCGATCTCGGTCGGCCAGAGCGCCATCCCGGCCGAGGAGCGGAACCTCGTCCTATCGGGGACGCCGGGGTCACAACTCTTCACGCTCTCGGACGCCCCTCATCTGGTGATCGGGGTGCCGCTGCCCGCTGTCCATGCCGCATACTTCGAGGTGTTCTCGCTCGATGAGCTAGCCAGCACTCTGCGAACCCTAGCGGTCGCCCTGGCCGCAGCGGCCCTGGTCACCACTGTCGCTGGAGCCGCAGTCGGAAGATGGGCCAGCTCCCGGGCACTCCGCCCGCTTGCTGGACTCACCGATGCAGCCGTGGCCATTGCCGGGGGGCGGCTCGACACCCGCGTCGATGCCGCTGACGATGCCGACCTCGAGGAACTGGCGGCCGCCTTCAACCAGATGACCGCCAATCTGCAGGAGCGGATCGAACGCGAAGCCCGGTTCACCTCTGACGTGAGCCACGAGCTGCGGTCACCGCTGACCACGTTGACGGCCACGGTGTCCGTACTCGAGCGTCACCGGGGCCAGATGGCCCCTCGAGCCCAAAGCGCCCTCGACCTGCTCGATGGTGATCTCCGACGCTTCACCCGGATGGTCGATGACCTCCTCGAAATCTCTCGTTTCGATGCCGGTTCCGCCGAACTGTCCCTCGACGAAGTCGACCCCGGCGAGCTGGTCCGCCAAGCTGTCGCCGCGTCTGGCCCGGTGGGCGACGATGGAGTTCGAGGCCCGGTCTCCTATCCAGTCGAGATCGGACCAGGGATGGAAGGGCTCCGGCTGCAAGTGGACAAACGTAGGTTCGAGCGGGTGGTGGCCAACCTGTTGGAGAATGCCTCGTTCTACGCCGGCGGGGTAACCAAGGTCCTGGTGGAACGCTGGCCACTCGCAGGGGTCCCTGCCACCTCGGTCCGGGTCATCGTGGAGGACCACGGTCCGGGGATCCCGGACTCGGAGCGGGACCAGCTCTTCGAACGCTTCTACCGAGGCAAAAGAGCAGGCCAGCGCGAATCCGGTCAGGGCACAGGCCTCGGTCTGTCCCTGGTGGCCGAACACGTCCGCCTGCACGGTGGTCGGGTCTGGAGCGAGGACGCCAGTGGCGGGGGCACCCGATTCATCGTCGAGCTGCCGCTTCGTCCTCCGTCGCTCACTGCCACCAAGCCGTATTCGATCGCCGAGGCGGCGCAGTGAGCGGGGCCCTGCGTAGGTGGACGTTCGTCCTGGTAGTGACTGGGGTCGTCGTAGTCACGGCATCGTGTGGCATCCCGTCGGCATCGTCACCCTCGCCGATCGCCAAGTCGAAGGTCCCCTACCGACTGCTCGATCCCCCGACCACCACGACGACGGTTCCTGGATCGATGCCCGCTGTCGGTGTGCCCGAAGTCATCTTCCTCGCCGGGCCCGAAGGACATCTGGTGGCAGTCTCGAGAGAGGTGGCGATCCCGGCCTCGCTCAGCCAGATCGTCAGAGCGCTGCTGGATGGACCGACCGCTACCGAGTCGGCCAGCGGTATCCAGTCGTTCCTGAGTGGCGACAAGATCCAGGTCACCACGACCCAGTCCGCCGGGGTCGCCTCGGTCAACTTCACGGCAGACCCGATCCATGTCGTGGGGCCAGATCAGACCTTGGCCATCGCCCAGGTGGTCTACACGGTCACCGAACAGCCGGGGTTGAGCGGGGTGACCTTCGCCATCAAGGGAAAACCGATCGAGGTCCCGACGGCAACTGGCGCTCAGGTTCCGGGACCGGTCGGTCGCAGCGACTACCTGGCCCAGGCTCCGGTTCCCTCAGTCGTATCTGGCTCCTGACCCGATCCACCGCGGCGAGCCGGAGCCATCAGGCGCTAGCCGGAACCGCCCAGGGGATCCGAGGAGCATCGCTCCAGAGGTGCTCGAGGTCGTAATAGGCGCGGGCCTCGTCCATGAACACATGCACCAAGAAGTCCCCGTAGTCCATGAGCACCCAGGTGGCATCGGCCAGTCCCTCGATCCGCACCGGCGATCGGCCAGACGCCAGTTTCACCTGCAGTTCCACCTCGTCCACGATCGTCTTCACCTGGCGGCTGTTGCGACCGTTGGTGATGACAAAGGCCTCGGCTATCCCAAGGAGGTCGCCCATGTCGAGGATCACGATCTCCTCACCCGACTTGGCATCGGCGGCACGGGCGGCCACCAGACACTCCTCGGGGACGCCGCGCGCTTGCGCTATTTCGGCGGTGGGTCCGGTCGTGGCGGTGGGTCCGGTGCTGGTCAACGGATGACTCCTTCTGACGCACCTGCGCCACGAGGTGATTCGGACGACAGCGGGTTGCCATCGGGTGCTAGGTCTGGGTGGTGTGGGCCTACGCGTGCTGGTTGTGCTGGCGCCAGATCGGCGACCAGGGCGACCGATTCCACCGTTCCCGGTGCGCGAATCGGACGGTAGCGAGCCATGGTCACCACGGCAATGGTAAGCGCCAGACAGAGGGCGACGACCACGGCACATACCCAGGCCGTCCTCCGGCGCTGGCGCCGGCTCTCACGGAGCGCTCGCCGGCTGTCACCCGGATCCGGCCCATCGGCCTCTATGTGGACTGCATCAGACGTGCTCGGTGGGTCCCCGGCGTGGGGTTCCGGGGATCCGGCCGACGCGGCGTGGGGTTCGGGGACTCCGTCAGACTCGGTAGGGGTCAGCCGCACGGTCATCGCTCCGCAGCGTACAGACCACGCTCAGTCACGCAACGGATGACGGCATCCGGCAAGACATCGTCCACGGGCTCGCCGGCCAGCAGCCGGGACCGGAGATCGGTGCTCGAGACGTCGACCGGACGGACCGGGACCCGCACGAACTGCCAGCCAGCCGGCGGATCTGCAGGCGGAGAACCTGGGCGATCGACCACGGCCAGGGTGACCAGTTCCTGGAGGGCCTCATGGTCATGCCAGGTATCGAGTGAGGCGGCCACATCGGCGCCGACGATCACCACCACTTCGCTATCCGGATCCACCTCGCGCAGTTGGCGGACCGTGTCGATGGTGTACGACGGTCCACCCCGGTCCAACTCGATGCGGGATGCCTCCAAGCCGGGCCGGTCGGCTAGTGCCGCGGCCACCATGGCGTAGCGGTCCTCAGCGGGTGTGACCGGCTGCCCGGCCTTCTGCCACGGCTGGTTGGCCACCACCAAGAGCATGCGGTCGAGGGAGAGTGCGTCTCGGACCGACTCGGCCAGCTCGATGTGGCCCAGATGGATCGGATCGAACGTCCCGCCGTACACGCCGATGCGGAGGCCGGTAGCAGTGCCGGTCACCTCAGGTGCCGGCCAGGGCCGCCACGACTGGGGCGAATGCTTCCATTTCCGCTTCGTGGACGACCACGTAGGAGAAGCCGAACCGCTCGCGCCGCTCGACCAGGCGTTCGATGATCTGCTCGATCGTTCCGATCAGTGCGATGGGCGAGCCGTCGACCTGCTCGGCAGTGACCCCCATCATCTGACCCAAGCGCTCCATGGCATCTTGGCGGTCGGGCACGATCTGGACGAGGAACGTCAGGACCTGCAGCTCCAGAGAGTCGAACCGGTCGCCTGCCGCCTCGCGGATCCAGCCGATCCGTTGGTCGTAGTACTCGGCGGTCGTGGTCTCCAGCACCTCGGGTCCCACGTAGCCAGCAGCCAGACTCGGGTTCACCCCGATGATGTCCGCTTCACGGGCGGCAATCCCGAGCACCCGCTTGCCGCCACCGCCGATGATGATGGGGGGGTGTGGACGCCGATGAGGCAAGGGGGCGCCGATCGCCCCGGTGATCGTGTAGTGCTCGCCCTGGAAATCGGCGGCTCCGGTCGACCACAGCGACTTCATGATGGACAGGCTCTCGGCCATGCGGGTGATACGCACTCCGGCTGTGTCGTGCGGCATGCCCGACTGCTCGTAGTCCGTCGTCATCCATCCGGCGCCGAGCCCGAACTCCACCCGTCCCTCGGACATCAGGTCGAGGGTGGCGATCTCCTTGGCCAGCACGATCGGGTGCCGGTAGTCGTTCCCGAATACCAAAGAACCCACCCGCAAGTCGGTAGTGGCCTCGGCGGCCACGGTCAACGCCACCAGCGGTCCGAGCTGGTCCTCGAAGTGGTCGGGAATGAACAGGGTGGAGTACCCGAGGCTCTCGACCGCTCGGGCCAAGTTCCTCCAGGCCGGCCCGGACGAGGCGTTGGACAGCTGGACGCCGAAGCGAAATGGTGGCATGTCCCGAGCCTAGAGCCAGAGGCTTTACGCTGTGTACGTGGCCACCCCGACCTCCGCCTCTGACGTGCCCGCACCATGGGCGCCTGACTCATGGCGCACACGTGACGCGGCCCAACAGCCCACGTGGCCAGACGATGGCGCGCTCAAGCAGGTCCACGCCCGCCTGAGCAGCCTCCCTCCCCTGGTATTCGCAGGCGAGGCACGCCATCTGACCCGTGCCCTCGGACAGGCATCCGCCGGGCAGGCCTTCGTGTTGCAGGCCGGCGACTGTGCGGAGTCGTTCGCCGAGTTCACCGCAGACGGGATCCGCGACAAGCTGAAAGTCATCCTCCAGATGGCCGTCGTGCTCACCTACGGCGCCGGGCTCCCGGTGGTCAAGGTCGGTCGGATCGCTGGCCAGTTCGCCAAGCCCCGCAGCTCCCCCACCGAACAGGTGGGCGACCAGGTAATCGACTCGTTCCGGGGTCACATGGTCAACGACGATCTGCCCGAACGCAGCGCACGCGTACCCGACCCCAACCGGCTCGTGGCCGCCTACGAGCAGTCGGTGGCGACCCTCAATCTGCTGCGCGCCTTCACCAAGGGCGGATTTGCCGACCTCAGTCAGATCCACGCCTGGAACCAGCAGTTCGTGGCCACCTCCAACGAAGGCCGCCGCTTCGAGGACATCGCCGAGGGCATCGACCGAGCCTTGCGGTTCATGGACGCTTGCGGCATCAACCTCACCGCCGAAGACACGCTCCACCAGGTCGACTTCTGGACCAGCCATGAAGCCCTCATCCTCGACTACGAGGAGGCGCTGACCCGCCGCGACTCCCTGACTGGCGACTGGTACGACTGCTCGGCCCACATGCTGTGGGTAGGTGAGCGGACCCGCCAACTCGACGGCGCTCACCTCGAGTTCCTGGCCGGGATCCACAATCCAGTGGGGTCCAAGGTCGGTCCATCCGCTACCTCCGACGATGTAGTGGCGCTGTGCGAGCGGCTCAATCCGCAAAGAATTCCGGGACGGCTGACGCTGATCACCCGCTTCGGAGTGGATGCCATCGACGACCACCTGCCGAGGCTGCTGGCCGCCGTGGAGTCCGAGGGACATCCGGTGGTGTGGATGTGCGATCCGATGCACGGCAACACGTTTACCGCCGAGGGCGGCCAGAAGACCCGCCGGTTCGATGACATCATCGGCGAACTGCAGAGCTTCTTCCGCATCCATCGAGAGATCGGCACCTGGCCGGGTGGGGTCCACGTCGAACTCACCGGCGATGACGTGACCGAATGTCTGGGTGGTGTCGAGGACATCCTCGAGGGCCAACTGGGGCGGAACTACACCACCACCTGCGACCCCCGGCTCAACGGTCGCCAGGCACTCGACCTGGCCTTCCGGATCGCAGAACTGCTCCGAAACTAGACCGGCCTGGGGTCATTTTCTGGCCCACGGCACCAAAACCCCAGTTCAGAAGGGGGTTGTTGCATCACCAGGACCGCGACTCCACAATGGGAGCGCCACTTGTTGGCCCGGAGCGACTGATCAGCTGACCGTGGCCGCCGCGCCTAGAGCCCTATTGCGCACCACTACGAACGGAGACCCTCCACCCATCATGCGATCGACCCCGGCCAGCATGCGCACACAGAATCGACGGATCCGATGGGTCACGGGGGCATCCCTGTCGGTCCTCGCCGTCGTAGCCTCAGTCGCGCTGTCTGGCGGGGCCGGCGCAACTCCGACCCCCAGCGCACCGTTGGTCACCACCACGACGACCACATTGGCGCCGGTGCCGCCCGCTCCCAAGCCTGTTTCTTCTTACTGGATGGCCGCTAGTGACGGCGGTGTGTTCGCCTTCGGTGGTGCGCCCTTCCTGGGTTCCATGGGTGGCAAGCCGCTGAACAAGCCTGTCGTGGGGATGGCCACTGCCCCCAACGGAGCCGGGTACTGGGAGGTCGCCTCGGACGGTGGAATCTTCAGTTTCGGCGCGGCTCCGTTCTACGGATCCACTGGGTCGATGCAGCTCAACAAGCCCATCGTCGGGATGGCGGCCACCACCGACGGCAAGGGCTACTGGCTCGTGGCATCTGACGGGGGCATCTTCGCGTACGGCGATGCCGCCTTTTATGGATCGACCGGGAACATCCACCTGAACAAGCCTGTCGTCGGGATGGCGCCTACAGCCGACAACCACGGCTACTGGCTGGTCGCCTCCGACGGTGGGATCTTCGCCTACGGCGATGCTGGCTTCTACGGATCGACCGGCAACCTTCAGCTCCAGCAGCCGGTAGTGGCCATGGCCGCATCGCACGGCCAGGCTGGGTACTGGATGGTGGCCGCTGACGGGGGCATCTTCGCCTACGGCGATGCGCAGTTCTACGGATCCCTCGGCGGCGTTCCCCAGAGTCGACCGGTGGTGTCGATGGCAGTCACGGCCGATGGACTGGGCTACTGGTTCACCAACAACAACGGAGCAGTCACGGCCTTCGGCGATGCCACCTACTGGGGGTCCACACCCCAGGTGCTGTCGGCCCCGGTCGTGGGCATCACTCAGGGGACCGGCAACGGTTCGTTCACCGGATCTTCCTACCCATCGGGCAGCTATGGCTACGACATCTCCAAGTACCAGTGCCCAAGTCGTGGTGGCACCCTGCCACCCGCTCCTCACTCGATAGCCATCGTCCAGGTGGAGGAGCCCGGCTACCTGAATCCGTGTCTGGCCCAGCAGGCCGCCTGGGCCGGGGGTGGTCTCAACCTGTACATCTACGTCGACTTCGGATCAGATCCATCGAGTCTCGACCCATGGTGCGCCACCTCGCTGTCCCCGGCTGCGTGCAACTACGGATTCAACACCGCTGTCCAAGCGTTCAACGATGCCAAGACTGCAGGCATCAACGCGCTGGTTCCCTGGTGGCTCGACGTAGAGGATGCCTCGCTGTCCGGACACCAATCCGACACGCAGGCCCTGGTGCAAGGTTCGATCGACGGACTTCGCTATGCCGGGCTCAACAGCGTGGGCATCTACGCCAGTCCGGGCAAGTGGTCGGACCTGGTCGGCAACTATCAGCCGGCCGTGCCCTACTGGGCCGCCGACTGGGGCATCGTGCCGTGGACGACATGCGCCAATGTGCACTCGCTCTTCGCCGGGCTTCCCACCGGCCCGGTCCAGATCGTCCAGTACAGCGCACCTAGCGCCACGCTCGCCCTCGGCGGCATGGACGTGACCTTCGACAACGACTACGCCTGCTGAGTCGAATACCGCTGCTGAGTCGAGCGAGTCGGCTGCACCACTCGGGCGCCCCGTGGCCAAGGATCAGACCGAACGACCGGCTATCAGCCGATCCGTTCTCCGGTCCCCACACTCATCCACCCTCGGCCCGAACTGGTGACCCCTTCGGCGCTTCCCCCCACCCCGTCGGACCCCAGATGGTGGGCCCCGTCGTTGTAGCCGATGAGCTTCCATCGGGAGCCGTC
>CAIVIS010000343.1 GCA_903906055.1 uncultured Acidimicrobiaceae bacterium
GAGGCACCATCAGTTGGCTCTAGCAGTAAGACCTCAGCCTGTCCCCCCGATGCCTTCACCAACGACAGCCGGCCAGCCAGCACCCGAGTGTCGTTCACCACCAGCACATCACCAGGCTGCAGCAGGTCGGGTAGATCGGCCATGGTGGTGTGCATCGTCCCTGTTCGTCCGGCCACTCCACTTCGACCGGCCACTCCAGGCCCCACCAACAACCTCGCCGCAGTTCGAGGCTCTATCGGCTCCTGGGCGATGGCCGCCACCGGTAGCCCATAGTCGTAGCGATCCATGGGTACGCCCGCGGCCTGCACGTCGGGATCGGCAAACACCTGTTGGTCGGGAGCAGCCGGCACGCCCCCATGGTGGCAGACGCCAGGTCAGGGGGCGTCCGGGCCACCTGCATCGCCCCGGGACATGCCCCCATACGGAAGCGCCGCGCTCACAGAAGCGTGGCATCCACGGGCATCAGTCCCAGATGCTCCCAGGCACGCGGCCCAGCCATCCGGCCCCTGGTCGTGCGCTGCAGCAGCCCCTGCTGGAGCAGGTACGGCTCGTAGGCGTCCTCGATGGTGTCCGCTTCCTCACCGATGCACTGGGCCAAGGTGGTGAGTCCGACCGGTCGGCCCGAGAACCGCCGGCAAAGCACATCGAGGATGGCCCGGTCGACCTTGTCCAAGCCCAGTGCATCCACACCGAACACCTCGAGTCCGGTGACGGCAGCCTCCGACGTGATGACGCCATCGGCACGCACCTCGACGAAGTCACGGACCCGGCGCAGCAGGCGGTTGGCGATCCGCGGCGTGCCCCGTGAGCGTTCGGCGATCCGTCGAGCGCCGTCGGCATCGATGGGAACCCCGAGGATCCCCGCCGACCGCAACACGATCGCTTCGAGTTCGTCGGGGTCGTACAGGTCGAGGCGACCGACGAAACCGAACCGGTCGCGGAGCGGTCCAGCCACTAGCCCGGTGCGGGTAGTGGCACCCACCAAGGTAAACCGGGGCAGGTCGAGACGGATGCTGCGCGCGGTAGGACCCTTGCCGATCAGGATGTCGAGCTTGAAGTCCTCCATGGCCGGATAGAGGATCTCCTCTACCGACCGGTGCATCCGATGGATCTCATCGATGAAGAGGACGTCGCCCTCTTGAAGGTCCGTGAGCAGTGCCGCCAGATCGCCCGACCGGACCAGGACTGGTCCCGAAGTGACTCGGAGTCCGACGCCCATTTCGGCGGCGACGATGGCGGACAGTGAGGTCTTGCCCAGCCCGGGGGGCCCGGCGAACAACAGATGGTCGACCGGCTGATCGCGTTTCAGGGCTGCCTCGATCACGATCTGGAGGTGCTCGGTCAGTTGGGCTTGACCCACGAACTCGTCGAGGGTGCGCGGGCGCAGCCCGACTTCGTCGATCTCTTCGGCCGGGGCTGCCACCGGGTCCACCGGACGCATCGCATCCCCACGCAGATCGGGTTCGACGTCAGCGAGGGACAGCACCTCTTTGCGGGCTGCGGGAGTCACCGGTTCCTCACCAGCTCGCGCAGGGCGGCGCGCACGAGCTCCTCTACCGAGGCCCCAGCATCAGCACCCTCCAGTGCACCGGCAATCTCATCGGGGGCATACCCGAGCTCGACCAGAGCGGCCCGGGCTTCACCTCGGGCCGAACCGGCGGCCGGTGCATCCGCACTCCCCCCGCTCAGGTTGGGCAGGTCCAGGCGGGCCTTCAGTTCGAGCAGCAACCGGGCCGCCGTCTTCTTCCCCACCCCGGGCACCAGACATAGGGTGTCCACGTCGTCCTCGAGCACGGCGGTCGACAACGCTGCCGGCGACAGGGCCGACAGGATGGCCAGCGCCAGCGATGGGCCGACCCCGTGGGCCCCCAACAGGGCCTCGAAGCACCGCCGCTCGTCGCCATGAGCGAAGCCGAAGAGCACGATGGCGTCCTCACGCACGTGCGTGTGCACGTGCACGAATACCTCGGTGCCCGTCGCCCCTAGCCCGGCCAGTGTGGAGGTCGGCGCCGATACCCGGTAGCCCACGCCGTGGACGTCGATGATCGCTTCACCTGGTGTCGGACGGTCGATCAGCACGCCGCGCAGCGAGCCGATCATGACTGCGCTCCGATGATCGGGGGAGCGGCTGCCACAGCAGCATCGACCGCCCGTCGCAATGAGCCGGTGGTCAGGTGGCAAGCGGCCAGGGCCAGGGCGTCGGCCACATCGGGCGGGCGGGGTGGCTCCGAGAGCCCGAGGACCGAAGCGACCATGCGCTGTACCTGGTCCTTGGTGGCGCTGCCGTATCCGACCAGCGCCTGCTTCACCTCGTTCGACGTGTACTGCGCCACCTCGCACCCCGCTTCAGCGGCAGCCACCAGGGCCACTCCGGCCGCCTGCCCGGTGGCCATGGCGGTGCGAGCGTTCACCTGGAAGAAGACCCGCTCGACCACGACCGCGTCGGGCCGGAACTCTGCCACCAGAGCCCGCAACTCGTCGGACAGCGTGCGCAGGCGGTCCGGAAGCGGCATGGTGTGCGGCGAGGAGATGACTCCGCCGGCCACTGCAGCCAGCGAACCACCCCTCCTCGTCACCACGCCATATCCGCAGCGCGACAGGCCAGGGTCGATCCCGAGGACGAACATGCGTTCGATAGTAGCCTGCGTCCCCCACCTGCGGTGTGATCCCGGTGCACCGCAGGCTCAGCCTTCGTAGGCCGCCATGATCTCATCGGGGATGTCGAAGTTGGCGTAGACGTTTTGTGCGTCGTCATGGTCGTCGAGGGCCTCGATCAGGCGGAGTACCCGCTTGGCCTCTGTTTCGCCGTTGATCTCGACGGTCGACGTGGCCACCATGGTCATCTCGGGATCGCTGGGCTCGAGTCCGGCCTCTTCGAGCGCGGTGCGCACCGCCATCAGGTCGGCCGGCGCGCTCGTCACCAACCACCGTTCGCCCTCATCGGTCAGATCCTCGCCACCGGCCTCCATGGCAACCTCGAGGATCCGCTCCTCGTCGTGGCTGCGCGGCACGGCGATGACGCCCTTGCGTTCGAACTGCCAGCTGACGGCCCCGGGTTCGGCCATGGCCCCACCGTTCTTACTGAACAGGTTCCTGATTTCCGCGCCTGTCCGATTTCGATTGTCCGACAGGCACTCCACGATGACGGCCACCCCGTCGGGGGCATAGCCCTCATAGGAGATCGACTCGTAGCGCACGCCCTCGAGCTCACCAGAGCCTCGCTTGATGGCCCGTTCGATGGTGTCGATCGGTACCGACGAATCCCGTGCCTTGGTGTACATGGTCCGCAGGCTGGCATTGGCCGTCATGTCGCCGCCGCCCTCGCGAGCGGCCACTTCGATCTGGCGGATGAGCTTGGCGAAGACCTTGGCCCGGGCCGCGTCCTTGGCGCCCTTCTGGTGTTTGGTGGTCGCCCACTTGGAGTGTCCAGACATCGTCTATCGCCTCTCCTCTTTCGTCATCTCCACGAACAGCCGTTGCAGCCTACGGTCCGCGGTGAGCTCTGGATGGAACGCAGCTACCAGCACCGGTCCCTGGCGGCAGAGCACCGCACGATCCACCGCACCGTCCTCGCCCGGCAGCGTAGCCAGGACTTCGACGTCGGGGCCCCACGCCTCCACCACCGGGGCCCTAATGAAGACGGCCGGCAGCGGTTCGTCCCCTAGTACGCCCACCACGACCTCACCCTCGAAGGAAGCGATCTGGCGTCCGTAACCGTTCCGCCGGATCGTAAGTTCGATGGCGCCAAAGCTGAGTTGATCGGGCCGACCGTCGAGGACCGTAGTGGCCAACAAGATCATCCCTGCGCACGTGCCGAAGACAGGCAAGCCGCCGCCGAGTGCTTCCGTCAGCGGATCAGTCAGGCCCGCAGAGCCCAGCAGTAGCGACAACGTCGTCGACTCGCCGCCTGGCACCACCAGTCCGGCCAGGCCCTCGAGGTCGACGGGACGACGCACTTCGCGCACCGTCTCGCCCAGATCGGCAAACGCCGCCGCGTGCTCGCGGACGTCGCCCTGCAGGGCGAGTATTCCGATGGTCAACGGCCGGCAACCTGAAGGGGAGCGACCGGCCGATCCCTACCAGCCA
>CAIVIS010000344.1 GCA_903906055.1 uncultured Acidimicrobiaceae bacterium
GATTCCTGAACCTGTTCAGTGGCGGTGCGCTCACCCGCATGGCCGTGTTCGGACTCGGCATCATGCCGTACATCACCTCGAGCATCATCATCCAGCTCCTGGCCACGGTGATCCCCAAACTCGAGCAGTGGCGGGACCAGGGTGCGGTCGGTCAGAAGAAGCTCACCCAGACCACCCGGTACCTGACGGTGGCCCTGGCGTTGATGCAGTCCACCGGTCTGGTGTACCTGTTCCACAAGGGGGGCGGCGGGCTCTTCGGGTCCTCGCAGAACATCGACCTCATCCTCAACTACTCAGTGTGGCGTGCCGGTTTCATCGTGCTCACGCTTACCGCCGGTACGGCCTTCGTGATGTGGCTGGCCGAGCTCATCACCCAGCGCGGCATCGGCCAGGGGATGTCCATCCTCATCTTCGCCAACGTCGTGGCCGGTATTCCTGCCGGACTCAACACCGTCCTCCAGGAGGGCGGCAAGGTGAAGTTCGTCACCATCTTGTTGGTGTCTCTAGCCCTGCTGGTGCTCATCGTCTTTGTCGACCAGGGCCAGCGCCGGATCCCGGTTACGTTCGCCAAGCGAGTGGTGGGGCGCAAGATGTACGGGGGCTCCAACTCGTACATTCCGCTGAAGGTCAACCAGGCCGGTGTGATCCCGATCATCTTCGCCAGCTCCGTGCTCTACATCCCGGTACTGCTGTCGAACATCGTCCCGTCTTCAGCGTTCCGGACATGGGTGAACCACAACGTCACGCCCACGAGCGTCTTCTACATCATGACGTACTTCTTCTTCATCCTCCTCTTCACCTTCTTCTATGTGTACGTCGCCTTCGACCCCCACCAGCAGGCGGACATCATTCGTAAGCAGGGTGGGTACATCCCCGGCATCCGGCCCGGACAGCCCACTGAGCGCTACCTGGCGCACATCCTCAACCGGATCACGTGGCCGGGAGCGCTCTTCCTCGGTGCGGTGGCCGTCATCCCGTCCCTGCTCATGGCAGCGTGGAACATCACCAGCTACCCCTTCTACGGAACAACTCTCTTGATCGCAGTGGGCGTGGCACTCGAGACGATGAAGCAGATCGACAGCCAGCTCATGATGCGAAACTACGAGGGCTTCCTCAAGTAAGTGGTAGCCGGCGCCAGGCTCGTCGTCCTCGGCAAACAGGGGGCGGGGAAGGGGACGCAGTGTCTGTCCCTCTCTCATCACTATGTGGTCACCCATGTCTCGACCGGGGACATGCTTCGTGAGGCTGTCAAGCAGGGCACCTCGCTCGGCATGAAGGCCAAGAAGCTGATGGAACGCGGGGACCTTCTCGGCGATGACCTGATCATGGAGATGGTCGCTGCGCGTATGGCCGAGAGCGACATCAAGGATCGAGGATTCATCCTCGATGGTTGCCCCCGCACGGTCAGCCAGGCCCAGATGCTGGCCGAGCTCCTGGCTCCGGTCGACCTCGATCTGGTCATCGACATCGAAGTGCCGACGTCGCAGGTGCTTCGCCGGCTGGCGTCACGGCGGGTTTGCGTCGACTGCGGCGCCAACTACTCGTTGACGCAGCGGCCATTGATCGGCTGGACGTGTGACGTTTGCGGTGGCGAGGTCATCCAGCGCGAGGACGATACCGAAGTTGCCATCGCCAACCGGCTCGAGATCTATGAGGCCCAGACCGCACCGCTCATCGACTGGTATCAGCAGCGGGGCCAGTTGGCCTCCGTATCAGGCACCGGTGCACCCGAGGCCGTCACCAAACGGATCGTCAAGGCCATAGAAGATCGAAGGAACCGCAAGGGCGGTCGGTTCTCGTGATGTCGACCCTACGATGACGGGCATGTTCGACGAGGAGACCGCGATGTTGAGGCCAACCGGCATTTCCCAGGCTGTCCGATGAGGCGCAACGCTGAAGAGTTGGCCAAGATGCGCAAGGCCGGACGGGTGGTTGCCGAGATCCACGAGGCCACTCGGGCTGTCATCGCCCCTGGGGTGACCACGATGGACATCGACCGCGCCGCCCGTGCCGTGCTGGAGAAGCGTGGAGCGGGCTCCAACTTCCTGGGCTATCACGGGTTTCCGGCCGTGGTGTGCACCTCCCCGAACTCCATGATCGTCCACGGGATCCCGTCGGCCTCGGTGGTCTTGTTGGAAGGCGACATCATCTCGGTGGACTGCGGGGCGATCATCGAGGGCTACCACGGGGACGCCGCCTATACGGCTCCGGTCGGTACGGTTTCGGCCGAGGCGACCCGTTTGATGGAGGTCACCGAGGCCAGCCTCTATGCCGGCATCGATCAGCTGACGCCGGGGAACCGGCTTCACGAGGTCGGCCGAGCCGTCCAAGACGTAGCCGAAGCCGCCGGCTTCTCGGTGGTCCGTGAGTACGTCGGCCACGCCATCGGCACGGCCATGCACGAAGAGCCCCAGGTGCCCAACTACTGGCCCGGCACGCCGGGACCGACCCTCAAAGAGGGGATGGTCTTCGCGATCGAGCCGATGGTCAACGCCGGAGGGACCGGGACCGTGGTGCTCGACGACGGTTGGAGCGTGGTCACCTCGGACGGTCGCCTGTCGGCCCATTTCGAGCACACCATCGCCGTGACCGATAACGGCCCCGAAATCTTCACGATCCTGTGAGCCGCTGACCTGGGACTTTTCCCCTCCAGGGCCAGCGCTGACCGACCGCTGGAGTCGGACTGGCAATTTTTGGGTGAGGGGCTAGACTAACCCTTCGGCTGGCCACGGGTGTGTGGTGGCGTGCCGATCCCGCTCCTGGTGGTGCTGTCTAGGCACGCCTCTGGTTGCGGTGGGTCCGGACAACGATCTTCGTGGTTCGAGACGCACGTCGACTCTCGGGTCGATGACCAACAAGAACGACTGAGTAGTAGGAGATTCACCTGCCCAAGCCTAAGGAAGATGCCATCGTGCTGGAGGGGACGGTCGTAGAGCCGCTCCCCAACGCCATGTTCCGCGTGGAGCTCGAGAACGGCCACAACGTACTGGCGCACAGTTCGGGAAAGATGCGTATGCACCGCATCCGCATTCTCCCCGGCGACAAGGTGCAAGTGGAGATCACTCCCTACGACCTGGCTCGCGGGCGGATCACCTACCGCTACAAGTGAACAAATCCGGCCCCGCTGATCAGGCGGGGACGGAACGTACGGAGCCGGACGGTCCTGCGACCGTCAGGTACGAGACAAGGACGACAACGTGAAGGTTCGACCCAGCGTCAAGCCGATGTGTGAGAAGTGCAAAGTGATCCGCCGTCACCGGCGTGTCATCGTCATCTGCGACAACCCCCGCCACAAGCAGCGGCAGGGTTGACGCCGACCATGCGCAAGTAAGAAGAGAAAGAAGAACACGTGGCTCGAATCTCCGGTGTGGATATCCCCCGCGAAAAGCGGTTGGAGATCTCACTCACCTATATCTTCGGCATCGGCCGGACGACCTCGCAGCAGATCTGCGCGGCCACCGAGACCAGCCGTGACACCCGGGTCCGGGACCTGACCGACGAAGAGGTCACCCGGCTCCGCAACTACATCGACGAGAACCTGCAGGTCGAGGGCGACCTGCGCCGCGACATCTCCCAGGACATCAAGCGGAAGATGGAGATCGGTTGCTACCAGGGGATCCGTCACCGCAAGGGACTCCCCGTCCACGGACAGCGCACGCACACCAACGCCCGTACCCGTAAGGGACCGAAGAAGACGGTCGCCGGAAAGAAGAAGGTTCGCAAGTAATGGCCAAGGCAACCAAGCCAGGAGCTGCTCGTCGGCCCCGCAAGCGCGAGCGCAAGAACATCACGTTCGGCGTCGCGCACATCAAGAGCTCATTCAACAACACGATCATCTCGATCGCCGACCCTGAGGGCAACGTGCTGGCCTGGGCATCGGCTGGCAACGTCGGCTTCAAGGGCTCACGCAAGTCGACCCCTTTCGCCGCCCAGTTGGCTGCCGAGCAGTGCGCCAAGCGTGCCATGGAGCACGGTGTCCGCCGGGTCGACGTACTGGTCCGTGGACCGGGATCTGGTCGTGAGACCGCCATCCGCTCACTCGCCGCTGCCGGCATCGAAGTGGCCGGCATCAAAGACGTCACCCCCATCCCACACAACGGCTGCCGCCCCAAAAAGCGGCGGCGGGTGTAGGGACGGGAACGAAGGGAACCAAGGACCACCATGGCTCGTTATACAGGACCCGTTTGCCGGCTTTGTCGCCGGGAGCGCACCAAGCTCTTCTTGAAGGGCGAACGCTGCTACTCGATGAAGTGCCCCGTCTCTGAGGCGGTCAACGATCGTCACAGCCGCGCCTACCCGCCAGGGGAGCACGGCCGCGACCGCATGCGCCAGGGGTCGGAGTACCTCGGCCAGCTGCGCGAGAAGCAGAAGGCGCGTCGTATCTACGGACTGCTGGAGAAGCAGTTCCATAATCTGTATGTCGAGGCCAGCAAGGCCCCCGGCATCACCGGTGAGAACTTGTTGGTCATGTTGGAGCTCCGGCTCGACAACCTGGCCTTCCGCGCCGGGTGGGGAGCCAGCCGCTCCCAGGCCCGCCAGTTCGTGCGCCACGGCCACGTGCTGGTCAACGGCAAGCGGGTCACCATCCCCAGCTACCGGCTGCGTCAGGGCGACACCATCGCCCTCAAGCAGTCGTCACGTGCGATGTTCCACGTGCAGCGCAACATGGACACGCTCGACCGCTCGCTGCCCCCGTGGCTCGAGACGGTGGGGGACCGCTTCGAGGTCCGAGTGTTCTCGCTACCCCTGCGCGAGCACATCGACGAGCCGGTGCAGGAGCAGCTCATCGTCGAGCTCTACTCCAAGTAGCACTGGCCGGCCCAGCCGACCACATCACCTGCCTCACGTAACGAACCGACCCAGACCGAACCTGCGCACCATCTGCCGAGGAGCCACATACGCATGCTCATCATCCAGCGACCCACCGTCGAAGCAATCGGCGAAGAAGAGGACAACCGCCAGAAGTTCGCGGTCGGACCTCTCGACCCCGGCTTCGGCCACACGCTCGGCAACTCGCTGCGGCGGACGCTTCTTTCGTCGATCCCTGGTGCTTCCATCACTCAGGTGCGGTTCGATGAGGCCCTCCACGAGTTCACGACCCTGCCGGGCGTCAAGGAGGATGTCACCGACATCATCTTGAACCTGAAGGACCTCTTGTTCAAGGTCCACAGCGACGAGCCGGTGACCATCCGCCTCGACAAGAAGGGCGCAGGCGCCGCTACGGCTGGCGACTTGCAGCTGAGTGCTGACGTCGAGGTGCTGAGCCCAGGCCAGCACATCGCCTCCCTCAACGCCAAGGGCCACATCGCCGTGGACCTCACCGTCGAGCGGGGCCGCGGCTACGTGTCGGCCGACAAGAACAAGGGCACCGGCGCCATCGGCGTCATCCCGATCGATGCCATCTTCTCGCCGGTCCGTCGGGTGGCTTTCACGGTCGAGCCCGTCCGGGTCGAGCAGTCCACCGACTTCGACCAGTTGGTCATCGAGATCGAGACCGACGGATCCCTCACCCCCCGTGAGGCGCTGGCCTCCGCTGGCGACACGCTGCGCACCCTGGTCGGACTGGTGGCGGACCTCGAGGACGAGCCCATGGGCCTCGAGCTCGGCGAAGTCGGCACCGTCGGTACCGGATCCCCCGATCTCGACCTGCGCATCGAGGACCTCGACCTCACCGAGCGTCCCCGCAACTGCCTCAAGCGGGCGCAGATCAACACCATCGGCGAGTTGGTCGACCGGACCCTCGACGATCTCCTCAACATCACCAACTTCGGGCAGAAGTCGCTCGATGAGGTGCTCCAGAAGCTCGACGAGCGGGGCCTGTCCCTGCGTGTCAAGGACTGAGGTCCCCTTATGCTCGGTACTCCCAAGAAGGGCCGCAGGTTCGGCGGCAGCTCTGCACACCAGAAGGCGATGATGGGCAACCTCGTCGCCTCGCTGATCGCGGCAGAGTATCTCGTCACGACCGAGGCCAAGGCCAAGGCGCTGCGCCCGGTGGCCGAGAAGGTCATCACTGCAGCCGCCAAGGGCGGCGTCGCCCGGCAGCGCAACGTCGTCGGCTTTATCCGTGACAAGGACATGGCCCACAAGCTGTTCGCGGAGATCGGCCCTCGCTATGCCGAGCGGCCGGGTGGCTATACCCGCATCCTCAAGCTGGGCAACCGTCAGGGCGACAACGCCCCGATGGCCCGCATCGAACTGGTGTGAGCACGCCCCCCGACCACGGGGGGAGTGGCCAAGCCACCGTGCGTTGGCGCCTCCGGGTCGCCTATGACGGATCGGGCTTCCACGGGTTCGCGGCCCAAGAGGGACTGCCCACCGTGGCTGGAACCTTGGCCGAAGCCCTGTCCAGGGTCACCCGCACCACGGTGACACTCACATGCGCCGGTCGCACCGATGCCGGCGTGCACGCACTCGATCAGATGGTCCACTTCGATGTGCCCGCCGAGCGATCGGCCGCACTAGAACCGGCCGCGCTGATCAAGTCTTGCAATAGCCAGATCGGCCCAGCCATCGTGGTGCGGACGGCCGAGATCGCCCCCGACGGGTTCGATGCGCGCCACTCCGCCACCGGCCGCCGCTATCGGTACCTGGTCGTCAACGCTCCGGTGCCGGACCCGCTGCTCGCAGGGCTTACCTGGCATGTGCCCGATCCACTCGACCTGCGGGCCATGGTCTCGGCGGCTGACGCACTGTTGGGCGAGCACGATTTCCGGTCGTTCTGCCGCCGGGTTCCCGGCACCACTGCCGACGACCCCATTCCTCGGCGTGTGGTCGATGCCCGTTGGACGAAGCTCGACGGTCGGCCCAGCGGAGCGCGGACGGCGGGAACCTCGGATCTGGATGCGGAGCGCAATGCGGCCACGGGTCCGTCCCTGGCCCCCGTGGTCGGGGACCTCCTGGCCTTCGAGATCGAAGCGAACGCCTTCTGCCATCAGATGGTGCGCTCCCTCGTGGGCACCTTGGTGGAGGTCGGCCGGGGCCGCAAACGCGCCTCGGACATGCTCCCTATCCTCCGTTCTGCCGACCGTAGTCAGGCCGGCCAGCCGGCGCCCCCGCACGGGCTCACGCTCATGGCGGTGCGCTACTGACCGGACGGCTTGCCCGACCACCTCCTTCCGACCTAGTGTGGGAGGTCGCCGGGTCGGGCCCCGGCCGGATACGGATACTCACACGTCCAGCCGGTCCGCCAGCTCCCGAGGCTCTGCACCCGCAGGTGCCCGGACACCCAGCACCATCGAACAAGGAACTCTCTTGCGTACTTTCAGCCCCAAGCCTGCCGACATCACCCGCGTCTGGCACATCGTCGACGCCGACGGCCTCGTACTCGGTCGCCTGGCCACCGAGGTGGCCGCCGTGCTCCGCGGCAAGCACAAGCCCACCTTCGCCCCCCACGTCGACATGGGCGACCACGTCATCGTGGTCAACGCCGACAAGGTGGTCCTCACCTCGGGCAAGGCTGAGCTCAAGATGTCCTACCGCCACTCCGGCTACCCGGGCGGCCTGACCGCCACCAGCTATGCCGACCTGATGGTCGACCGGGCCGACGATGTAGTGGCCAACGCCATCCGGGGCATGCTGCCGAAGAACCGTCTGGGCCGCCAAATGGGCACCAAGCTCAAGGTCTACCGCGGCGCGGACCATCCCCACGAGGCGCAGGCCCCGACTCCCATGGAGATCCCCGGAGCCCGCCGTACGTCGTCCGCCCGTAGCGGCGCCTGAGTCCGGCACCGGACCCATCCACACACACGCACCTAGCACCAAGCGAAGGAACCACCAGTGACTGCCCCGATCTGCCAGACCACCGGACGCCGCAAGCAGGCCGTCGCACGGGTGCGCTTCCGCACCGGTGAGGGCGCCATCACCTGCAACGGCCATACGTTCGAGGAGTACTTCACCTCGGCCACCCACCGGATGATCGTCACCGAGCCCCTGCGGCTCACCGAGACGACCGAGTCGTGGGACATCGATGTGACCATCGACGGTGGAGGAGTGTCCGGTCAGGCCGGTGCCTTCCGTCTCGGAATCGCTCGGGCCCTGTGCGAGCTCGACCCTGAGCTCCGTGGCGCACTGAAGAAGGCCGGATTCCTGACTCGCGACTCCCGTGAGAAGGAGTCCAAGAAGTACGGCCTCAAGAAGGCCCGCAAGGCTCCGCAGTACTCGAAGCGGTAGTCCTGGTGTCCCGGACCTGGTTCGGCACCGACGGGATACGGGGAAACGCCAATACCGATCTCACCCCGGAGCTGGTGGTGGCCTTGGGGCGAGCGGTGGCGCGCACCATCACCGCTCCCACGTTCCTGATCGGTCGAGATACCCGCAAGTCCGGCCCCATGCTCCAGGCTGCCCTCGGGGCCGGCCTGACTAGCGAAGGGGCCGACGTGGTCGATCTCGGGGTGCTGCCGACGCCGGCGCTGGCCTGGCAGTCGGTCAAGCGCGACCTGCCGGCCGTGGTGATCTCGGCCTCGCACAACCCGTTCCAGGACAATGGGATCAAGCTGTTCGGAGCAGGGGGAGCCAAGCTTTCCGAGGATCTCGAGCTCGCCATCGAGGACGAGCTGCACCGCATCTTGGATTCGTCGGTCAAGGGACCAAAGCCCCTTGTGGGTCACGGGGTCGGCACCATCCGGTCCGAACTCGACCTCGGCGACGATTACGTGGAGTATCTGGTCGCCTCGTTGGACGGTCGATCGCTCGACGGTCTGCGGATCGTGGTCGACAGCGCCAACGGCAGCGCTTCGGCGTTGGGGGCTGCCGTGTTCGAAGCTGTGGGAGCCGAGGTGATCGCCATCGGGTGTGACCCGGACGGCACCAACATCAACTCCGGGTGCGGATCCACGGCCACCGAGCTGCTGTCGAGCGCGGTGGTCGAGCACGGCGCTGACCTGGGCCTGGCCCTCGACGGTGATGCCGACCGACTCCTGGCCGTGGATGGATCTGGCGCCCTGGTGGACGGGGATTCGCTGTTGGCGCTCTTCGCCGGGGACTTGGCCGATCGCGGGCAGCTGGCCGGCAACACCGTTGTGGTGACGGTGATGACCAACCTCGGATTCCGGCGGGCCATGGAGGAGCGGGGCATCGTGGTCAAAGAGACCGATGTCGGCGACCGCCATGTGCTGGCTGCCATCGACAAAGAGGGCTTCTCTCTCGGGGGAGAACAGTCTGGTCACATCATCTTCCGACGCTTGGCCACCACCGGCGACGGTCTGCTGACCGGCCTGGTGTTGGCCGACCTGTTGGTCCGGAGCGGATCGACGCTGGTGGAACTGCTCGACGGTCTGATCGAGTCGGTGCCTCAGATCCTGGTCAACGTGAAGGGTGTCGACACCTCGCTGTTCGGCCACGTCGAGGCCATCGATATGGCCATTGCCCAGGAGATAGACGCCATGGGGGAGACCGGGCGGGTCCTGGTCCGGCCCAGCGGGACCGAGCCGGTGGTGCGGATCATGGTCGAGTGCACCGAGCCCGGTGTGGCCGAGGCGACTGCCGAGCGGTTGCGATCGCTCATCGAGCACGAACTGCTGACAGCAGCCGCCATCAGAGATGAGATCTCCTTGGCCCATGCCGAGGCCGAGGCACTGGACCTCGACGGCGGGGCCTGAGCAGGCGTATCCCTCCGTCCGGAATCCCGGTCGGGGTCAGGCAGGCCATACGAACTCCGATGTTTTTCCGAACGCGGGACGGTGCAAGTAGCGTGGTCACCCATGTGCGGCATCATCGGCATCACCACGAGACCAGGGCCGGACGGGGATGAGACGTCTGTCCTGGACGTCGTCGTCGAGGGCCTGGCCCGACTGGAGTACCGGGGCTATGACTCAGCCGGACTGGCGCTGGTGGGCCCATCGGCCGCTGACGGGCTGTGGCGGGTCCGGGCCGCCAACGGCACCCGCTCCCTCGACGATCTGACCAAGCGGACCCAAGAGGCACCCCAGCACCCTTCAGCCGGCATCGGGCACACCCGTTGGGCCACCCATGGGCGCCCGAACGAGGAGAACGCCCACCCGCACATCGACTGCAGCGGCCGCTTGGCGTTGGTGCACAACGGCATCATCGAAAACCACATCGAGCTCTCCGACGAACTGATCGCTGCCGGCCACGTGCTCGAGTCCGAGACCGACACCGAGGTCCTGGCTCACCTGATCGAGTCCTGCCTTTCTGCTCGTCCTGATGATGGCCTGGTGGGTGCGGTCCGGGACGCCCTTACCCGGGTGCGCGGGGCGTTCGCTCTGGCCGTGGTGCACGCGGATGACCCTGATGCCATCGTGGCCGCTCGCCGGGTTTCCCCGTTGATCATGGGTGTCACCGACGGTGCGGCCTTCTTGGCCTCGGACATCCCCGCCATCTTGGGGCTGACCCACGACTTCTTCATCCTCGACGACGACCGCATCGCCGAGTTGCGCCCCGGCTCCATCTCGGTGACCGACCTCGAGGGCAACCCGATCGAGCCGGTCCCCCTGCACGTCGACTGGGACCTCGATGCCGCCCGCAAGGACGGCTACGACGACTTCATGTCGAAAGAGATGCACGAGCAGCCCAAAGCGGTGGCCGACACCCTGCTCGACCGGCTGCTGCCCGACGGCACCCTGGTGCTCGACGAGGTGCACATCACCAACGAGGAGTTCCGGGCCATCAACAAGGTGTTCGTGGTTGCGTGCGGCAGCAGCTACCACGCCGGCCTCATGGCCAAGTACGCCATCGAGCACTGGGCCCGGCTTCCGGTGGAGATCGACATCGCCAGTGAGTTCCGGTACCGGAACCCGGTGGTCGACGAGCACACGCTCATCATCGGGGTGAGTCAGTCAGGGGAGACGGTCGACACATTCCAGGCCATCCGGGAGGCCAAGGCGCTCGGGGCCCGGGTCCTGGTCATCTCCAACGTGGTCGACTCATCGATGGCCCGCGAGGCCGATGCCGTGCTCTATACCCGGGCCGGGCCCGAAATCGGTGTGGCCGCCACCAAGACCCATCTGGCCCAGATCACCGCCCTGGAGATCCTGGCGCTCTACTTGGCCCAGGCCCGGGGAACCCTGTCTCCGGCCGATGCCCGCGGGCTGCTGGCGGCCATGGGGTCGCTGCCCGACAAGGTGGCGACCGCCGTCAGCCGCTCGGCCGACGTGCACGAGGTGGCCGAGCGCTACCGCGACTCGCCGTCGTTCATCTTCTTGGGGCGCCACGTCGGGTACCCGGTGGCGCTCGAGGGGGCCTTGAAGCTGAAGGAGATCTCGTACCTGCGGGCCGAGGGGTTCCCGGCCGGCGAGCTCAAGCATGGCCCCATCGCCTTGGTGGAGCCGGGAACAGTGGTGGTGGGTGTAGCTACCCGCACTCCGGTGTGGGAGAAAATGATCGCCAACATCGCCGAGGTGAAGAGCCGCGGAGCATCGGTGGTCCTAGTGGCCAACGACGGTGACGACGAGACGGCCCGCCATGCTGATGCTGTCCTGTGGGTGCCGGCCACCGAGCATCTGTTCGCCCCGGTGATCGATGTGGTGCCGCTGCAGCTCTTCGCTTACTCGCTGGCCCGACTCCACGGCCTCGACGTCGATCGCCCGCGCAACCTGGCCAAGACGGTCACCGTCGAGTGACCGACCCCGACCCGGCCGCTGCGGCCGTGGAAGGCCTGGCCGATCAGATCGCCCAACGCATGGCCGGTGACCCGTCGGGCCCGATGGCGGCAGGTGCAGTGCCGGGTGTGGTGGGAGTGGGCATCGACGCCGTCGATATCGCCCGCCTGGCCGCCATACTGGATCGCCGACCGGGTCTGGCCACCCGGCTGTTCACCCCCGAAGAACTCGCCTACGCAATGCGCGCACCCGACTGTTCGCCCCGGCTGGCTACCCGGTTCGCAGCCAAAGAGGCGGTCATGAAGTGCCTGGGCGTCGGTCTTGGCGCCTTCGGGTTCCACGACGTCGAGGTGGTCCGAAGCGGGCTCGACGCGCCGACACTGGTGATCCGGGGCGCGGCTGGCGACCTGGCCAGTAAGGCCGGCATCGGTCGATGGCACCTGGCCCTGACCCATACCGACGATATGGCCGCCGCCGTGGTGGTGGCCTCAGCTGTGGCCCCGGTGGTCTGGGTCTAGACGTGCTGGTCTAGACGTGCTGGTCGTGACGTGCTGGCCATGATCGGCATTTGGCCCTAGCGCCGAGGGCACCAGGGTCGTAGCGTCGGGTCTGATGCAACCGGTTCTCACCACCGCCGAGATGGGCGAGATCGACGCCCGTGCCGCCGCCACCATCCCACTGGACACGCTCGTCGAGCGGGCCGGGACCGCCGTGGCGCTGGCCGCCATGGACATGATGGGCGGAGCGTATGGACGACGGGTGGTCCTTATTTGCGGCAAGGGCAACAACGGAGCCGACGGCCGGGTGGCGGCCCGCCTGCTGGCCCGCCGGGGTGCTCGGGTGCACATCGTGGCCCCCGACGAGCCCGGTGTCATCGGAGGATCGGGCCTACCTGTCGATCTGGTGGTCGATGCTGCCTTCGGTACTGGGTTCCGAGGTGCCTATGACGCCCCCGTAGTGGCTTCAGGGATCCCGGTGCTGGCCGTCGACATCCCCTCCGGCGTGTCGGGCGACACCGGTGAAGCTCTGGGCCGGGTGCTGGCTGCTGACCGGACGGTCACGTTCGTGGCCCCGAAGCCCGGGCTCCTCCAATGGGACGGCGTCCGTCTGGCAGGCGAGCTGGTCGTGGTCGACATCGGTCTGGATACAGAGGCCGATCGGACGGCTGAAGGGACGGCTGGAGGGACGGCTGATCGGATCGACCGGATAGAGGACGTCGATATCGTCGATCTGCTGCCAGAGCGTCGACCACAGGGACATAAGTGGTCGGCCGCCGTGTTGGTGGTGGCCGGCTCGCCGGGGATGACGGGCGCCGCCGAACTGTGCGCCCGGGCGGCCTACCGGGCCGGAGCGGGCATGGTGCGATTGGGGGTCCCGGGAGGTGACCGAGGTGCGCTGGCGGCCAGCGAGGCCGTCGGGATCGAACTGCCAGCCGCTGGATGGGCCGAGGACGCACTGACGGGAGGCGACCGGTGCCGGGCCGTGGTGGTCGGACCCGGGCTGGGGCGGGCACCGGGGGCGGGGGACGAGGTCCGGCGGTTGATCAGTGGGTCGCCGGTCCCGGTAGTCGTCGATGCCGATGGGCTGACCGCCTTGGGCCGCATCGACCTGCACCCTCTGGTGGCGACGGCACCCGTGGTGCTCACCCCTCACGATGGCGAGTACGAACGCCTGACCGGTGTACCTCCTGGCCCGGACCGGGTGGAGGCAGCCCGCCGGTTGGCGGCGGCCAGTGGAGTAGTGGTGCTGGTGAAGGGGCCGACTACTGCGGTGGCCGATCCGTCGGGTCGGGTCCTGTTGGCCACGGCCGGCAACCCGGCACTGGCGTCAGCCGGTACTGGTGACGTCCTGTCCGGAGTGATCGCCGCCTTCCTCGCGCGAGGGGTTCCCGCGCTCGAAGCCGCCGCCCTGGCTGCCCATGTGCACGGGAGGGCTGGGGCGCTCGGGCACCGCTCGGGCCTGGTGGCCGGTGATCTGCCCGACCTGGTGGCCCGCATTCTCGACGTCCGTCGATAGCGATCCTGGTAGCAGCCGTCCCGACTGACGGCGGGGTGCCACGACCGGTCGCTCGGGCCGACCGACTGGCGCGGGCGGTACCATGCGCCGGTGGCCACCGGTTCCCGACTCGATGAGCTCACCGTGCTCGCAGACCAGGCGGCCGCCTGCACGCGGTGCCCGTTGGCGGCCACCCGCACCCAGGTGGTCTTCGGGGCCGGTGACCCTGATGCCGCGCTCATGATCGTGGGCGAGGCCCCTGGCCGCGACGAGGACCGCGACGGACTCCCGTTCGTAGGCCGGTCCGGTCGCCTCCTCGACACGTTGCTGGCCGACGAGGTCGGTATCGACCGGACACAGGTCTATATCGCCAACGTCATAAAGTGCCGGCCCCCGGACAACCGGAACCCGAAGGCCGAAGAGATCGCCGCTTGCCGGCCTTACTTGGACGACCAGATGGCCCTGGTGGCACCCACCGTGGTGGTGACCCTGGGCAACTTCGCCACGAAGTTGCTGCTTGCCACTGACCTCGGTATCACTGCGGTCCGGGGGACCACCTATCCGCTGGGGGACACCCTGGTGGTGCCCACGTTCCACCCGGCGGCCGCCCTGCGGGGGTCAGCCGACGTCCTGGCCCACATGCGCGACGACTTCGCCCGTGTGGCCCAGCTGATCGGACGGGCGGCGTGACCGCGGCCCTGGTGTTGGCCTCCTCGTCGGCCAAGTCCACCCGCCAGTTGGCCGCGGTGTTGGCCGCGGTGTGCCGGCCCGGGGACGTGCTCCTGCTCTCGGGCGACCTGGGAGCGGGCAAGACGGCGTTCGCCCAAGGGTTCGGCCGGGCCCTCGGCATCGAGGAGCCCATCACCAGCCCTACCTTCACCCTGGTCCGCCAGTACGAGGTGGTAGGCGGGCCCGAAGGGATCCGGACCCTGCTGCATGCCGACGTTTATCGACTCGACCACACGGCCGAGATCGCCGACCTGGGCCTCGGCCAGCTGGTCGAGGATGGCGGAGTGGCGCTGGTGGAGTGGGGCGATGCCGCTGAGCCGGTGCTGGGTGACGGCGCCCTGTCGCTGTGGCTGGTGGCCGACCCCAATGATGACGACCGCCGGATGATCACGGTGGCGGCAGACGGACCGGCCTGGGCCGATCGATGGTCGGCCCTGGCGGTAGCGCTGGAGCCATGGAGTATGGGGAAGTGACTGTGGATGTAACCATGAATGTTCCCGGATCGACCCGACCCATCGTGTTGGCCATCGAGTCGGCCACCGACCTGGTGGGCGCCGCCCTGCTGCGCCCCGACGATCCTTCCGGTGGGGCTGATCCTGGATCGGGCAGCGCAGTCGAGCGCAGCCACCTAGGGGGCCGGGCGCATGCCGAGCTGCTGGCTCCGGCCATCGAGGAGGTCTGCGCCCTGTCCGGGTGCGTGCTGGCCGATGTGGGCGCACTTGCCGTCGACATCGGACCCGGCCTGTTTACTGGACTGCGGGTGGGAGTGGCCACGGCCAAGGCCCTCGGCCAAGCCCTCGGGCTCGGCGTGGTCGCTGTGACCAGTCTGGACATCCTGGCCGCGGCCGCACTCGACCTGGCCGGACCGGATCGGGCTGCCCGGGTAGTAGCCGTGGTGGACGCCCGTCGCCGTGAGGTCTTTGCCGCCGCCTACGACTTCGGCGCCAACTCGGCCGGGACCATCCCAGGGGGAGCCATCCCAGACCCCACAGATGTGCGGGACGACCGGAACGAGGCCTTGGACCCTGACGAGCTGGTGGCCTGGCTCGACGCCATGGCGTCCGAGGGTCCGGTGCTGGTGGTGGGCGATGGTGCCGTCCGCTACCTCGACCTGTTGGCTCCTCGACCCGGTGTCGACTGCGCGCTGGCCAGCCAGGTGTCTGCGCCGTCGCCGACCACCTTGGCGCGGCTGGCATCCCGCCGCCTGGCCGCAGGAGCGTTGCCCGTTCCCTCGGGAGAGCTGCTGCCCGACTACCGGCGCCACGCCGATGCCAAGATCAACTGGGAGGAGCGCGCCCCACAGCGTACGGCCCCGCCCGCCGCGGACGGCCGGCCGTGATCCTGCCCCCTGGCGGCCCCGGAGTTCCCGGCGGAGCAGTCCCCCCCGGCGGAGGTGATGGCCCCATCCCCCCGGGGGCTGACCATGGCCAGCTCCCCGTGGTGATCGCCCCGATGCGCGCTCGGGATCTGAGGTCGGTGCTGAGGATCGAGGGGCAGGTATTCGACGAGCCGTGGTCCAAGCGCCTGTTCGAAGAAGAGCTGGACCAGCGCACGTCGCGGGCCTACCGGGCTGCCTGGGTCGGCAACCAGCTGGTGGGCTATGCCGGGCAGATGTCGATCGATGACGAGGCGCACGTCAACAACGTCGGCGTGGACCCCCTGTGGCAGGGCCGACGGCTGGGCACGTTGCTCATGTGCGACCTGGTGCGCACCGCCCTGGCCCGCGGGTCGGCCCACCTGACTCTGGAGGTGCGGGTGGGCAACGAGCCGGCCATCGCCCTCTACCGTCGGTTCGGGATGGCACCGGTGGGTGTGCGCCCGAACTACTACCCCCAAGGCGGCGACGCGCTGATCATGTGGGTCCGGGACATCGACACCGGCGAGTATGCGCAACGATTGAGCGCCATCGAGGGCTCGCTGGCACCGTTTGTCCTGGTCGACCGGCGCACCTAGCCGTATCGCCCGGCCCGGCCAGCGCGGCCGCGGCATTGGTTCGCATGCCACGCGGGGCCGTTTAGGGGAGGTCGACGATGTCGAAGTCGACGCCCTCGGCGTGTAGGACCGCCCCGAGCTGGCCTTCGACCGTCGCTCGTGTGATCACCATGGTTGCTCGCAGCACCAGGGCAGCAGCTGCGGCCTCGGTAGACAGCACGTTGAGGTGCGGGTGCCGGCGTTGGATGTCCACCATCATCGGCACGATGGCTCGCGGCTCGGGAAGTCTGACCTCGGCGGGGAGGACGAGCATTGATTGCAGCGCCCAGGCCCGCCGTGACTGGTCCAAGCGAGCAAATGGTCCCGAGAGATGCCCTCTGGCGCCCAGGACGACCGCCCGACAGGCGCGATAGTAGAAGTACGTCGTAGTGAAGCACTCGGCTGCCGCCGCCAGCGGTAGCGCCTCGCCTGCGATCAGGGCCACCAGCGCCCGATCGTCGAGCAGGAGCGGCCCGGTCCGTTCAGACAGCAAGATCGGGGTCGTCGATGGCGGCGAGGCCTGCACCGTAGGCTCCGTCAGCGAGCACCCGACGCAACTCTGCTCGCGCGGCGTCCATCCCCCCGGGGATGATCAGGGCCGCGTCGCCCATGTCGATGATGGCGATGTCGCCCCCGTCGGCGATCCCCCACCGGTGACGCAGTTCGGCCGGGAGGTTCACCTGCCCTCTGTGTGACACCTTGGCTGTGGCTGCTGATCCCATAGTGTGCATTGTAATATCCATAGGCGTACAAAGCGCCGTCATCGTTACCTTCATCCTTACCGTCATCTTCCGCATCACTTTGCGCGTTCGTTCGGACTCGGTTCTGCCCGATCCAGTCGTAGCGCCCGGCCGGGACACGACCCGGCTGACTCGGCTGCTGCCCGTGGCTAATCTCCACTGCGTGACCGCCGCATCGACGACCATCGACGACTCGCATCCGATCCGCCGAGTCCTCGGCATCGAAACCTCATGCGACGAAACAGCCGCCTCGGTCGTGGAGGGCGGCACCACCATCGTCTCCTCGGTGGTCTCCAGCCAGATCGACCTGCACGCTCGCTATGGCGGAGTGGTGCCTGAACTCGCCGGCCGCGCCCACGTGGAGCTGCTCACCCCGGTCCTGGCCGACGCCCTCGAGCAGGCCGGTTCCGACCACACCGGCCGAGGTATCGACGGTATTGCCGTCACGCATGGACCCGGCCTCATCGGGTCGCTCCTGGTGGGGGTGGCCGAGGCCAAGGCGCTGTCGATGGCGTGGGGGGTGCCGCTGGTCGGGGTCAACCACCTCGAAGCCCACCTCTTCGCTTCGCTGCTCGAGCAGCCCGACCTGGGCTGGCCGCTGCTGGTCCTCTTGGTCTCGGGTGGCCACACCTTGGTGATCGAGGTCACCGCCCCCGGCGAGTACCGGCTCATGGGCAGCACCATCGATGACGCCGCCGGTGAGGCCTTCGACAAAGTGGCCCGGTTCATCGGCCTGGGCTACCCAGGCGGCCCAGCCATCGATGCCCTCGCACCGCAGGGGAACCCCAAGGCCTACGCCTTTCCTCGATCGATGCCCGGAGACGGCTACGACTTCTCGTTCAGCGGTCTCAAGACTTCGGTCGTCAACAAGGTGCGCAAGGAGCCCGAAGCCTCGACCGCCGACGTAGCCGCCTCGTTCCAGGAGGCAGTGGTGGACGTGCTGGTCACCCGAGCCCGGGCTGCCGCAGCCGATGTCGGGGCCCGAGCCATCTGCCTGGCCGGAGGCGTGGCCGCCAACTCGTTGCTGCGGGCCCGGATCGAACAGGCCTGTGCCGAAGACGGCATCGGGGCATTCCTGCCCAGCCGGGCCCTGTGCACCGATAATGCCGCCATGGTGGCCGCTGCCGGCTACTGGCGCCTGCATCACGGGGACCGCAGTCCCTTGACGCTGGCTGCCGATCCCAACCTGCGACTGGTCTCCACCGTTTGAACTGCACGTCCTGAGCAGCACGTCCTGAGCAGCACGGCCCCTGGCCTGCCTGGCGCCCGAACAGGCGCCCGACCAGGGCATCGATGGGGCTGGCTGGCACTCTAGGGGCGCGGTTGCCAACCGAGGCTGGGCCGGGTATCGTTGGCACTCTCAACCCTCGACTGCCAAACGTGCCACAGGAGGCCCGAATCATGAGTCTGTACCCCCTCGACGACCGCATCGTCGTCCAGCCCGGCGAGTCCGAGGAGACCACCGCTTCCGGTCTGGTCATCCCCGACACCGCCAAAGAGAAGCCCCAGCAGGGTGAAGTTCTCGCCGTCGGCCCTGGCCGCCGCTCCGAGACGACCGGCGAGCTCATCCCTCTTGACATCAAGGTCGGCGACACCGTCGTCTACTCCAAGTACGGAGGCACCGAGATCAGCGCTGACGGCAAGGATCTGCTGATCCTTTCGAGCCGCGACATCCTGGCCAAGGTGACGAAGTAATGGCCAAGATGCTCAAGTTCGACGAGGCCGCCCGCCGCGGCCTCGAGGCCGGCGTCAACAAGCTGGCCGACGTAGTCAAGGTGACGCTCGGGCCGAAGGGCCGCAACGTCGTGATCGAGAAGAAGTTCGGTGCTCCCACCATCACCAACGATGGCGTGTCCATCGCCCGTGAGGTAGAGCTCGAGGACCCCTTCGAGAACATGGGCGCCCAGCTCGTCAAGGAAGTCGCCACCAAGACCAACGACGTCGCCGGTGACGGAACCACGACGGCCACCGTGCTGGCCCAGGCGCTTATCCGCCAGGGACTGCGTAACGTGGCTGCCGGAGCCAACCCCCTCGGTCTCCGCAAGGGAATCGACAAGGGTGTTGCCGCCGCGGTCGCTTCGATCAAGAAGCAGGCCAAAGAGATCGACTCGAAGACGGAGATCGCCCAGGTGGCCTCCATTTCCGCGGCCGACTCGGCCATCGGCGAGGTCCTGGCTGACGCCATCGACCGCGTCGGCAAGGACGGGACCGTCACGGTCGAAGAGTCCAACACGTTCGGCATCGAGCTCGAGTTCACCGAGGGCATGCAGTTCGACAAGGGCTACCTCTCCCCGTACTTCGTCACTGACGCCGAGCGCCAGGAGGCCGTCCTGGACGACCCCTTGATCCTCTTCGTCAACGGCAAGATCAGCGCCGTCCACGACCTGGTTCCCGTCCTCGAGAAGGTCATGCAGACCGGCAAGCCGCTGCTGATCATCGCTGAGGACATCGAGGGCGAGGCTCTGGCCACCCTGGTCGTCAACAAGATCCGTGGCACGTTCACCTCGGTCGCCGTCAAGGCCCCCGGATTCGGTGAGCGCCGCAAGGCGATGCTCCAGGACATGGCCGTGCTGTCCGGTGCCCAGGTGATCTCTGAGGAGATCGGCCTGAAGCTCGACACCACCACCGTGGACCTGCTGGGCAGTGCCCGTCGCGTCATCGTCACCAAGGACAACACCACCCTCATCGAGGGCGGCGGGTCCGCTGACGACGTCAAGGGACGGATCGCTCAGATCAAGCGCGAGATCGACGACACCGATTCCGACTGGGACCGCGAGAAGCTGCAGGAGCGGCTGGCCAAGCTGGCTGGCGGCGTAGCCGTGGTCAAGGTCGGAGCAGCCACCGAGGTGGAACTCAAGGAGAAGAAGCACCGCATCGAAGATGCACTCTCCGCCACCCGGGCCGCAGTCGAAGAGGGCATCGTGGCCGGTGGCGGTACCGCACTGGTCCGCTCGCGTGCCGCCGTGCAGGCCGTCATCGACACCCTGGAGGGTGACGAGGCCACTGGCGCCACCATCGTGCTGAAGGCTCTGGCTGCACCGTTGGAGGCCATCGCCAACAACGCTGGCCTCGAGGGTTCGGTCTACGTCAAGGAAGTGGAGAGCAAGAAGGGCCACATCGGCCTGAACGCCGCCACGGGCGAGCTCGAGGACCTGGTCAAGGCCGGCGTCATCGACCCGGCCAAGGTGACCCGCTCTGCACTGCAGAACGCGGCCTCCATCGCCGGACTCCTGCTGACCACCGAGGCGCTCGTCGCCGACAAGCCCGAGAAGGGTGACGGCGGCGCTGCTGCTGCTGCCGCTGCCATGGGCGGCGGCATGGGCGGCATGGGTGGCATGGGCGGCATGATGTAGTCACACCGCCGGCCCGCAGTATGGGCCGGCACGCTGCACCGGGCTGTTTCGAACAGCACGAGGCAGCACGTATCGCAGACGATGGCCGGGCCCTCGGGTCCGGTCATTGTCGCGTCCGGGGGCAATCACACCATGAAGACCTGGAGCCCTTTGATCGCTTCGTAGTCTCGGTCCTAGGTCACCACTGGTCGTTCGTGGACGATGGCGGTGGCGGCGATGAGGGCGTCGAGCACTGGAACTCGCCGGTTTCGGGACCGGAGATCGGCCACGATACGGGCAAAGGTGCGTGCCACCTCGGCGTCCACCGGCAGGGGGGTGTTTCGGTGTGGGATCCAAAGATCACGGCGGCCCGGACCGGGTCATCGTCCAGTCTGGGCAGACCAGCGAGGCGTCAAGGCCGCAGAAGGGCCTGTGGGTCCTCTACTGGATCATCGGTCGGGCACGTAGTGCCGGTCTCCGGCCGGGTCGGTCCACACCCGCATCTTGCGGTCTGTACCCGGGTCGGTGAACACCTCGTCGGTGGGGACCCAGCCCGACTCAGGTTGATCCGATTCGCCGTGCCGTCGGACGAACAGGCTCCAGATGACGGCGACCAGTACGGCGATGCCCAACAGGGCCCAGATGATGATCATTGCTTCGGCCCCACGACGACACCGGTGCCGTAGGCGACGATCTCGGTCAGCGACTGGCCGATTTCGGAGCTGTCGAACCGGAAGCTGATGACGGCATTCGCTCCGGCCACCTGGGCATTTTCGATCATCCGGTCGAGGGCGTGGCGACGGGTGTCCTCGAGGAGCTTGGTGTACTGCTTGACCTCGCCCCCAGCCAGGGCTTTGAAACCGGCCGTGAACCCCTTGGCTGCCCCCATGGATCGCACCACGAGTCCGAACACCAGGCCGATGTTGTGCTCGATGGTCCACTCGGGAAACTCGAGCGCTGTGGTGATCGGGAACTGGATCCGACCTTCCGGTGCTGCTTGCTGATCAGACACAGGGCTGCTCCTGTCCGGGCGTCCCAAGACCGAGCCGCCGCTGCGTTCCCATCGTACCGAACGATCGTTTCTGCTACCGGACCCCGGAGTAACTGCCGGCAGGCCCGACGACTCGGTGCCCCTAGTCTCACGGGTGATGTCGCCCACTGATCCCCGGCACCGGACCGGCCCCCAGGAGATCCCCCGACCGCCGTCGCACCGGCTCGGCGGAGACGCGCCCTGGGCGCACCTCGGCGTCGACGTTCGATCGTCCGTGCGGCTCGACACCGTCGTATCCGCCGTCACCTCGAGGGACCGAGCGGCCGATGCCGATACCGTCGCCGCCGAGGTTTCCGAGTTCTCTCGTTCGTTTGCTGGCGCGTTTCCTGATGCCAACCCTGCCGCCGTCCTGGTGGCCTTGTTCGAAGAGGATGGCGAGGCCCGGGTGCTGCTCACTGTCCGTTCCTCACGCCTGCGGTCCCACCAGGGCGAGGTGGCCTTCCCCGGGGGCAAGCTCGACGCTGATGAGGGGATCGATGAAGGGGCCCGCCGCGAAGCGCACGAGGAGGTCGGCCTCGACCCCGCCCTGGTGCAGATCGTCGGCCACCTGACGGCCATGCCCACCGTCTCGTCCAACACCCTGATGACCCCGGTGGTGGCCGTATTGGACAGCCGTCCGGTCACGTCACCCGCCCCCGATGAGGTGTCCCGAGTCTTCGACGTGGCCCTCGCCGATCTACTGGCCGACGGGGTGTTCGCCGAGGAGCTGTGGGCCGTCCCGGGGCGCAACGGGGTCGACGGAGAGCTCGGCGGTGAGTTCCCCGTGTGGTTCTTCAGCGTGGCTGATGAAACCATCTGGGGCGCTACGGCCCGGGTGCTGACCGAGCTCCTATGCCTGGTCCTCGAGGTGCCGGGCCCCTCATCACCCCGCCGGCGATGATCCGATGACCGGGGCACCCGATCGACTGATCGGAGCCGGATACGGGCCCGCCGCGCAGGCGGTATCGTAGGGCCAGGTCGGTCGGCGCAGTGTTGGAGCTGCCACCGTTCGTGAGGCACGTCGAATCGCAACCAGGGTCCGGAGGACATTTCAGTGGCTGAGCTAGAAATTGGCATCTTCAAGTCGGGACGGAGGGCCTACGGGTTCGATGACATCGCCATCGTCCCGAGCCGTCGCACCCGCGACCCCGAAGATGTCGACGTCAGCTGGCAGATCGATGCCTACAAGTTCGAACTCCCCCTCATGGCCTCGGCCATGGACGGCGTGGTCAGCCCTTCGACCGCCATCGAAATTGGTCGCCTCGGCGGACTCGGCGTACTGAACCTCGAGGGCCTGTGGACCCGCTACGAGGACCCGTCTGCGCTCTTCGACGAGATCCGTGAACTGCCGACGGAGAAGGCCACCTCCCGGATGCAGCAGATGTACTCCGAGCCGGTGCAACTCGACCTGGTCACCCAGCGCATCCAGGAGATGAAGGCGGCCGGCATCACCACCGCCGCCTCGGTCACCCCCCAGAAGACCACCATGTTCGCCCCCGCCTTGTTGGCCGCCGAGCTCGACATCCTGGTCATCCAGGGCACGGTCGTCTCGGCCGAGCATGTCTCCAAGACGGTCGAGCCGCTCAACCTCAAGCGGTTCATCCGCGAGTTCGAGGTTCCGGTCATCGTCGGTGGCTGTGCGTCGTACCAAGCAGGTCTCCACCTCATGCGCACCGGTGCGGTCGGCGTGCTCGTCGGCGTCGGTCCCGGCAATGCCTGCACCACCCGGGGCGTGCTCGGTATCGGGGTCCCCCAAGCCACGGCCATCGCCGATGTGGCCGGAGCCCGGATGCGTCACCTCGACGAGACCGGCGTCTACGTCCATGTCATCGCCGACGGCGGCATGTCCAAGGGTGGCGACATCGCCAAGGCGGTCGCCTGCGGCGCCGATGCGGTCATGCTCGGCTCGCCCCTGTCGTCCGCAGTCGAGGCTCCGGCCCGCGGCTTCCACTGGGGCATGGCCACCTTCCACCCGACGCTCCCTCGTGGTGCACGGGTCAAGACCACCACTCGGGGCACGCTCCAAGAGATCCTCCTGGGCCCGGCCCATGAGAACGACGGCCGCATGAACCTGTTCGGTGCCCTGCGTACCGCCATGGCTACGTGCGGCTACCAGACGGTCAAGGAGTTCCAGAAGGCAGAGGTCATGGTGGCCCCCGCGCTCCAGACCGAGGGCAAGGACCTGCAGCGTGCGCAGGGCGTCGGCATGGGCCATTGAGCCCTTCCGTTCCCACTGACGACCCTCGCGAGGGTCCGGTCCTCGTCGTCGACTTCGGCGCCCAGTACGCGCAGCTGATCGCCCGCCGGGTCCGCGAGGCCCACGTCTACTCCGAAATCGTCCCGCACACGACCAGCGCAGCCGAGTTCGCCGCCCGTCGGCCCTCCGGCATCATCTTGTCCGGCGGCCCGAAGTCGGTCAACGAGACCCCGGCGCCGTCCATCGATCCGGCCATCTACGACCTCGGGATTCCCATCCTGGGCATCTGTTACGGCGCTCAGCTCATCACCCAGCAACTGGGTGGCGAGGTAGCTCGCACCGGACGTGGCGAGTATGGACGCACCCCGCTGACCGTCACCGGCTCGTCGCCGATCTTCACTGACTGGCCCGAGTCGGCCGAGGTGTGGATGAGCCACGGGGACGCCATCACCCAGGTGCCCGAGGGCTTCGTGGCCACCGCCAGCTGCCCCGACGCCCCGGTGGCTGCCCTCCACGACCCCGACCGGGGAATCTTCGGTGTCCAGTTCCACCCCGAAGTGGTCCACACCGAGCACGGCCGCGACCTGCTCGAGCGCTTCTTGTACGACATCTGCCACTGCCCGCCGTCGTGGACCCACACCTCGATCATCGAGAGCCAGGTGGCCGCAGTCCAAGCCCAGGTGGGCAACTCTCCGGTGCTGTGCGCCCTGTCCGGAGGAGTCGACTCGGCGGTAGCGGCCGCCCTGGTGCACAAGGCCATCGGTGACCAGCTCACCTGTGTCTACGTCGACACCGGGCTCATGCGGGCCAACGAGTCCGAGCAGGTGGAGGAGACCTTCCGCCGCCAGTTCCACATCGACCTGGTTCACGTGAAGGCCGCCGACCGATTCTTCGAGGCCCTCGCCGGGGTGACCGACCCCGAGCGGAAGCGCAAGATCATCGGTGAGCTCTTCATCCGCATCTTCGAGGAGGTGGCTCGCGACCTGGTGGTCGAGAAGGGTCACCTCGAAGAGGGTGACGGCGCCGACGACGAGCCATCGGGCTACCTGGTCCAAGGGACCCTCTACCCCGACGTGATCGAGTCCGGTTTCGGCACGGCTGCCACCATCAAGTCTCACCACAACGTGGGCGGCCTGCCCGACGACCTGGCCTTCGATCTGGTCGAACCGCTGCGCTTGTTGTTCAAGGACGAGGTCCGCGCCGTGGGCGAGGAGCTGGGCCTGCCCACCGACATCGTGTGGCGCCAGCCGTTCCCCGGACCGGGGCTGGCCGTCCGCATCGTGGGTGAGGTAACCCAGGAGCGAGCCGAGATCCTTCGGGCCGCCGATGCCATCGTGGTCGAGGAGGTCCGCAAGGCCGGCCTCTACCGTGAGCTGTGGCAGAGCTTCGCCGTTCTGCCTGCGGTGCGCACCGTCGGCGTGATGGGGGACGGGCGTACGTACGCCTATCCGATCATCATCCGGGCCGTCACCAGCGACGATGCCATGACGGCAGATTGGGCACGACTGCCCTACGACCTCCTCGAGCGCCTCTCCTCTCGCATCATCAACGAGGTCGAGGGCGTCAACCGGGTGGCACTGGACATCACGTCCAAGCCGCCCGGCACCATCGAGTGGGAGTGACCACCTGGGGCGGGGGCCCCGGCCAGCACCCCGACAGCGGTCAGATGGCCTTTGGCGCAGCGCCTCCGTTCGAGCCGGTCGGCCGAGAAGAGCTCATCGTCGGACTCACACCTCCCCAGACGGCATCCGTCGTCCACCGCGGCGGGCCACTGCTGATCGTGGCCGGGGCCGGATCCGGTAAGACGAGAGTGCTCACCCGCAGGATCGCCCACCTCATCGCCAGCGGCGATGCCGCCCCCTGGCAGATCCTGGCCATCACCTTCACCAATAAGGCGGCCGGTGAGATGAAGCACCGGGTCGCCGAGCTGGTCGGGCCCCGAGCGGGGCGCATGTGGGTCTCGACCTTCCACTCGGCGTGCGTGCGGATCCTGCGGGCCCATGGCGACCGGCTCGGCTACAAGGGCAGTTTCACCATCTACGACGATGCCGACTCGCGCCGCTTGGTCGAGATCATCGCCCGCGAGCTCGACATCGACACCAAGAAGATGTCGCCGCGCTCGATGCTCGGCCAGATCAGCCAGGCCAAGTCGCGCCAGCAGGGGCCGGTCGAGTTCCGCCAAGCGGCCATCTCCATCTTCGACCGCCGCATTGCCGACGTCTTCGACCTCTATCAGCGGCGGATGCTGGCGGCCAATGCCATGGACTTCGACGACCTGCTGCTCAACGCGGTCCGTCTGTTCAACGAGCACCCCGACGTGCTCGAGCACTACCGGGGACGGTTCACCCACATCCTGATCGACGAGTATCAGGACACCAACGCCGTGCAGAACGCGTTGGCTGTGCAACTCGCCGGCGGACACCGCAACATCGTGGTGGTGGGGGACAGCGACCAGTCGGTCTACCGGTTCCGGGGTGCGGACATCTCCAACATCCTCGACTTCGAAAAGGCGTTTCCGGATGCCACGGCCGTCACCCTCGACCAGAACTTCCGCTCTACCCAGACCATTTTGGATGCGGCCAACGCCGTCATCACCAACAACGTCTCCCGCAAGCCCAAGTCGTTGTGGACCGAGCAGGGGGCCGGCGACCAGATCGTTCGCTACCGGGCTGAGGACGAGCACGACGAGGCCGAGTGGGTGGCCCACGAGATCATCCGTCTGCGGTCCGACCAGTCCCTCAAGTGGGGCGACGTGGCCATTTTCTACCGGACCAACGCCCAGAGCCGGGCATTGGAAGAGGCCATGGTCCGCGCCGAGGTGCCCTACAAGGTGGTGGGCGGCACCAAGTTCTACGACCGCAAGGAGGTCAAGGACGTCCTGGCCTACCTGCGGGTGCTGGTCAACCCGGACGACGAGGTGAGCTGGCGCCGCATCGTGAACGTGCCCAAACGCGGCGTGGGCGACACGTCGGTGGCCAAGCTGTCTGGATGGGCTGGCCGCCAGGGGGTCTCCTTCGGCGACGCCGTGGCCGAGGCCGGCGAGGCCGGGTTGGGCGGCAAGGCGGGCAAGTCGCTGGAGGACCTGGCCGACCTGCTGGCTGACCTGCGCACGCAGATGGCCGTGCCCGACCTGGTGGACGCCGACGGCGATGCGCTCGCCCCTGGGTTCGCCCCCGATTTGGAACAGAGTGCTGGTCCTGGTGGTGCCAGCGCCGGTGGCACCAACTCCAGCGAAGCGGCAGGCAGCGCACAGCCCGAAGCCGACAGCCCAGCCATCACCCTCCTCGGTCCCGGCGAGTTGGTGACGGCCATCGTGGAGCGCACCGGCTACCGCAGCGAGCTCTTGTCGGACGGCACCATCGAGGCGCTCGGTCGGGTGGAGAACGTGGACGAGCTGGTCGGGGTGGCTGGGGAGTACCGCACACTGGCCGAGTTCCTGGAGGCGGCCGCCTTGGTGGCCGACTCGGACCAGCTCGGCGGCGACGGCACCACGGTCTCGTTGATGACCATGCACATCGCCAAGGGACTCGAGTTTCCGGCCGTGTTCCTGGTCGGCATGGAGGACGGGATCTTTCCGCACATGCGCTCGCTCGGTGACCCGGTCGAACTCGAAGAAGAGCGCCGCCTCTGCTACGTGGGCATCACCCGGGCCGAGCGCCATCTCTACGTATCCCACGCCTGGAGTCGGATGCTGTGGGGGAACACCAGCTCCAACATCCCGAGCCGCTTCCTCAATGAGATCCCGGCCGAGCTGGTACGCGACGTCGCCGTCGAGCGCGGCTGGGGATCGTCGGGTTCGAGCCTCGGTGGGTCGTCCGGGTCGTTCCGGCGCTCCTCGGCACCCGAGGAGCGCCAGGGCACACCCGGTCGTTCGGTCTTCGGCAGCGGCGTGTCCCCGGGGGAGTCGGCCTTCGACGCCAACGGCCGGCGCAAGCGGGTGGCGGAGTCGACCGGCGCCGAGTTGCTGGAACTGGTCGTGGGCGACCTAGTAGTCCACGGCACATGGGGCGAGGGCCGAGTGGTCGCCGCCGGCGGGTCCGGGGACGATGCCGAGGCTGAGGTCATCTTCACCTCGGTCGGGCGGAAGAAACTTCTGCTGCGCATGGCCCCGATCAAACGAGCTTGAGCGCCGTCCTCGTCATGAAGCCGGCTGCCACGTGGCTGGCCGGTGTCACGCAA